>CAIXGW010000176.1 GCA_903919145.1 uncultured Myxococcales bacterium
CGGGGGCAGCCGCGGCGCTAGCGGCCCCGGCGCGTCGGACAGTCCCCTAGGCAATGTCTGACCCGCACGGCGGCTGGGGAATCGCCGGTCGGGGGCAGCCGCGGCGCTAGCGGCCCCGGCGCGTCGGACAGTCCCCTAGGCAATGTCTGACCCACCCTTGGTGCGGACGGGGCGGCTGCGGGCGCTCGACTCACCACACCGCAATGGCCTGCAGCAGCACGCCGTCTACCTTGCCGGTGGGGTCAGAGTGCGGGACCGCCGCCACTGCGTCAAACGGCCAGTGCAGCCACTGGGGCAGGTCCGGACCAAAGCTGGAGGCCGTGGAAGCCCCTGCTGGCTTGTCGTCAGAGATGGCAATGCTGGCCAGCACGCCTCCCAACACCAGCCCCACCGCAGTGCCGCCCAGATTGGCCTGGATGATGGCGTCGCTGTCGTTGCTGAACATCGCCGTAAACAACGCCGCCAAGCCAGCTCCGGCCATGCCGCCAAAGTTGGCCCCGGCCATGATGCGCTGGTCCAAGTCCACCAGGGGCGACATCAGCACTGCGCTTGCGGCAAAGCCCAGGTCGGTCAGGACCAACATCCGCCCGCCGGCTTCCGTCATCGAATCTCCCGATTCCAGGGCCAAGGACCAACCGGCAAACCATGCGCCCCAAATGGCGCCGCTGCTGCCCATGGTGGCTTGCCAGCCAGTCCAGTTCACCTTCTGAGCCAGTGCTACGCCGCCCAGGCCAAACAGCGAGCCGCCCAGCAAAGTCAGCCCAGCGATCTTCTGGCTCTCGTTGCCGTTGCTGACATTGTCCGCTACGATTGCCCCGGCCCAGGCGCCGTGCCAGAGCCCAAGCGCGGTAGCGACTGGGACGATCGCCAGGTCGCCGCTCTCATACTGTGTGACGTCGGCAAACAGGGTCGCCGCCACGATGCCAGCCGCGCCACCCGCCAGATGGATGAGCTTGCCTGTGTCGTTTTCCTGGTCGGCCAGCAGGGCGATGCCGCCGCCCAGGGCCTTGCCGTAGCTCGAAAGAAGCAGCAGCTCGCCCACGCTGCCGATGCTCAGTTCGCTGCTCTGGGCAATCGCCATCGCGGCCAGCACACCCGCGCCACCGCCCAGCAGCACTCCGCCCGACTCTGGACGTTCATCGCGAAGAACGTCAGCCAGAAAGCCACCAAAATAGGCACCTTCTGCGCCCAGGTAGGTGGTCAAGGCGATGTCTCCGGGCGAAAATCGCAGGTTTGGCGCCGTCAGCACGCCGGCACTGAGGCCAAGCAGGCTGCCTACCAGCAACGTTCCATAGCCGGCCCGCGAATCGTCTTGCGGCGTCATCAGCTCCAGGGCACCGGCTGTGCCCAGCGCGGCAGCCACGCCCATCGCGTCGGCGGTCAACACGTCGGCGCTGGTCAGGTTCAGTCGGTCGGCACCCAGGGCCGCCAGCCCAAGCCCGGCCAGCTCTCCGGCCAGCGCCAGCGCCGCACGGGTCCGCGACAGACCGGTCTCATCTGCCGAGACGCGCTCCCCGCCAAACTCATCGCGCGGTTGGTAGACCACCGCGTCGGCCAGTTGCCAGCCCATCCAAGAGCCCCAGCTCAAGGCGCTGATGTAGTACTGCTGGCGGGCATTGCTGAGCTGCCGGCCAAAAATGTAGCCCGTGCCGGCGCCAACCACGGCGCCCGCGACCCAGCCGATGGCGCCAGCGTCGCGGTTGCCCGCAAAGTCGCCCACCGAAGACAGCGCCCAGCCGCCAAAGTAGCCGCCGCCCAGGGTCGCCAGCAGCGCCGACCCGCCCAGTGGGGGCATTCCGCGTTCCGTGAGCAGGCGCGGATGGTCTCGGCCAAGAACCTCAACGGCCGAGCGCCGCAGTTCCATGTCCAGGTTAGCGTTGGCGGCCAACCGGTAGAGCGCGTCCGGGCCGCTGGGGTGGGCGTGGCGGCTCAGGGCATCCAGGGCCGCGGTGTTAGATCGGCCCACTTCGGCGCCAACCGCGATCTCCACAAGGGCACTAACCGCCTCTGGCAGAGGCACTTCGCCCAGCTCTTGGATCGCCGCTTCGCCCGCCGCCACGTTGCGGTCATGCAACGCCGCATAGCGCAGGGCCGCAACAGCCCGCGGATCCGCCGAAGCGAAAATCGCCTTGAGCAGAGCTGGGCGCCGGCCGGGAGGAGCTGCCAAAGCTTCCAGCAGGGGGCGCAGCAGGGCCGTGTCGGGTGCCATCGCCACCGGCGGCCCCGCGGCAGCGGCTGGGGTAGCCTCTTCCGCCAAGGCTGCGACCGGGGCAACCTGCTGCGCATAGCTCGGCGCTGCCGTCGAAGTCATACAAAAGACTACCAGCATCCACCTGCAAGTTCGGCGCATAGGCCCTCAAGCTGCTGAGAAGTCAGCGGCGTGATCCTACACCGGCTCGCCAGCGTGGCCAACCGACACTCCCCAGGGGAGTGTCTGATCATTGAAATCGTTGGTGTTACTGCGTCTGACCTCGCGCCGACCGCGGCCCGCGCCACTGACCCAGCCGGCACCGCTGGCAGCGCGCAGCCCGCGTTGAAATGTGTTCAAAGGTAAGGTAACTGCCAGCAGGTATCCTCTGCGCGCTACACTGCTGCTGGCGGCGCTGCACGCCGGTACACAGCTTTTTTGGACGATGCTGCGCTTTCGCCCCAGTCCCGAGGTTCCCTATGCAACTGAAAAACTATCGATTCCTGATCGTCCTGGCCGCCGTGACCGCCTTGAGCGCCTGTGGTGAAGAAGATGCCGTTGTCAGCGGCGAGGCCACGGCAGACACGGTCGGAGCCGACGCGGTCGATGCAGCGGTTCAGAGCGACGCCGCGCAGGATGCTTCTGGAGCAGATGGCGCCGTCCTTGCGGATACGGGCGCTGACGGCGCCACCGATCAGGACTCACCAGCCGATCCCGACAGCGGCGCCAGCGACGCAACCTCCAGCGATGCCGGCCAACCCGACGCCGATCAACCCGACACGGCTCAGCCCGATTCGGCTCAACCTGATGCGGATCAGCCGGATTTGCCTCCCGCCGCCTGCCAGGTGGCAGAAGACTGCGGCGGCAAGATCGCCGTGGGCACCTGCCAGGTGGCGGCCTGCATCGACGGGGTATGCAAGGCCAACCAAGCCCCAGAGGGCAGCAACTGCCCAGCCGCCAGCGCCTGCGTCACCAAAGCGGCCTGTGCTGTGGGCGTTTGCCAGACGGTGACCTCCAAGTCCTGCGATGACGGCGACCCCTGCACGACCGACAGCTGCGACGCGGCCACCGGCCTGTGTACCAGCCAGGGCACGCCGGGCTGCCAGCCGCCCTGTAAGGCCTCGGGCGACTGCGACGACAGCAAGCCTTGCACCGCAGACACTTGCGATGCTGCGACCGGCCAGTGCAGCCATGCCTCCATCTCGGCTTGCCAGAGCTGCACGGCCGACAGCGACTGCGAAGACAAGAACGGCTGCACGGCCGACACCTGCGCCAGCGGCAAGTGCGGCTGGACGGCGCTGCCGGGGGGCAAGTGCGACGACGGCAATCCCTGCACCAGTGGAGACATCTGCAGCGGCCAGGCCTGCCAAGGAGCCCCGCAGGCGTGCGACGACCAGAACCCGTGCACCAAAGACAGCTGCGACCCTGCGTCTGGCAAATGCGCCGCCGCCCCGCAAGACGGCACCTGCCAAGACGGCAGCTCATGCACGGTCCAAGACGTCTGCGTTGGTGGCAAGTGCTCGCCCGGCGCCGCCATCGTCTGCGAAGACGGCAACCCCTGCACCCTGAATACTTGTGACCCCAAGACCGGCAAGTGCGCTTCGACCGTAGCCGCGGGCGGTACCCCGTGCGAAGACGGCAGCCTTTGCACTGTTGGCGATAATTGCACCAATGGCGCGTGCACCGGCCTGGTCAACAGCTGCGATGACGGCAACACCTGTACGGCCGACGCCTGCCTTGGGGCGACCGGCCAGTGCACCCACGCTGCGATCCCCGGCTGCAACGCCAACTGCCAGGGCGGCGGCGGCGGCGGGCAGTGCAATGACAACAACCCCTGCACCCAAGACCAGTGCCAGCAGGGCAAGTGCGTCTACACCCCCAACAACGGCGCCTGCAGCGACAACAACCCCTGCACCACCGCCGACGCCTGCGCCGCGGGCACCTGCAGCGGCAAGCCGACCCTTTGCGACGACGCCAATGTCTGCACCAAAGACGCTTGCGACCCCTCGACCGGCAAGTGCTTTGCCGTGGCCGGCGCCGACAACGTGCCCTGCGATGACAAGAACCCCTGCACCGCCCTCGACACCTGCCAGTCCGGCCAGTGCAGCGGCAGCGGCGGCCCCGTCTGCGATGACAAGAACGCCTGCACGCTGGACATTTGCGACCCCAAGACCGGCCTGTGCCTCAGCAGCGCCATCCCCGGCTGCGGCGGCGGCTGCACGGCCGACAGCGCCTGCGAAGACAAGAATCCGTGCACCAAAGACCAGTGCCTCGCCGGCAAGTGCGCCAACAGCAGCGCCGATGGCCTGGGCTGCAGCGATGGCAGCGCCTGCACCAGCGGCGACGCCTGCAAGGGCGGGTCTTGCCAGCCCGGCGCGCAAAAGCTCTGCGATGACGCCAATCTCTGCACTGCCGACAGCTGCGACCCCGCCACCGGCACCTGCACCGCGCCCCCCGTTACCGGCGCCGTCTCCTGCAGCGATGGCAGCCCTTGTACCACCTCCGATGCATGCAGCGGCGGCCAATGCGCAGGCACGGCAGTGACCTGCAACGACAACAACAGCTGCACGCTGGACGTCTGCAACCCCAACACCGGCAGCTGCGTGTTCACCCAGATCCAGAACTGCAACACCAACTGCGGCGGCGGCGGCGGTGGCGGCGGCTTCAACAACTGCAACGACGGCAACGTCTGCACGACCGACGCTTGCACCAACGGCAAATGCACCCACGCGCCACTGACCGGCTCCGTCTGCGCCGACAACAACACCTGCACGACCCAAGAGACCTGCACCTCGGGCGTGTGCATCGGCAAGCCGGTGGCCTGCAACGACGGCAATCCCTGCACCCAGGACGTCTGCGCCGCCGCCCTGGGCACCTGCGTCAGCCTGCCGGTGACCGGCTCCCTGCCATGCAATGACGGAAATTCCTGCACGATTGTGGACGCATGCAAGGGCGGCCTGTGCGTGGGCAGCTCGCCGGTCACCTGCGACGACAAGGACCCGTGCACGACCGATGCCTGCGACCCGACCTCTGGCAATTGCAAGTACCAGCCGCTGATTGGCTGCGGTGGCAAGTGCCTGACGGCGACCGACTGCAATGACAGCAACCCGTGCACCACCGAAGCCTGCCTCAACGGGCTGTGCGCCTCTTCTGTGACGGACGGCGGCGTATGCTCTGACGGCAACCCCTGCACGGCCGGCGACCTGTGCAAGGGCGGCAGCTGCCTGGGCGGCAAGGCCACCTCTTGCGATGACGGCAACCCGTGCACCCAGGACTTGTGCGACGCCGCGACCGGTATCTGCAAATGGCTAGCGGTGGCCAGCGGCACGGCCTGCTCAGATGGCCAGCCGTGCACCAACGGCGACGCCTGCAGCAACGGCAAGTGCCTGGCCACGCCCACCCTGTGCAACGATGACAACGCCTGCACCATTGACAGCTGCGACCCTGCCACCGGCGCCTGCAAGTACAGCGCGGTCAACAATTGCGGCAACCAGTGCACCCAAAACGGCCAGTGCAATGACCAGAATCCCTGCACCCAAAACAGCTGCCTGCTGGGCAAGTGCACCTACACGCCCACCAGCGGCGGCCAGTGCGCCACCGGCAGCCCGTGCACCATCAATGACGTGTGCCAGGCCGGCGTCTGCGTCGGCGTCCAAAAGAACTGCGATGACGCCAACCCGTGCACCATCGACGCGTGCAACGCCAACACCCAAAACGGCAACTGCGTGCACTTGACCGGCATTGACGGCGCCACCTGCAACGACAACAACGTGTGCACCGTCAGCGACAGCTGCGTCAGCGGCACCTGCAGCGGCAAGGCCTTTCCGTGTGACGATCTGGACCCATGCACCGCCGACTCCTGCGACAAGGCCAGCGGCAGCTGCCTGCACAGCGCCATCAGCGGGTGCGGCAAGGCCTGCGCCAGCGTGGCCGACTGCGCCGACGGCAACGGCTGTAGCGTGGACGCCTGCACCCTTGGCAAGTGCTTGTATACCCTGGTGACGGGCGCCGCCTGCGATGACGGCAACCCGTGCACCGCCGGTGACCTGTGCAGCGCCGGCAGCTGCGCCTCTGGCAAGGCCGTGGGCTGCAATGACAACAACGCCTGCACGCTGGACAGCTGCGACGCCAAGACCGGCAAGTGCGTCAGCGCCGCCGCTCCGGCAGCCACAGCCTGCAGTGACGGCGCCGCCTGTACCACCAGCGATGCCTGCGCGGACGGCAAGTGTGTGGGCAAGGCCGTGGTCTGCAACGACAACAACCCCTGCACCACCGACAATTGCACCAACCAGGGCGGCGGCGGCCCCGGCGGCGGCCAGCCTGGCAGCTGCCAGTTCCAGCCGATCGCCAAATGCAACGCCAGCTGCAGCCAAGACAGCCAGTGCAACGACAACAACGTCTGCACCACCGACAATTGCAGCAACGGCAAGTGCTTGCAAACCTCCAGTGACGGCGCGGCATGCTCGGACAACAACTACTGCACCACCGGCGACAAGTGCGCGGCCAGCAAGTGTGTTGGCACCGCCAAGGTCTGCACTGACGGCAACACCTGCACCGCCGACGCCTGCCAGCAGCAGTCGGGCCTGTGCACCTACCAGGCCATCCAAGGCTGTGGCCCCGGCTGCAAGACCGTGGCCGACTGCAATGACAACAACCCGTGCACGCTGGAGGTCTGCAACAGCTACAGTGGCACCTGCATCTACCAGAACCTGCAAAACTGCAACGCAACCCCGCTGTGCACCGTCAACACCGACTGCGAAGACAACAATGTCTGCACCACCAACTTGTGCAACGGCAGCAACGGCGCCTGCCTGTTCGCTCCCATCGCTGGCTGCAACCCCAACCAGCAGTGCAAGGTCGATGGCGACTGCAATGACAACAACAAGTGTACGGCAGACGTCTGCAATACCTTCAACAGCACCTGCGTGCACGTCAACTTCCCAGGCTGCACCCCGTAGTCGGGCACCTGCACCTGCACCTGCCCCCGACACCCTCCCTGGCGGCGACCTTGCCCGCTGCAGCCTTGTGGCGCACCATCGCGGCGGAGGTCCGGATGCCACGCCCTTGCCCAGATGCCAAAGCCGCCAGTTCGATCCGCGCTGCAAATGGACCTTGCTCACCGGCATTGGACGCTGCGGTCGGAATTGTTGAGACTTTGCCAAGCCAGTTCACAAAACAAATTGCCGCGAGCTTGGGGTTGCGGCGATTGGCTGCCCTCCCGCTTCTTGTTGCCCTGGTTGCCCTGAGTTTGCTGGTGGCTGCGGCGCCTGCGGCGGCCGAGGTGGCGCTGCCCAAGCCTGTCCGGATCGACTTGCGCGACCCGACGCCGCGGCCGGACTTGGTCGACGTGGGTTCGGCGCTGGCCCAGCCCCTGCGCTGTGCCCTTAGCGGCCCGGCCAAGCCCTGGCAAGCCGCGGTCGAGGTGCGCGAGCTGGAGCAGGCCTTGCGCCAATCCTTTGGCAAGGCGGCGGCGCGCTTTGACCCGCCGTTTGCGGTGCGGGTAGTGCTCAAGGGGGCGCGGGCAGAGGTGCGCGGGGATCTTCTGCAAGTGCGATTGGTGGTTCATGTTTTTGACCGGCGCGACCGCAGCCGCCAGTTCCAGGGGCCGGGCGACGGCGACGTCCAGCTGGGCGACGTTGGTTCCCAGGCCCAGCTGCAGCAGGCCCTGGCCGGCGCTGTGCAGCAGGCTGCCGATCACGCCGCGCTGCAGTTTGTCGCCCGCATGGGGGCGCCAGAGACGGCGCTGACCCACCACCGGCTGTGGCTGGGCGGGCAGGTCGGCGGCCTGGGCGTGTGGGGCGTCTCGGCGCTGTGGCCGCTGCGGCCTCAGTGGCTGGGCCAGGTCAGCGTCAACCCGCTGGGACAACGCCTGTCTGCCAGTCTTGGCGCCGGGCGGCGCTTGCACGGCGACGATGAGGCCGAGCTGCGCGGCTGGGCAGGCCTGACCGCTGAGCTACCCTATGGCCTGGTGAAATTCTGCAGCGGCTCCTGCCAAGAGACGCGCCTGACCCGGCTGTACACGGCCTGGCTTCTTGAGTTTGCTTGGCAATTTGGCGATGGCCTGGGGCAGCGCTTTGCCGTGCAGGCCGGGCTGGTGGCCGGCGTTGCAATGCCGCAGTGGAATCAAGAGGTCAACCGCTACGTTTCGCCGTGGGGTGGCCTGGGCTACTGGTTTTCTTGGTAGCTCTGGCTTGCTGATACAACCCTGACAATCCATGCTGGGTTTGGGTCTCCGCGCTGTTGAATTCGCGCCGCCGTGGCCTAGAATCGTCCACCTGCCCGGTAGCGCCGGGATGTGGAGTTGCCCATGACCGCCCTGAGCCAGACTGACCGCTTCCTGTTCCGCCACCTGGGCCCGCGGCCCGACGACATCGCCGCGATGCTGCAAGTGCTGGGCTACGATTCGCTTGACTCGCTGGCCGATGCCGCGGTTCCAGAAGCCATCCGCTTTCGCGGCACGCTGCATCTGCCGCCTGCGCGGACCGAGGGGCAGGCCCTGCACGACATCGAGCAGTACGCCTCGATGAATCAGGTGTTCCGCTCGCTCATTGGCATGGGCTTTCACGATACCGTGACCCCGGCCGTGCTGCTGCGCAACCTCATCGAAAATCCCGGCTGGTACACCCAGTACACGCCCTACCAGCCGGAAATCAGCCAGGGCCGCCTGGAGTGCCTGCTCAATTTCCAAACGATGATCAAAGACCTGACCGGCCTGGACATCGCCAACTCCTCGCTGCTGGATGAAGCCACCGCCTGCGCCGAGGCCATGACGCTCAGCTGGGGCCAGCAGAGGGCCAATCCCAAGCGCCAGGCCTTTCTGGTCGACGTGGGCGTGCATCCGCAGAACCTGGCGGTGGTCCAGACGCGCGCCAAGATTGTCGGCATCGAGGTCGTGCAGGCCGATGCCTTTGGCCACGATTTTGCCGCTCAGCCGGTGTTTGGCGTGCTGCTGCAGTATCCCAACACTTATGGGCAGCTGCAGGATCCCAAGGCGCTGATCGAAAGGGCCCACCAAGGCGGCGCGCTGGTCACCATGGCCTGCGACCTGCTGGCGCTGGCGCTGGTGGCCCCTCCCGGCGAGCTGGGTGCCGACATCGCCGTTGGCAATACCCAGCGCTTTGGCGTGCCCCTGGGCTTTGGCGGACCGCACGCCGCGTTTTTTGCCACCAAAGACGCTTACAAGCGCGCCATGCCCGGCCGCCTGGTCGGCGTGTCTGTAGACGCAAAGGGCAACCGCGCCCTGCGCCTGGCCCTGCAGACCCGCGAGCAGCACATCCGCCGCGACAAGGCGTCTTCCAACATCTGCACCGCCCAGGTGTTGCTGGCGATCCTGGCCAGCCTCTACGGCTGCTGGCACGGCCCAGACGGCTTGCGCGACATTGCCGCCCGGGTGCACCGGTTGGCGCGTCTGCTGGCAGAAGGGCTGCGCCGGCGCGGGTTTTCTGTGCAGCCTGGCCTGTTCTTTGACACCCTGCGGGTCGACACCGGCACCGGCGCGCCGCGAATTCTGGAGATGGCCCGCACAGAGCGCATCAACCTGCGCGACTACGCCGATGGCACCGTTGGCATCGCGCTAGACGAGATCACCGACCACGCTGAATTGGCCAAGGTTCTGAGCGCTTTCTCTGGCCACCCCGTGCCGATCGACGAGATTGACGCGCTCAGCGTAGAGGTCGCGGCCGACCACTTTGCCGAGCTGACCCGCCGCAGCGACTTCATGGAGCACCCGGTCTTCCGGGCCCACCACAGCGAGACCGAGATGATGCGCTACCTGCACCGCATGCAGGCCCGCGACCTTTCTTTGACGACCAGCATGATTCCGCTGGGCTCTTGCACCATGAAGCTCAACGCGGCGGCAGAGATGCTGCCGATTACCATGCCCGGCTTCGCCAAGCTGCACCCGTTTGCACCGCCAGAGCAGGCCCGCGGCTACCACAAGCTGTTTGGCGATCTGCAGGCATGGCTGGCTGAGATCACTGGCTTTGTTGGCTGTTCGCTGCAGCCCAACGCCGGCAGCCAAGGAGAGTACACCGGCCTGCAGGTCATCCGCGCCTATCTCGACGCCAGCGGCGGGGCGGACCGCAACATCTGCCTCATCCCGCAGTCGGCCCACGGCACCAACCCAGCCACCGCCGTCATGGCCGGCATGCAGGTGGTGGTGGTCGGTTGTGACAGCCACGGCAACATCGACGTGGCCGACCTCAAAGCCAAGGCCCTGCAGCACCAAGACAAGCTGGCAGCGCTGATGGTCACCTACCCGTCGACCCACGGCGTGTTTGAAGAGGCCATCAAAGAGGTCTGCACCGTCATTCACGCGGCTGGTGGGCAAGTCTACATGGACGGCGCCAACCTCAATGCCCAGGTCGGGCTGTGCCGGCCGGGCGACATCGGCGCCGACGTCTGCCACATCAACCTCCACAAAACCTTTTCGATTCCCCACGGTGGCGGTGGCCCCGGCATGGGCCCCATCTGCGTGGCCAAGCACCTGGCGCCCTACCTGCCCGGCCACCCGCTGGTCAGCACCGGCGGCAGCCACGCCATAGGCGCCGTCTCTTCGTCGCCCTGGGGCAGCGCCTCGATCCTGCCGATCTCTTGGATGTACATCGCCATGCTGGGGCCAGACGGCGTCAAAATGGCAACCCAGGTGGCCATCCTCAATGCCAACTACATCGCCAAGCTGCTGCACGGCAGCTACCCGGTGCTGTACCGCGGAGACAATGGCCTGGTCGCCCACGAGTGCATCCTGGACACCCGGACCTGCAAGCCCCACGTAGAAGTCGATGACATTGCCAAGCGCCTGATGGACTTTGGTTTCCACGCGCCAACCATGAGTTTTCCGGTGCCCGGCACGCTGATGGTGGAGCCCACGGAGTCAGAGAGCAAGGCCGAGCTCGACCGCTTCATCCTGGCCATGACCACCATCAAGACCGAGATTGACGCGATCGCCAGCGGCGCCAGCGATGCCAAGGACAACCCGCTCAAGAACGCCCCCCACACGCTGGACGCGGTCACGGCGGAGCAGTGGGCCCATCCCTACAGCCGGCAGCAAGCGGCGTTTCCGGTGCCGTGGCTGCGCGAGCTCAAGTTCTGGCCGCTGGTCGCCCGCATCGACAACGCCTACGGCGACCGCAACTTGGTCTGCGATTGCCCGCCGATAGACAGCTACCACTAGTACCCAGGACCGCTGATTCGATCGGGGTTCCACCCGGTTGCTGTTCACAGCTCTTGGGTCCTACTGCTGGGTCTTTTTCCGTACCCCAAACCAAGTTCGTTTCGGAACCCGGAACGAACTTGGGGTTTGGGGTACTGGCGAGACATCGTTCTAGGTTGCCCCTGTGCCGGCTTGGTCGACTGGTCTGGCCCCGCGGGCGCCAGTCTGGCATCCTCTAGGCCATGCACCCACCGCCTCATCCGGCGCCGTGGAGCGCGGAGGCCGCGATGGGAACTGGCAGGCGGGCAGGGTGGCAGCTGGCGGCAGTGGCGTGGGCAGTGCCATGGACCGTGGCGTTGGCGGCGTGCAGCGACACCGCTTCAGAAGCCGCGGGTGCAGGGGCGGGATCTTCGGGCCTGACCGACGTGGTGGCCAAGTTTGACAGCGCCGCGAGCTCCGACGCCGCCAAGCCAGATGCCGGGGCCGACGCCGCCCAGCTCGACAGCACCGACCCTGCCGACGCTTTGCTGCCCGATCTTGGCGTGGCCGACAGCGGCGACGCTGCTGCCCAGCCCGATAGCCAAGAGCCAGACGGCGGCACCGACAGCAGCGGAGACACCATCGACCCCGGCCTGTTTGGCGCGCCCTGCGTCGAAGGTGTGGATTGCGACAGCGGGTTTTGCGTAGAGGGCAGCAGCGGGCCGGTGTGCGGCAAGCTGTGCCAAGGGGCGTGCCCGGCGGGTTGGACCTGCGCCAGCCTGCAGTCGCCCAGCTCTGACATCGTCAACGTGTGCGTACCCAGCTTTGCGCGCCTGTGCGACCCGTGCCAAGGGGCCGGCGACTGCAACGCCCCAGGCTTGATGGGCGGCGTGTGCCTGGCCTCAGGAAAATCAGGAAACAACGGAAGTTTTTGCGCCACCGCCTGCATCGCCGGCAAGCCAGACAGCTGCCCCAGCGGCTACTCCTGCAAAGCCGGCGGCGGCGGCAACGTCTGCCTGCCCACCAGCGGCCAGTGCAGCTGCAGCGTCGCCGCCAGCGCCAAGGAATTGGCCACGGTCTGCAGCGTGCAAAGCGATTTTGGCACGTGCGTGGGCCAGCGCTCTTGCAAGGGCGGCGGGCTCAGCGACTGCTCGGTCGGGCCGGCCGCTGCTGAGACCTGCAACAACCTGGACGATGACTGCAACGGCAAGACCGACGACGTGGCCGCCAGTGCCTGCGAAAGCAAGAACGAATTTGGCACCTGCCAGGGCAAGGTCAGCGGCTGTGACAGCAGCGGGCCCCTGTGCAGCGCCGCCAAAGCCGCGCCAGAGACCTGCAACGGCAAGGACGACGACTGCGACGGCCAGACCGACGAGGGCCTGTGCGAGGACGGCAACCCTTGCACCACCGGCAGCTGCAACTCAGACGGGTCGTGCCAGCAGACCCCAGCCGTCAACACCCCTTGCGATGACGCCAACCTCTGCACCCAGGTCGACACCTGCCAGGCCGGGGCGTGCCAGGGCGCCCAGCCCAAGGTCTGCGATGACGGCAACCCTTGCACGGCCGACGCCTGCGATCCTCAAGGCGGCTGCGTAGGCCCCGCCGTCAAGCCCGGCACGGCGTGCAGCGATGACGGTAACCCCTGCAGCTTGGACCAATGCGTCGACAAAGCCTGCGAACACTTGGACGCCGCCCCAGGCACGGCGTGCAGCGACGATGGCAACCCCTGCACGCTGGACCAGTGCCAGGGCAAGGCGTGCCAGCATCCCGACGCTCCGGCCGGCAGCGCGTGCCAGGATGACGGCAACCCCTGCAGCGACGACCAGTGCAGCGGCGGCGCGTGCCAGCATCCCCCGGCCAAGCTCGGCACGGCGTGCCCAGACGACGGCGACAGCTGCACGGCCGACCTGTGCGACGGTGCGGGGGGCTGCAGCCACGGCATTGGCGCTGGCCTGTGCAAGATTGCTGGAAAGTGCGCACTGGCGGGCGCCGTCAACCCCGCCAATCCTTGCCAGGTCTGCGACCCCAAGACCTCCACCACCGCCTGGGTCACCAAAGACGGGTTGGTGTGCAGCGACGGCAATCCATGCACCACTGGCGACGCCTGCAGCGGCGGCCAGTGCAAGGGCGCGCAGAAGTCCTGCTCTTCGCTGGATTCTGCCTGCTCGACCGGCCTGTGCAGCCCGGTCACCGGCGCCTGTGCGGCCGTGCCCAAGGCCGCTGGCAGCACTTGCAGCGACGGCAATGCCTGCACGCAGCTGGATGGCTGCGACGGAGCCGGCGGCTGCGCCGGCAAAGCCGTGGATTGCTCTGCCTTGACCAGCGGCTGTGCCACGGGCGTCTGCAGCGCCGGTCAGTGCCTTGCCCAGTCCAAGCCCAACGGAATTACCTGCAGCGACGGCGACGCCTGCACCACCGCCGACATCTGCACCAGTGGCAAGTGCGCCGGCAAGATCCTGGACTGCTCCAGCAAGGCCGATCAGTGCAATGACGGGGCCTGCGTCAACGGCACCTGCCAGGCCAAGCCCAAGGCCAACGGCTTGCTGTGCAGTGACAGTTCTACCTGCACCGCCAATGACAACTGCGTCTCTGGCAAGTGCACCGGCACCTCCACCGCCGACGCCTACGAGCCCAACTCCTCCACGGCGCCGGCCAGCCTGCCCAACAAGACCGACTGCGACGCCGCCGGCAGCGCGGTAGTGACCATCAGCCCGGCCGGAGAGAGCGACTGGTATAGCTACCAAGCCGACGACAAGACGGGGTGCACCATCAAGCCCAGCGCCCGCATCGACAGCATGGCCGCCGACTACGACCTGTGCGTCTATTTCCAATGCAATGGTGCCAAGTTTGGCGATGACAACCTGTCTTGCACCGATGGTTCTGAGGTCTCTGGCGGTCCCAATGGCTCTCACGGCTGCTGCTCAAAAAACGCAGGTACCGCCAGCGATTTTGCCAAGGTCAGCCCCAGCTGCTCCTTTGGCGGCTTGGGCAGCGAGTCCGGCAAGGTGTGGGTCAACGTGACCCCCAAGGCCGCGGCCATCTGTGGCAGCTACACGCTAACGTGGTCGGCGAAGAATTAGCCGCAGCTTCCCAAAGACTGCTGGTCCCCCACCGCGCCGCCAGAAGGGTCGTTGGGGGGCTTGGGTTGACTCGCTAGGTTGACTCGCTAGGTTGACTCGCTAGGTTGACTCGCTGGGTTGAGTCTGCACAGCCAGCGGCGCCGCCGGTCGATCGCCAGCCCGCTGCCGCCTCTCGCCTGCGGTCTCCTGTCGCCCCCCTGCTGCGAGCCCTCAATTTTCTGTTACTACGTTGATAGTAAAGGCAGAGGCTGCGAGACGGCAGGACCAGCGGCCCGCCTCAGGCGAGTCTGTGCCACAGGTTTGCATGCGGCCACCACGCCATTGTCACCGCCTTGCCAAACGGCCGCGCAGTGCGTTGACCGGCTCAGCGCCTAGTCGTAGGTTGCCCTCGTCTCCGCGGCTGCGCGCCAAGCGATGCTCGGCAGCGCGGGACCAAGACGACCTGAACGCCACCGCAAGGCCCCAGAGGAGAGTTCCATGACCAAGATCTACGTCTATCCCTTTGACCACGCCCCCGAGCAAACCGATGCGCAGCTGAAAGCCTTGCTGGGCGGCAAAGGCGCGGGCCTGGCAGAGATGACCAAGCTTGGCATTCCGGTGCCCCCCGGCTTTACCCTGACCACTGAAGTCTGCACCACCTACTACGCCAACAAGCAGCAGTATCCCGCAGAGCTGGATGCCCAGGTCCGCGGCGCTGTGGCCGTGGTAGAGAAGGCCATTGGCCGGCGCTTTGGCGACTCTGCCAATCCGCTGCTGTTTTCGGTGCGCTCTGGGGCGCGGGCGTCGATGCCGGGCATGATGGACACCATCTTGAACCTGGGCCTGAATGACGAGTCCGTAGAAGGGTTGACCCGGGTCACCGGCAACGCCCGCTTTGCCTGGGACAGCTACCGGCGCTTTGTAGCCATGTACGGCGACGTGGTGATGGGCCTCAAGCCCAAAGACAAGAAGCGGGACGATCCGTTTGAAGTCATCCTAGAGACCGTCAAGCACCAAGCCGGCGCCAAGTTTGACACCGACCTGACGGCTGACGACCTGCGCAACATCGTTGGCCAGTTCAAGGCGTCGATCAAGCAGCGCCTGGGCATTGAGTTTCCAGAGGATCCCTGGCAGCAGCTGTGGGGGGCCCTGGGCGCCGTCTTCCAGTCTTGGATGAACGACCGGGCCATTCACTACCGCCACATGAACGGCATCCCCAGCGAGTGGGGCACCGCCGTCAACGTCCAGACCATGGTCTTTGGCAACCGCGGCGAGACCAGCGGCACGGGCGTTGGCTTCACCCGCGACCCGGCCTTGGGAGACAACCGCATCTATGGCGAATTCCTGATGAACGCCCAGGGCGAAGACGTGGTGGCCGGCACCCGCACTCCGCGGCCGCTGCCCGAGCTCGAAGTGCTGCTGCCCGAGGCCTACAAGCTGCTCATCGACACCTGCAAGCGCCTGGAGCGCCACTTCACCGACATGCAGGACTTCGAGTTCACCATTGAAGACAAGAAGCTGTGGATGCTGCAGACCCGCACGGCCAAGCGCCACCCGTTTGCCGCGGCGCGCATCGCCGTCGACATGGAGGAAGAGGGCCTGATCGACGAGAAAACCGCGCTGTTGCGCCCAGAGGCCGATGGCATCGCCGCGTTTCTGGCGCCGATCTTTGACCAGGAGGCCAAGAAGATCGCCTTGAATGAAGGGCGGATCATCGCCAAGGGCCTGCCGGCTGGACCGGGCGGCGCCTCGGGTCGGGTGGTCTTTCACGCTGCCGACGCCGAAGAATGGCGCCTGCGCGGCGAGAAGGTGCTGCTGGTCCGCAAGTTCACCAGCCCCGAAGACATTCGCGGCATGGACGCCGCGCAGGGCATTCTGACTGCCCAGGGCGGCATGACCAGCCACGCAGCGCTGGTGGCCCGCCAGATGGGCAAGGTCTGCATCGTCGGCTGCGGCGCCCTGAACATCGACTACGACCGCGAGCAGCTTGAAGTGGCCGGCACCGTGACCAAAGAGGGAGACTGGCTGTCGATCGACGGCTTCACCGCCGAAGTGATCGTCGGCTCGCTGCCCACCAAGGCCAGCGAGGTGCAGCAGGTGCTGGATGGCCAGCTGCCCGCAGACAAGTCCCACAGCTACAAGCAGTTTGCCAATCTGATGCGCTGGGCCGACCAGTACCGCCAGATGCAGGTGTGGACCAACGCCGATACGCCCAGCCAGGCCGCCACCGCGGTTCGCTTTGGCGCCGAGGGCATTGGCCTGTGCCGCACCGAGCACATGTTCTTCCAGGGAGAGCGCATCCTTCACGTGCGCCGGATGATCCTGGCCACCAATGCCCATGACCGCGACGAGGCGCTCAAGTCGCTGTTCCCGATGCAGAAAGGCGACTTCTACGGCATCTTCAAGGCGATGGCCGGCATGCCCGTCACCGTGCGCCTGCTGGACCCGCCGCTCCACGAGTTCTTGCCTTCTCGCGAAGCGCTCAAGCCCGAAGTCTTTGCGGCCAAAGTCGCCGAAGTCGCCAAGGAACTGGGGGTCAGCTCAGAGGAAGTCGAGTCCCGCATTGAGGGCCTGCACGAGTCCAACCCCATGCTCGGCCACCGCGGCTGCCGCCTGGGCATCACCTTTCCCGCCATTTACGCCATGCAGATCCGCGCCATCGTCGAAGCAGCCTGCGACCTGGTCAAAGAAGGCCTGCCGGTGCGCCCAGAGATCATGATTCCGCTGGTGGGCACTGAGAGAGAGATGATCCTGACGGGCACCCAGGCCCGCACCATCGCCGACGAAGTCATCGCCGAGGCCGGCGTCAAGCTGCACTACTTGGTCGGCACCATGATCGAGCTGCCGCGCGCCTGCGTCACGGCCGATGCCATCGCCAAGACCGCAGAGTTCTTCTCCTTTGGTACCAATGACTTGACCCAGACCACCTGCGGCATCTCGCGCGACGACACCAAGGGCTTCATGAGCGCCTATGTCGAGCAGGAGATCTTTGCCGCCGACCCCTTCCAGAAGATCGACCAGGCTGGCGTCGGCGAGCTGATGAAGATCGCCATCGCCAAGGGTCGCGCCACCCGCCCCAACCTGCAGATCGGCATCTGCGGCGAGCACGGCGGCGAGCCCACCTCTGTGGTGTTCTGCCACGACATCGGCCTGAACTACGTCAGCTGCTCGCCGTTTCGCGTGCCGGTAGCACGGCTGGCGGCGGCCCAAGCGGCAATTCGCCGGCCGCGCTGATAGGCCTTGCTGTTTTGAGATGATCGGTGGCACGGTATGTGCCAATTGCCGCGCACCCGCGCTGCCAAAGGACTCTCGTCATGCCAAAGAAGACCGGCACCGCTCGCGACCACGTGCTTTCAACCCTACAGAAGTACGTCGATCGCGAGATCACCACTGCAGAACTCCACGAGATGCAGCCCAAGGGCGGGCACATCAGCAAAGAGAACATCTTCAACCTGATGCCCAAGCTAGAGAGGGAAGGGCTCATCAGCCGTACCGCGGAAGGCCGCTGGTGCTGGTGGGCGATCACCGAAAAGGGCCTGACTGCCAAGTAGGCAGGCGCGTGCGCACCCACCTCGGAGATCAGGGCGACCCACCTCGCAGCGCCCTTGAGCTGAGCACCGGTGGGAGCTAGGAGCCTGTCGGGATAATCCCCGCCAGGCTCCGTGCCATTTTGCGTTTTTTTCAGTCGGGCAAGAAATATTGGAAGTGAATTCCAACATTTCGCCCGCCTGGGCGCTCGCAAGACGATCGCCCTAGGACCCTGTCGGATGCTGCGGCTGGTTCAATAGTTTTAACTAGTTATCCGTAGGCGACGGCATTGCTCCGACAGGCTCCTAGCGCTCCGCCTCCAGCCTCGCCAAAAGCAACACCGCCGCCCTTCCGAGCATGCTTCGGAAGGGCGGCGGTGTTGTTTGGGCCTCTTGGGGGCTACGACACTGCGTAGCCAGGGATCTTGTCAAAGTTCATGTATCGGTAGATGTCTGCGGCCTTGGGCGCCAGCATGCTCACCTGGGCCAGGTACTCGGCCGGCGTAGGCAGCTTGCCCATCAGCGCGCACACCGCGGCCAGCTCGGCCGAGCCCAGGTACACCCGGGTGTCGATGCCTAGGCGGTTGGGAAAGTTGCGCGTAGACGTCGAGATGGCCGTGCTGCCTTTGCGGATCTGCGCCTGGTTGCCCATGCACAGCGAGCAGCCGGGCAGCTCCATGCGCGCGCCGGTGCGGCCCAGGATGCCGTAGTAGCCCTCTTCAATGAGCAGGCTCTGGTCCATCTTGGTCGGCGGGGCGATCCACAGCCGGGTGGGCAGGTCGGTCTTGCCATCCAGCACGCGGGCGGCCGCGCGAAAGTGGCCAATGTTGGTCATGCACGAGCCAATGAAGACTTCGTCGATGGTGTCGCCAGCGACTTCTGAAAGAAATTTGACGTCATCGGGGTCATTGGGGCAGGCGACAATCGGCTCTTTGATCTCGGCCAGGTCGATCTCAATGACGGCAGCGTATTCGGCATCGGCGTCGGCGCTCAGCAGCTCTTGCTTGGCCAGCCAGGCCTGCATGCCGGCGATGCGCCTCTCGATCGACCGCACATCGCCATAGCCCTGGGCGATCATCCACTGCAGCAGGGCGATGTTCGAGTTGAGGTACTCGGTGATGGGCTCGGCGTCGAGCTTGACCGTGCAGCCAGCGCAAGAGCGCTCCGCCGATGCGTCACTCAGCTCAAAGGCCTGCTCGATCTTGAGCTTGGGCAGGCCTTCGATCTCCATGATCCGCCCAGAGAATACGTTCTTCTTGCCCTTCTTCTCTACGGTCAGCAGGCCCTGCTTGATGGCCCACAGCGGAATCGCGTTGACCAGGTCGCGCAGCGTCACGCCCGGCTGCATCTGGCCCTTGAAGCGCACCAGCACCGACTCCGGCATGTCCAGCGGCATGACGCCGGTCGCCGCGGCAAACGCCACCAACCCTGAGCCCGCCGGAAAGGAAATGCCAATCGGAAAGCGGGTGTGCGAGTCGCCGCCGGTGCCCACCGTATCGGGCAGCAGCATGCGGTTGAGCCAGCTGTGGATGATGCCGTCGCCCGGGCGCAGAGAGATGCCGCCGCGGTTGGCCATAAAGGCCGGCAGCTCGTGGTGCATCTTGACGTCTACCAGCTTGGGATAGGCGGCGGTGTGGCAGAAAGACTGCATTACCAAGTCCGCAGAAAACCCAAGGCACGCCAAGTCTTTCAGCTCGTCGCGGGTCATGGGGCCGGTGGTGTCCTGAGACCCGACCGACGTCATCTTGGGCTCGCAGTAGGTCCCCGGGCGGATGCCGACCACGCCACAGGCCTTGCCCACCATCTTCTGGGCTTGGGTGTAGCCCTTGCCAGTGTCCTTGGGGCTGGTCGGCAAGCGGAACAGCGTCGAGGCAGGCAGGCCCAAAGCCTCGCGCGCCTTGGTGGTCAGCCCGCGGCCAATGATGAGGGGGATGCGGCCGCCGGCGCGCACTTCGTCAAACAGCACCTCAGATTTTACCTTGAACTCGCTGATCAATTCGCCGTTCTTGAAAGCCTGACCGGCGTAGGGGTGCAGGTCGATGACGTCGCCCGTCTCCAGCTTGCCGATGTCCATCTCGATCGGCAGGGCACCGGCGTCTTCCTGGGTGTTGAAGAAAATCGGCGCGATCTTGTTGCCCAGGCAGTAGCCGCCATAGCGCTTATTGGGCACGTACGGGATGTCATCGCCCGTCCACCACAGCACCGAGTTGGTCGCCGACTTGCGCGACGAGCCGGTGCCGACCACATCGCCCACGTAGGCAACCGGATGGCCCTTCTTCTTGAGCTCGGCGATCTGCTCCAGGGGCTTGTCGGCGACGCCGGGGCGCGGGTTCTTGAGCATCGCCAGAGCGTGCAGCGGGATGTCCGGGCGGCTCCAGGCATCTGGGGCCGGAGACAGGTCGTCGGTATTGGTCTCGCCCGGGACCTTGAACACCGTCAGGGTCACTTTTTCCGGCACGGCCGGCTTGCTGGTGAACCACTCGGCGTCGGCCCAGCTCTGCAGCACCTTCTTGGCGTTGGCATTGCCTCCCGTCGCCAGCTCGCGGACATCGTGAAAGAAATCAAACACCAGCAGCGTGTGAGACAGACCCTCGGCCGCTGTGGCGCCGCACTCGGCATCGCTCAACAGGCCGATCAGGGGCTCTACGTTGAAGCCGCCGAGCATCGTTGCCAGCAATTGCGTGGCCTTGATGCGGCTGACCAGCGGCGACTGGAGCTTGCCTTGCGCCACCGCGGCCAGAAAGCTGGCCTTGACCTTGGCGGCGTCGTCCACCCCTGCCGGCACGCGATAGGTCAGCAGGTCAACCAGCAGCGCTTCTTCGCCCGCAGGCGGTTGCAGCAGCAGCTCGGTCAGGGCCTGGGTCTGGGCGGCGGTCAGCGGCAGCGGCGGGATCCCCAGCGCGGCGCGCTCGGCAACATGCAGGCGATAGGCTTCTAGCACGGCGGACTCCTTGCAGAAAAGTGGGGGCAGGGGGCAGAAGGGCGACACCTGTCGAGGGGTCGGATCGGCTCAGGCAGCCGAGCCGAAAACGCGCAATAGGATACCCGCATTCCCCGACCATTAGAAGCCCGGCCACACCCGCCTTGCGGCCCACAGCGCCTTGCCAGCGCCAAACGCCAAAACGCCCGCGGGGCCGGTCCCAGCTGCCTGGAAGCGACCCCGCGGGTGGTGCACTGTCAGCCCGTTCAAAGAACCTGCCAGGAGCCGCAAGCTGCTGGAAACGCCTTGGACCGGCTGAAAGAAGGCTATTGCCCGTAGATGCGCAAGTCGTCGACAAATACGCCGGGCAAGTTGTTGGTGTTATTGTCAGACGAATCAAACTTGAAGCGGAAGTTGACGCTCTTGCCGGCAAACTTGGTCAGGTCCACGCTGAACTGCTTCCAAGTCTTGAGCACGTCTTTGGGCACCGTGTAAGTCATGGTATTGTTGGTGTTGCAGGTGTTGTTCTGCTGGCTGCAGGACTGATTGGCGCCGCACTGGCAGCCGTTGTAGTTGTCGCTGGTGACCTGCAGATACAAGCGGTCAAAGGCACCGCCGT
Source organism: uncultured Myxococcales bacterium (assembly GCA_903919145.1). Taxonomy (GTDB): domain Bacteria; phylum Myxococcota_A; class UBA9042; order UBA9042; family UBA9042; genus SXRM01. Next base: position 21,444 of record CAIXGW010000176.1, read on the forward strand.
TGTTGTTGTTGCCCTCGGTGTCGAGATAGGCCCAGAAGACGGCCACGGCAGCCTTGGCCTTGCCCAGATCGACTGGCGTCTTCCAACTGGCCGCGCCGCCGACCGTGCCGCCGCCGCCCGGCTGGTAGTCAACGGCGTCATTGTAGTTGAGGCTGCACTCGCCAGTCTTGGGCAGAGGGGCTGCTGGCGTCTTGTCGACGTTCCAGACCACGGACTGGCTGCTGGATGCGTAGTTCCAGCTGGTGTTGGTGCAGGCGAAGTCCTCTTTGACAAGGGCTGAGGCGGCGCAGGAGTCGTTGGCGGCGCAGCAGCCCAGGGTCTGTGCACAGGCGCTGTCGGCGCAGTCGGTCTGGCCGTTGTTGTTGTTGTCGATGCCGTCGCCGCAGGTCTCCGCCACATAGCCGGCCTCGACCTTGAAGTTGTCGACAAAGACGCCGTCACCCTGGTTGCCCTGGTCAAAGTTCCACTGAAAGCCGGTAAAGGGCAGGTTGATCGAGAACTGCAGCGCCACCTTCTTGCCCAAACCAGCGGTCAGCGGCAGCTTGTAGGCCTTCTTCCACACGTTGATGTCGTTGTTGGTCACGGGCAACACCCAGCTGGCCAGCACCGCGTTGTTGTTGCCGGTATCCACAAGGGCGACCTTGGGTGCATTCCAGCCCGTGCTGTTGCCGGTCATGATGTCCACGTCGTAGTAGATGTCGAACAGGGCCCACGCCGGCAGGTTGCCCACCGAAGCGCCAGTCAGGTCGATGACCGGTGAAGTCGCGGTGCCGGTGGGCAGCTGGCAGAAGCCGCCGCCAACGGGGTCGCAGTAGTCGCTGCCGTCATTGAAGTTCATCGAGCAGCCGTCGGCGCCGCTGACACCAGCCGTGTTGTCGATGGCCCACTTGACGTTGCGGTTCTGGGCCGGCGCCTGAGCAGCCGGCGTCACAATGGTCCAACCTGGGTTGCTGCCGCAGTCAAACTTGGTGGCGCTGAACTGGCAGGCCGTCTTCGGAGCGCAAATGCCGGCTTGGCACTCGCTGGCGCTTGAGCAGCTGGCGCCGTCGTCGCAGCTGGTGCCGTCATTGCCGGCCTTGGCCGAGCAGGCGCCCGTCTTGGCATCGCAAGCGTCAATGGTGCAGGGGTTTTTGTCATCGCACTTGGGCGTCGAGCCGGGCTGGCAGGCGCCGTTGGCGCAAATGCCGCCAGTGGTGCACAGGTCCGCGCCGCCGCAGGGGGCGGTGTTGGCGGTGCTGGAGCACTTGCCGGTGGCCGGGTCGCACTTGTCATCGGTGCAGAGGTTGGCGTCGTCGCAGGTGGCGGCCTTGCCACCGCACTTGCCGGCCGTGCAGACGTCGGTGCTGGTGCACAGGTTGCCGTCATCGCAGCTGCCAATGCTCAGCGGCGCAAAGGCGCACTTGCCGCTGGCTTTGTCGCAGGAATCGGCGGTGCACACGTTCTTGTCATCGCAGACCACAGGCGTGCCTTTGCAGACCATGTTGACGCAGGTGTCGGTGGCAGTGCAGCCGTCGCCGTCGTCGCAGATGCCGTTGGACTGGGTCCACGAGCAGTTGGCGGTCGCCGGGTCGCAGTTGTCGGTGGTGCAGACCTTGCCGTCGTCGCACAGACTCGCCTTGCCGTTCTGGCACTTGCCGGCAGAGCAGGTCTCGCCGGTGGTGCACTTGTTGCCGTCATCGCAGACGGGGCTGCCGGCCACTGCAGTCTGCACGCAGCCCTTGGCGGGGTCACAGGAGTCCACGGTGCAGGCGTTGCCGTCGTCACAGGTCTTGAGGTCGATGGGCTTACCGGCGTTGCACTTGGCCCCCTGGCCAGCTACCACTGCGCAGCTGTCGCCCACGGTGCAGGCATTGCCGTCTTCGCAGGGCTTGGTGTTGGGAAAGAAGTTGCAGCCCAGCTTGCCGTCGCACAGATCATCGGTGCAGACGTTCTTGTCATCGCACACGGTCTTGGCTCCGGCCTCGCATTTGCCAACCTTGCACACGCTGTCGGTAATGCACAGGTCGCCCTTGGCGCAGACGGTCGCATCGGCCACCGCGGCGCTAATGCAGCCCTTGGCGGCGTCGCAGCTGTCTTTGGTGCAGGGATTGCCGTCGTCGCAGCTCTTGCTGCCGGTGGCAACGCACTTACCGGCGCTGCACGCGCCCGACTCGCAGGCGGTGCCCAGGGTGCAGGGCAGGGTGTTGTTGCTGGCGACGCAGCCGGTCTTGGGCTCGCACTTGTCATCGGTGCAGGGGTTGGCGTCGTCGCACTTCAGCGCGGCCCCGGCGCTGCACTTGCCGTCTTTGCAGGCGTCTTTGTCCGAGCACTTGTCGCCGTCGTCGCAGGCCGCGGTGTTGGCGGTGCTGGCGCAGCCGGTCTTGGGGTCGCACTTGTCGTCGGTGCAGGGATTGGCGTCGTCGCAGACTTTGGCCTTGCCCGCAGCGCACTTGCCGTCGGTGCACAGGTCGCCATCGGTGCAGGCATTGCCGTCTTCGCAGGGCACGCCAGAGAAGGCCGAGGCCACACAGCCCAGCTTGCTGTCGCAGGAATCCTTGGTGCAGGGGTTGCCGTCGTCGCAGGTCACGGGGGTGCCGCCGCAGGCTCCGTCTTTGCAGACGCCACCGGTCAGGCACTTGTTGTCGGCCCCGCAAGCGGCGGTGTTGTTGGTCGCTCCGCAGCCCTTGGCGGGGTCGCAGGCGTCGTCGGTGCAGGGGTTGCTGTCGTCACACTTGACCGCGGCGCCGCCGGCGCACTGGCCATTCTTGTCGCAGGCGTCGCCGCTGGTGCAGGTGTTGCCGTCGTCGCAGGGGGTGCCGTCGATGGGCAGGCTGGAGCACAGACCAGAAGCGGCGTCGCAGGCCCCAGTCGTGCAGGGATTGCCGTCGTCGCAGATCTTGGCGGCACCGGCATTGCAGACACCGGCCTTGCAGGCGTCGCCGTCGGTGCAGGAGTTGCCATCGCTGCAGCTGGCGCCATCGGCAGCGGCTTCTACGTCGCAGACACCGGCCTTGCAAACGCTGACCGAGCAGGCCTCTGTTGCGGCCGGGCAGTCGGCGGCTTTGGTGCACTGCGGGGCCGTGTCGCCGCCGCCCGTGTCGCCGCCGGTGGTGTCGCCAGGGGTGGCGTCAGCGTCAGGCGCGGCGGTGTCGCCAGGGCCCGCGTCCGAATCGGTGCCGGTGGTGTCGCCAGGGCCCGCGTCCGAATCGGTGCCGGCGGTATCGCCAGGGGCCGCGTCAGAATCGGTGCCGGTGGTATCGCCAGGGCCCGCGTCAGAATCGGTGCCAGCGGTGTCGCCGGGGCTTGCATCGGAGTCGGTGCCGGTTGCGTCCGCAGCGGTGGCGTCGCCTGGCAGGGCATCGCCGTCGGCGGCGCCCGCGTCGGTCCCGGTGGTGTCGGTGTCGGTGCCTGCGGTGTCCGAGTCGGTGCCCGCGGTGCCATCGGTGCCGGTGATCGCATCGGTGCCTGCGCTTGCGTCGGTCCCCGCCGTGGCGTCGGCATCGGCCCCTGCGCTGTCGACCGCCGAAACATCCGAGCCGCCGCCGCCAGCGGCATCGACCGCCTCGCCGCTCACCAGCGCCTCATCTTCGCCACAGGCTGCAGCAGTGGAAGCTACCGCTACTGTTGTCAACCATTTCATCCACCAGCGCTTAGTTCGGTTCATCGGGACTCCTCTTGGACCTTCGGGCTACACCGTTGCTCATCTGCTGACTGCGAGGCAATCTCCTGTAAGGTGCCGAATTGTTCCCCGCCGTGTCAACGCTGAAGCCCCAACCTCACAAATCCTAACGTTTGGGCTGTTGGCCACGGATTGCCAGCGAATTGTCACAATCGGTGGCGCTTGGGGCCGGCGCAGCCTACACTTGTACCGCGGACTGCCCGGCGCCAACGTTGTGCTGCGTCTGATTTGGCCCTGCTCCCTTGCCTGTCTCTGCCCAGAGGTTTGCCTATGTCGACCCAAGACCCCGGAACCGAATCCGCTGACAGCGCCGGCGGAGCCGCCAGTTCCCCAAGGCCTTCTGCCGCCGTCGGTCAGCCCGGCACCGCTGACGCCCCGCGCCGCAAGAGCAAGTCCATGGCGCCGATGGTGATCGTGGTTGCGGTGGTGGCCATTGGCCTTGCCGTGGTTGGCACCAGCACCTCAGGTGGCGCCGGAATGTACAATTACTCGCTAGAACAACTGGCTACCGCTGGTGCGGAGGCAGCCGGCCGCGACATCAAGGTGGCCGGCAAGGTCGCCAAGGGCAGCGTGCGCGGCGAGCCGGCCAGCAAGACATTCCGCTTTGATCTGGAAGACGGCCAAGGCCACAAGCTGACGATCGCCTACGATCGCCTGCTGCCCGACCCGTTTGAAGAGGGCCGCGACGCCATCGTCCAGGGTCGCTTGGAAGAAGGCACGCTGGTGGCCAGCAACCTGACGGTCAAGTGCCCCAGCCGCTACGAAGACGGCGGCAAAGAGCTGAGCGAGGCCGACCAGAAGCGCTACTACCAAGAAGAGTACAAGAAGCACAAAGTGGCCAACCCGGGCCAGCCAGCCGCGGCGCCCGTCAAGCCCTAGTACCCAAGACCGTTAATTCGAACCGGGTTACACCCGGCTCTTGTTCACAGGTCTTGGCTACTACTGCTGGGTCTTTCTCCGTACCCCAAACCACGTCCGTTCCGGAACCCGGAACGAAATTGGGGTTTGAAGTACTAGTTGTATGTAAACACCTTCTAAGGTTCTGGGCTGCCGCACTGGTCCACGGAGACTGTCGGCGTGTCGCCGGCGATGGCGCTGATCACCGCCGTGCCGCGGGTCCGCGCGGTCGCCGTGCCATCCAGAGCAAACACGCAGCGGACCTCGACCAGTTCGACCCCAAACGGAATACGCAGTTCTACCGGGCCGGCGACTTCGGGGGCCTTGCCCACCGGCCAGCGCAGGCTGCCGCTGCTGGCGGTCTGGGCCGAGCCAGTGGCCCGCGGCACTCGCCACGCCAGCTCCACCAGGCGGCTGCGGTCGATGCTGGTGGTTCCGGCGCGCCACTCGACACCCGTCAGCAGCCAGTGAACCTGCAACTCGCGGTCGCGCTGCTGCAGGGTGTGCCAGGCCAGCAAGCTCACGGCCACCACCGTGCCAATGGCCAGAAAGCGCCGCACGGCTGACGGGGCAGGGACGCTCATGGGACCTCGGCGGGGCTAGCGTGGGGGGCGGGAGCCGGATGGCTCTGCAGGGCTTGCCACTGCGCCCGATCATGCGCCAGCCACTGGGCCGCCGACAACCGCTCGCTCAGCCGGCCACCGGCCAGGCGCACCACTTGGGCGTCCAGGGCCAAGGGCAGCGCCGGGTCATGGGTCACTACCAGCAACCCCAGGCCGCGCTGCTGCGAAATACCGCGCAGCAACTGGGTGATTTGCAAAGCGGTCGCCGGGTCCAGCGCCGACGTCGGCTCATCGGCCAGCAGCCACTCCGGCTGCAGCACCAGGGCGCGCGCCAGGGCCAGGCGTTGCTGCTGCCCCCCAGAGAGCTCATGGACATAGCGCTCAGCGATGCTGGCAGGCAGCTGCACCGCTTCCAGCGCCTCGGCACAGCGCGGCTGGTGGTCGCGGTCAGGGATGCTGTGGATGTGCAGCGGCTCGCGCAAGATCGCGGCAATCCGCCGCCGCGGCGGCAGGGCGGCAGCAGCGTTTTGAAATACCGGCTGAAGCTTGCGCCGCAGCGCCAGGCGATCGCGGCGCAGCCAGTCCTGCAGCGGCCGGCCGTCGACACTGACGGTGCCGCTGTCTAGCGCCTGCAGGCCCAGCAGCACCCGCAGCACTGTGCTCTTGCCCACCCCTGAGTCTCCAATGATGCAGGTCCGGCTGCCCTGGCTCGCCTGCAGGTCAAAGCCAGCCAGCACCTGCAAGCTGTGGCCATCGCGGTGCAGGGTCAGGTGGAGGTCGCGCGCGCTGATCATCGGCTACCTCACCGGCTCTTGGGCCACTGGTGGAGGGGGACCCTCTTGCAAGCCGGCGTGCTTCATCAGGGTTCTTGTGGTTTCGTGCTGCGGTGCGCGCACCATCTCGGCCAGCGGCCCCTGCTCGACCACCCGACCGCCGTCCAGCACCAGCGCCCGTTGCGCCACCGCCTGCACTAAGCGAAAGTCATGACTGATCAGAAGGATTGCTGGGGGCGGCCCCTCTGCGCTTCCGTGATCTGGGGTGCTCTGCGACAGGCGCAGCAGCAGCCGCGCCACCGCCCGCGACAGCCGCGGGTCCAGGGCACTGGTCGGCTCGTCGGCGATCAGCAGTGCTGGCTGGCCGGCCAGCGCCAGCGCCAGACCCACCCGCTGGCGCTGCCCGCCAGAGAGCTGGTGCGGGTAGGCTTGGAGCAGAGAAGGCTCTTCGTGCAGTTCAACGGATTCTAGAAGCCTGGCGCGCAATTGCTGTAGGGTCCCCCCCTGGCCGCGCCCCAGGTTGCGGTGCAGCAGCAACAGCTCGTCCAACGCCGTGCCAATGCGCTGCAGGGGATCCAGGGTCGCCGTCGTGTCTTGAAAGGCCATGCCGACCAGGCGTCCGCGGACCATGCGCCAAGCTCTCTCGTCGGCGTCGTGCAAGGGGCGGCCGCCGACTACCAGCTGCTGGGCTGACCACTGGGCCCGCGGCAGAAGCCCTGCCAACGCTCTGGCTGCACTGGTCTTTCCCGAGCCGCTGCCGCCGACCAGCGCCACCCTCTCGCCGGGGGCCATGACCAGGTCCAGGCCGTGCAGGGCCTGCAGCTCGCCGTAGCGGACCTGCAGCCCTGTGACCTGCAGGACCGGCTGCGCCTGCGCTTGGGCCGCGAGCTGCGGATTCGTCATCAGATGTGGCTAGTTGATGACCGACCAATCGACACTGTCGAAGTCGATCTCGGGGTTGTCAGCGCGCACCAGCATGTCACCAGCCAGGTCGGCGATGCTCTCCATCCGCGCCAGGGGGTCGGTGTTCTCCAGCAGGCGCTGGCGCTCTACCGGATCGGCCAACAGCGCCGCCGCCAAGCGATGAGAAAGGATCGAGGTCTTGCGCGTTGATCCCAGCACTTCGGCCAGGGCCGCCCCTTTGTCTCCCAGCTTGACGACCAAAGAGCGCACCACGCCCAGCACCCGGCTCATCGCCTGATCCAGCTCGGCAGCAGGCTTCTCGACGTCGGGTAGCACCGACACCGCCGCTACCCGGTAGGGCATCAGCCGCTGCAGGTGGGTGATCTGCACCCGCGCCAGGCAGTGAACAAACAGGTTGTAGCGCCCGTCTTCCATCCGCTCTTCATTGACGATTTTGCACAGAGAGCCGATCTCGTGGGTGGGCGGCGAGCCGTAGTAGTCGGCCTCCCAGCCGGGCTTCAGCCCCACCAGCACGATCAGCCGCTGCCCGGCCAGCGCCTCGGCGGTCATCATTCGGTAGCGAGGCTCAAAAATATGCAGACGCGTCATGGTGTTGGGAAACAGCACGAAGCTCGGCATCGGAAAGACGGGAAGCGCTTCGTAGCGCGGGTCCACAATCGGCACATCCAGCATGTCGCCTCACAGGTCGCCTGCTGCAGCCCAGTTGCAGCCGGGGGACCTCAGCAAGTCTCGCCGCTGTTGGCCAACGCGCAACTTTTTTGCCCAATCGCCCTGCAACGGGTCGGAGAAGGGCCGCAACTCAAGGTCAAGGGCCCCAACCCACGGCGCCGGCCAGCGGTGGCGACTGGATGGCGTGCCTGTCGATCTGCGGCGACCTACATCGACCAGGGGTCTCCGCCATTCTTGGCCTGGGCCTGCACCAAAGGGCGGTGGCGCCACACTTCTACGGTGCGCGCCAGCTGAAAGCGCAGGACCGGCGACATGAAAGCCGCTTCGATCGCCCGGGTCGTCAGGTTGCGCAGGTCGTCCAAGCGCCAGTGCTGGTGGCGGCTGACCTGCTCCAGTTCCTCAGAAAGCGTCATGCCCAGCCAGGTGGGCCAGCCACTGCCGACCACCGTAAACAGCCCGGCTTCCTTCATCTTGCGGATGGGATGGGCCTGCCAGTTGCGCGCCACGCCAGACAGCACCTGGGCCGTGGGCAGCGCCACAATTGGGATGCGCCGGGCCCGCAGCGAGGTCAGCAGGTCGTCTTTCTGCAAGGCCACGGTGCCGCCGACGATCCGCTGTACCCCCAGGTCTACGGCCTGCAAAACCCTAGCTGCATCGCGGCGATCGCCCACCACTGCCACCCGGCCCAGGTCGGCAGCGGCGGCGCGGTCCAGGGCAGGGCCAAAGCGCTCTAGCGGCCGGCCCTGGGGATCGTCGGCCAGCACGATGCCGCCCAGGTTTGGCGGGTCGTTGGCGATCAGCTCCTCCACCAGGGCCAGGGCTTGATCACCGGTGTAATCACAGGGGATCTCGACCAACAGCATCCGCGACAGAAACACGTCGTCGCGCTCGGTCACGGCCAGCTCGCAGCCGGCGTCCAGCGCTTGGATGACCTGGGTCACCGTCATCCCCGGCAGCTGCAGGGTCGGCAGGTCGATCACCAGCTCCACATGAACCACCACTTCGGCGATGTAGTGGCGCGCCAGATCGGCCATGGCGTCGGTCAGGTCGTCGGGTCCTGTCAAAAGGCTGCGCAGCCACTGGCGCTTTTCGGCGATTTGCTCGGTTTTCTCGACCTTGGCCAGCCGCGCCGTCTCCGACACCATCGGCTCGCGCTGATCCGGGCCGCGGCCGATCCAGCGGGCAAGGGTCTCTGGGCGGATGGCGCCGTCGGCGTAGCAGAACAGGTCGACTTTGGCGAGGGTGTCAAGGCTCATTGGGCTCCAGAAGCGCCATGTTGCGCACATCCAGCGTAGCACCGGACCGATTCGGAGCACAGTCCCCGCGTTGGCCAGGCAGCCTTCAGTCTTCTTGGTACTTCTGGCGGATCAGGTGGATCTCTGCCATGTCGGCAAAGAACAGCTCGACCAGGGCCGGGTCAAACTGCCGACCGGCCCCACGGCGCATCTCCGCTTCGGCTTCTTCGACGGTCCAAGCGCGCTTGTAGGGCCGCACCGACGTCAGGGCATCAAACACATCCGAGACGGCCACAATGCGCCCTACCAGCGGAATGTCAGAGCCGCTCAGCTTGCGCGGATAGCCGTTGCCGTCCCAGCGCTCGTGGTGGCTCAGGGCAATGGTCTGGGCCAGCTGGATCAGCGGCGAGCTCGAGCCAGACAGCAGGTCCGCGCCGATCTCAGCGTGGGTCCGCATCACCAGCCACTCGTCAGGCGTCAGCGGGCCGGGCTTGAGCAAGATTCGGTCGGGAATGCCGATTTTGCCAATGTCGTGCATCGGCGCGGCCCGGGTGACCATCTCCTGCTCTGGCAAAGACAAGCCGGCCCGCCGCGCCAACACCCGCGCATACAGCGACATGCGGATGATGTGGTTGCCGGTCTCGTTGTCCTTGTACTCGGCTGCGTGGCCCAGGCGGTGGATGATTTCTTGCTGGGTGTCGCGCAGCTCGCGGGTGCGATCGGCGACGGTTACTTCCAGCTCGGCGGCGTGGCGGGCCTTTTGCTGGTACAGCTGGCGCAGCTCAATGAGGTTGCGGATGCGCGCCGCCGTCTCGATGCGATCAAACGGCTTGTTGAGAAAATCGCGCGCGCCCGACTGCAGGGCCCGATAGCGCACGGCGGGGTCGGTCTCTGCAGTCAGCACCAGAATCGGCACAAAACCTGTGGACTCATACTGCTTTAGCTGGGCCATGACCCCAAAGCCGTCCAGGTGCGGCATCTGCAGGTCCAGCAGCACAATGTCAGGATGATGGGTCAGGTACAGGGCCAGGGCGTCGCGCGGCTCGGTCGTCGCCACCACCCGGGTGTAGCCGGCGTCTCGCAGCAGCACCTTAAGCAGCTGGATGTTGACGGGCTGGTCATCGACGATCAGCACCGTGGCGTCCAAGATGGCCGGCTGCGACGAGTCGGCTGTGGGCGATGCGGCCAGCTGGCTGTGATCGGTGTTGGGCAATTCCGTTCCTTCGCAGAGCATTTGCCTTGCGCGGCGATTGGTACAGCGCACTGCTGCCGGGTACACCCGCTACTGGTCTTGGCTCAGGCCCGGCGGTCCCACACCGCAGCCTGGCGCATGAAGCTGGCCTGCATGTACTCGCGCTGGACCACTTCTGCCATCTCGTCGACATCGCGAAAGCGGTCCCAGTCGACCCGGATCACCGGGATGCGCTTAGAGATGTCGGCCACAAACTTCTCATACTCAGTGTACAGGGCCTGCAAGTAGTGCAGAGAGATCCCCTGCTCAACACCTCGCCCTCTTTGGCGAATTCGCTCCATGCTGCGCTCGGGCTTGACGTCCAGGTAGATGATGCAAGAGGGCCTGCACATGAAATTCGACATATGCTTGAACAGGTTGAGATAGGTCGCGTAGTCGCGGGGCTCCATCAGGCCGGTCTCGCTTAGCATCTTGGCGAAGATCGCGTCTTCGTAGATGGTCCGGTCTTGAATCGCCGGGCGGCCGCGCCAGATGATCTCTTGGTGCTGCTGAAACCGGCGGTTGAGCAGGTAGATCTGCGTGGCAAAGGCGTAGCGCGGCGTGTCGCGGTAGAAGTCCGCCAGGTACTCGTTGTCTTCTACGGGCTCGTAGTAGACCTCTAAGCCCATGTGGCGGCCAAGGGTCGTGGCCAGCGTCGACTTGCCCGCGCCAATCAGCCCCGCAATGCCAATGAACAGGTTGTCCAGCCCGCCCACAGGCTGGTTGTCAGTGCCGCCGTTGGCAGCCCGAAGCGGTTCAGAACTCACGCAGACCTCGAAGGATCGGGATTAGAGGCCGGGCGCAGCGCCAATTCGCGCTCGGCCAGCAGCTGTAGCTGGCGCTCTTCTTCCGGCTCAAAGTGGCGGCGGCACCGCGCCTCATAGCGGTCGATGGCGCCAAGCTCAATCACGTCAGAGCCACCGCGCATCCGCTGGCTGCGGTTGGCCGGCGACCCGCAGATCGTACACACCGCCAGCAGCTTGGTGACGTATTCGCCCACCGCCAGCAGCTTGGGCATGGGCTCAAACGGGTGGCCGCGGAAGTCCTGGTCAAGCCCGGCAACAATCACCCGCTTGCCGGCGTTGGCCAGGCGGTTGCACACCTCAACGATGCCTTCGTCAAAGAACTGCACTTCGTCGATGCCAACGACTTCGGTCAGCTCGTTGACTTGGGCCATCAGCTCTGACGAAGTCGCCACCTTGCGCGCCGCGACCCGAAAATTCGAGTGACTGACCAGCTCTTCTTCGGCGTAGCGGGTATCCAGCGCGGGTTTGAACACCTGAACGCGCTGGTGGGCAATCCGCGCCAAACGCACGCGGCGAATCAGCTCTTCGGACTTGCCCGAAAACATTGAGCCGCAGATGACTTCTAGGCTGCCCGGCCGGTGGGGAAAGAACGCCATGAGCCTCAGCCGCCTACGCGATATTGCAGAGTGTACTTCTTGGAGGCGCCAGAAGAGGACGGGAACACCAGCTTCTTGACCTCATCGGCGATGCACTTGGCCATGCCGCCGTTGGCGCCGTGCTTGCCCAGGACGTTGGCCCGCTCAATCGAGCCCGTGGCGTTGACCAGGATCTGCACCTTGATGGTGTCCTCTACCGGGTCGTCGGCGTTGAGCAGGTAGCAGTTGGCCACCTTCTTTTTGGCCTTTTCGCCGATGTTGGAGACGTCGCCCTGCGACAGGGCGCCATCGCTACCACCGCCAGCCACCGTGGCCTTCTTGTCTTCGTGCTTCTTGAGGATCTGATCGACGTCGTCGTCGCTGATCACCGGCTTCTTCTTGGCCTGGTCGGCCGCGGCCTTCTTGGCTTCTTCGGCGGCCTTCTTGGCCTCTGCCTCGGCCTTCTTCTTGGCATTGGCTTCTTCGGCGGCGGCCTTTTTGGCCTCTGCGGCTTCTTCTTTCTTGCGCTTGGCTTCCTCTGCGGCGGCCTTCTTGGCCTCTGCAGCTTCTTCCTTCTTGCGCTTGGCTTCGTCCGCCGCGGCTTGCTTGGAGCCGGAGTCCTGCTCTTTCTTGGCCTTGGCTTCGGCTTCTGCGGCGGCCTTCTTGGCAGCGGCCTCTTCTTCCTGCTGGCGCTTGGCAGCCGCCTTGTCTTCGGCTTTGGCTAGATCGGCCTTCTTGTCTTCGCCCGGCTTGTCGGCCTGGGCAGCCTTGGCTTCTTCAGCCTTCTTGGTTTCTTCAGCCTTCTTCGCTTCTTCGGCCTTCTTGGCTTCTTCAGCCTTCTTCGCTTCTTCTGCCTGCTTGGCCTCTTCTGCCTGCTTGGCTGCCAGGGCCGGATCGACCGCGGCGGCCGCGTCGGCCTCGATGACCTTGGCTACCACTACGGCGTCCCCTGCAGCGGCGGGATCGGCCCCGGCCGGCTGGGCTGCGGCCATGGCGTTGGGCTGCGGTGCGGCGGCCTGGACATCGGCTGCGGCACCGGCATTGGATTCGCCACTGGCATCGGGCTGGGCAGCCGCTTCGCCATCGGCGCCCACGGTGACGGGCGCAGCTGCTTCTTCGGCCGGCTTGCGCATCGCCACCACCGCGCCAATCACCACAGCAGTTGCCACCAAGGCACCGCCGATCCACAGGATTCCCTTGTTGCCGCCCTTGGCCGGTTCAGGCTTCTTGGCGGTGGCCGCGGCCGTGCCCGGCTTGGCCACAGCAGCGGCCTGGGCCTTGGCGGCGGGGCTGGCGGCGGTGGCCTTGGCATCGGCTGCCGGCTTGCCCAGGCTTTTGGCGTCGGCAGCGCCCTTGGCGGTACTGGCAGACACAGCGCCGGGCAGGGCGACCTTGGCATCGTTGGGGCGCGAGCGGTCGCGGCCGCTAGGCTGCTCTTCCGGCAGGCGGATCTTGATCGATCCATCGGCTCGCTGGTCGGCCTTCTTGGCGTCGTTGCGGGCGGCTTCGGCGCGGGCAGCTTCCGCTTTGGCAGCCTCGGCGCGGGCCAGCTCGGCCTTGGCAGCGTCGGCGCGGGCGGCTTCGGCGCGGGCAGCTTCCGCACGGGCGACTTCCGCACGGGCTGCGTCGCCGCGGGCGGCGTCCGCGCGGGCGGCTTCGGCGCGCTTGGCCTCGGCTCCACGGGGGTCGCTGGGGCGGGGCGGCGGCTCATCCTCGGGCAGCGGCGAGATGGTGGTCTCTACCTGGGCCATGGTGGCCACAGAGGCCGCGTCACCAGCTACGCCGTAGGCGTCGCTGCGCTTGGCCGTCGGAGTCGCGGTCACCAGCGTCGGCGGCGGCTCTGGCTCTAGGGGCGGCAGCTCGGGAGGCTCGGCGGTGGTCAGGGCCGGCGGGGCGCCGGCGTCGGCGGCGGCCTGCTGACCGTCCAGCTTGACCAGCAGCTCGATCATCGCCGCAGAGAGCTCTAGCGTCTGGGCGCGCCGCGGGCCCCTCTTGGTGGGTGCGGCTTCGGCCGCCACTTCTGGCGTGGCAGCGACCAGCTCGTCAAACGGAGCGACCTCTCGGGCCGGAGTCCACGCTGAAAAGCCCTTGCGCCACACCAGGTCACTGGCCGTCAGGCGCCCCTGGCTGATGTGCTCAATGACCTCGGCCTCGGTCAGCGGCCCAACCTGCTTGCCGTCAATCCCGGCAAACCAGATCTGCGCTGGGGCCGCGGGCGCCGCCGCCGCCGCCGTCGATGGCAGGTCCAGGGCAAACGGCAACGTTGTCCGGCCGACTTCCTCAGGCGTTTCGACGCCGCGCACGCGAATTTCCGCGCCACAGCGCTTGCACGCGATCTTGAAAATCTTGTTCTTGCCCTGGACGCGATCATCCGGAAGGCGATAGCTGGCGTTGCAGGCGGGGCAGGTAATCTTCATGCGGGGTCCTCTCGATCCAACGCAAAGGGCGAAACCCTAGCGCAGCTTTGGGAACTCTGCAATCTGTGAACGCACGGCATCTGGGGCTCCCAGACCCGCGGCCACAGCCTCGGCAGCCCGCAACCCCACGGGCCACGGTGCAAACCTCGCAAGGCCTTCTGCCAGGCCGCCGGCTTGAAATTGCACGGCCAGTGCTGCAGAACTGCGCTTTGCCCAGATCGTTGTCAGCAGCCACTGGCGGTAGCTGGCCATGGCCGCCGCGGCGCGGTCCGGCGGCGCCTGCAGAAGATGGCGCAGATGCAGGTCCATGTCTTGGCGAATCTGCTGCAATCCTTTGGCGCCGCGCCACTCGCTGGCCTGGGGATGACGCGCGCGCACTGCCGCCGCCGACCAGTCCAAGACGTCGCCGCGCACAGCTTCCAGCTCAGCGGACCAGGAAGCCGTGGGCTCGGCCGCAGCAAGGAAGTCATCCTCTGCGCTGAATGCCAACTGGGCGCCGGAGTCCGGTTCTGCATCTGGGCTGGGAAAATCGGCGTACTGCATCAACTTGGGCCACCTCAAGGGCCCGCATAGTGCCTCACCGGCCGGTGCACGGCCAGCATTTTGTCCAACTTGTCGCTTCGGCGCCTGTGGGCCAATGGGTTGACACCGCCGGCCATTCCCTTGGACGATCCAGCCGGCTTGGCGATCCAGGCCAACTGGAGAATTCATGCTGGTCGGAATCATCAATCCAGGTGCGGGCCACAAGCCGGCCGTCGACTTGGCCCACGTGCTGGCCACGTCTTCACCGCGGCTGCGGCTGCTGATGTCTGACCGCGCAGAGGACATCGAGGGCCTGGTAACGGCCATTCGCGGAGGCGCCGAGCTGATCGTGGTGGCCGGCGGCGACGGCACGACCTGCAACCTGTTGACTCGCTTTGACCGCGCTGGCTTGCTGGGCGAATTGCCGCCTCTGCTGGTGCTGCCGGCTGGGCGCGTCAACACCATCGCCTCGGCGCTGGTCGGCTCGCGGCGCCCGGCCCAGCTGGCGCAGAAGATGCTGTTGGCCTGGACGCGCGGCGTGCGGCGGGTGCGGCGCATGCCGGTCCTGCGGGTCCGGGTAGACGGCCTGCCCGCCGCGGTGGGGGTCACGGCTTCGATCGGCGCGATTGCCCGGGTCCACGCCGACTACCGCCACGCCAAGATGCAGGGCGTGGGCGGTCTGGCCGAGCTGCTGGCCCGCTTTGCCCTGCAGCGTCTGCCCTCAGAGCGCTTTGCGCCCATTCAAGGGCCGGTGGTGCTGGAGCCGGTGCCGCTGCGCCTGCCGCAGCTGACCCTGGGGGTGCTGAGCCCACTGCCCAGCTTCTTTGGCGTCGTGCGGCCGTTTCCCGGCGTGCTCTCGGTCAGTCAGGGAGAGGGAGTCCACATGGCCCTGGGCAACCTGGGGCCGCTGGCGACCCAGGCGGTGTTGGCCGGCCTGGTGCGCGGCGTCTTAAGTGCCCACCCGCAGCTGCAGTTTGGCCAGGCTACCCGGATCAGCTGGCGCAACGGCGACCGAGCCGACTTGATTGTGCTCGACGGCGAGGAGCTGAACGTTGCTCCGGGGGCCGAGGTGACCATCGAGGTCGCCGGCCATGTGCGCATGGTGGTGTGGAAGGACTTGCCGGCGCGCGACCCCGCCTAACCAGCGGTTGGCATCGTCTCATTTGTCTCAGATTGAGACGGCGGTGCCGGTAAATGAGACAACTGTCTCACAGTGAACAGTGCTTTTCGCAGAGTCCGCGGCCCCGAGCGGCGCAAATTTGCTGAGCGCAGATGCCAAAATGCAGTGAGATGTTGTGCAGGTGGGGCCGGCTGCCACCCCAGACGTGCCGACTGGTCGCAGGTTGGCCCGCTTCTTGCAGCGACTGGGGCGACCGGTGGTATGCAGTATCCCTATACACTTCAAGCCTCCCCACACTGTTCCTCTCCCCGCCCGGCGGCTCTTTCAGAGTGACCGGGTTTCTTTCGGGCGCCGAGCCCACCTGACGGATTGTCCGGGCCATCGCTAGGGAGTGGCCCCGACCAGCGGACCGTCAACGTGCGGTGCTCCCCTTCTACGCTGCCACCTACGCGGCGGCCACCTTCCGGTGGCCGCCGCGTGCCGCTTTTGGCCCAGAAAAAATTCGCCGCGGCGGCCGCTCGGTCACCGCCGCAGCTTGGTTGCTTGCCTCAAATAGTCAATAGATCGCTGGTGCTTGCCGGCAGGCCAGATGGGCCTTGCGGGACAGCGGGCCAGTGACCATACTGCGCCGGTTGTGCCGCAGGGGGCGCGGAGGCAAAGGGCCTTCGGCCGCCACTTCTGCAGCGCGGTGGCGGTCATGGCAGAGAGGGGAGTGCGAGAGCGACTATCTCGTGAAGTGCGGATGATCCGCACCCACGCCGATATTGTCGCCCGGGCTACCGGCCACGCGACGGGCTCTGTGCACTACTTGGTGGCGATGTTCATCGTCGAGTGCCAGGCCCGCGACCTGCTGACCGAAACCGGCATCGACGACAAGGCCGTGCTCGACACCTACGAGCGCATGGTCGAGCGCGACGATGCCCCCGAAGCCCTGAACGAAATCAATCGGCAGTCCGCTCGCTTGGCAGAGAATGCCGGCCTGGCAGAGACCACCTCGATGGTGCTGCTGGCCAGCGTGCTGCGAGTACGCGGGGCGCTGGCCTGCCGCGTGCTGGAGCGGGCCGGGGTCAACGTGCCCAGCCTGCGCGCCAAGGTCATTGGTCAGGTCACCATGGACCAGGACCGCGGCCTGACCGGCCAGCGCAGCGCCATTCGCCCCATCGATCTGCGCAGCGGCGACCTTCGCCCAGCGGATCCCCGGGCCGGCGAGCCGCGACCGCCCGCCGCGCCGCCGCCGCCGGTGGCTCCTGGCCCCAAGATCGCGCCGCGCCCCTTGATTGGACCTGCCACGGCGCCCACCCCGCCAGCCTTCCACCGTGCCGGCGTGCCAGCGCCGACCGTGGCAGCACCGTTGGTGGGTCCCCCAGGGTCAACCGGGCCAGGGTCAACGGGGCCTGGACTGGTTGCGCCGGCCGTCGCCGCAGCGGAGGCGCGAGGCCAGCCCCAAGACCGGGCGGTGCTCCCCGCGCCGACGGGCAACCCAGCTCCGCCGGCACCGAAGGTCTTTCGGCTGGATCCGGCTGAGTTTCCAACGCTGTCTGATGTAGGACGCAACCTGACGGATGCCGCTCTGCGCGGCGAGATCGACCCGATCATCGGCCGCGATGGCATCATTGACGCAGTCATCGACATCTTGCTGATGCGCCACGCCAACAACCCATGCCTCATTGGCGAAGCGGGCGTAGGCAAGACCGCGGTGGCTGAAGGCCTGGCGCTGCGTCTGGCCGGCAACGCCGCTCAGTATGGTCGCCTGGGCACGGCGGTGGTCATCGAGATCCCGGTGTCGGCCCTGGTAGCAGGCACGGCGCTGCGCGGCGCTTTCAGCGAGCGGATGAAGAAGTTGCGCGAAGAGGTGGCCAAGGCAGACGGGCAGGCCATCGTCTTTATTGACGAGATCCACACCTTGATGGGCGCCGGCACCGGAGATGGTCCTTTGGATGCCGCCAACGACCTCAAGTCCGCACTGTCCAGAGGCAAATTTCCGCTGATCGGCGCGACCACCCGGGCCGAATACAAGCGCCACATCGAGTCGGATCCGGCCATGGACCGGCGGTTTCAAGTGGTCGAAGTGCCTGAGCCGAGCCCTGCCCAAGCTGTGCTGATTTTGGCTGGTGTCTCAGCTATCTATGGTCGGCATCATCATGTGACCTATCACCATGACGCGCTGGTGTCTGCGGTTCACCTGGCCAAACGCTTCATTACCGACCGCTGCCTGCCAGACAAAGCCATCGCCGTCATCGATCGCGCTGGCGCCCAGGCTCACCGGGCCGGTCGCGAGCAGGTGCAGGTCGATGATGTGGCGCGCGCCGTGCACGTGTTGACCGGCGTGCCCATGGAGCGGCTGCTGGCTGACGAGCGCGGACGCATCCGCGACCTGGCGGCCGACCTGAAAGAGCGCATCGTGGGCCACGCCAGCGCGCTGGACAAAGTCGCCAAGAGGATCCAGAGGAACTATGCGGGTTTCTCTGGAGAGCGGCCGCTGGCCTCCTTCCTGTTTGCCGGTGCCCCTGGCGTGGGCAAGTCAGAGACGGCGCGGGCGCTGGCCGAGGCCCTGTTTGTCAGCGGCGATGCCCTGGTGCGCTTTGACATGAGCGAATACGCTGAAGCACATACGGTTTCGCGGCTGCTGGGCTCGCCGCCCGGCTACGTGGGCCACGGCCAGGCCGGGCTGCTGGCGCAGGCGCTGCAAAAGCGCCCCTACCGGGTGCTGCTGTTTGACGAAGTCGACCGCGCCGCCCAAGAGGTGCAGGCCCTGCTGCTGCAATTGCTAGACGCTGGGCGGATCACCGACAACCAGGGCCACGTCATTGATGTGCGCAACTGCATCCTGGTGCTGACCACCAACTTGGGGGCAGAGATCCTCACGGCCGGGCGGCGCCGCACCATTGGCTTTGGCGCCCTGGAAGCGGCGCCCGAGCCGGCGGACCTCCCAGAGGCGGCGCGCTTGGCCGTCGAGCAGGCCGTCACCGACCGGGCGCGGGCCTCGCTGGCCCCAGAGCTGTGGAGCCGCATTGACGAGGCGCTGGTGTTTCACCCTCTGGATCTGGCGGCGGCGCGGCTGGTAGCTCTGCGGACCATCCGGCTCAGCGCCGAGCGGCTGTATGAGGCGCGCCTGATCCGCTATGACGTCGACGATGCCGTGCTGGACCTGGTGCTGCAGGGCGGCCTGGACCCGGCGCTGGGCGTACGGCCGCTGCGGGCCAAGATCGAAAGCGTGGTAGAGAGCTTTGTGACCGACTGTATCTTGGACGGCTTGCTCAAGCCCGGCGCCGCCGTGCGCCTGACCGTGCGCGAAGGCCGGGTGGTGCTGGTGCCGGCGCCGCCAGAGACCGTGCCGCTTCCTGTCAACTGAATTGTCTGAGGTAGGGATGGGCTACGCTGCGCCGACATGGCCTCTTCTCGGCTTGCCTGCCTGGCTTTGGCGCCGGGCAGCGCTGGCTGCGTTGCTGGTGGTTCTGGGCTGCGACAGCCCGGCCGAAGAAGCCGAGCCGACCGCCCAGGAGCCGCCGCTGTGCACGGCCGTGGTCAGCTTTGGCAATGGAGCGTCCTGCGAGGTGGCCAGCGGCAGCACCGCCAGTGCTACGCTAGCCCTTTGCGGCAGCGCCAGTCGCCGCACCTGTGCCTCGGGCTGGTTGTGCTTTGACGCCCCTGAATACGCCGACTGCCGCTGCACCAGCGACAGCGGCTGCGACGCGCGGACCGTCTACATCAACGCCGCCCGCACCACCGCCGGCAAGGCACCGCTGGCCAGCAACTGCCAAGCCGGTCGCTGCGCAGGCGCGCCCTGATGGTCGGGGCGCGTCCAGTTGATCCGCTGGCCTACGAAAACCTGCTGCGGCCGCTGCTGTTTGTCGCCGATGCCGAGACCGCGCACCAGCGGGTGATGGCGCTGCTGCGCGCTGCCCAGCACCTGGGACCGCAGTGGGATGCTCCGCCGCCGCAGGTTCCGGGCGCGCCGCTTCGCCTGTTTGGGCTGGAGTTTGCCGGTCCTGTGGGCCTGGCGGCGGGGCTCGACAAAGACGGCGAAGCCTGGCGGGTGTGGCCGGCCCTGGGCTTTGGCTTTGCCGAGATCGGCACCGTCACGCCGCGGCCCCAGCCCGGCAACCCCAAGCCGCGGCTGTTCCGCCTGCCTGAGTGCGAGGCGCTGATCAACCGCATGGGCTTTAACTCGGCGGGAGCACAGGCCGTGGCCGACCGCTTGCCCCCGCGCGGCACCAGCGCTATTCCCCTTGGGGTCAATGTGGGCAAGAACCGCGACACGCCGCTGGAGGCTGCGGCAGAGGACCTGTGCCAGGCGATCGAGCTGCTGGTCAAGAGCGCAGACTACCTGGTGATCAACGTCAGCTCGCCCAACACGCCAGACCTGCGGCGGCTGCAGTCGCCGCGCGCGGTGGCAGAGCTGGTGCGGCAGTGCCTGGCGGTGGCCGGCGGGGTGCCGCTGCTGGTCAAGGTGGCACCGGACTTTGGGCCGGGCGAGCTGGAAGAAACGGCGGTGGCGGCGGTCGATGCGGGCTGCGCCGGGCTGGTGACCGCCAACACCACCGTGACCCGGCCGGGTGCGGCGGCCCAGCACCCCTTGGCAGCGGAGCAGGGCGGCCTCTCTGGGGCGCCGCTGCGCAACCTGGCGACGGCCGCCGTGCGGCGGGTGTGGAGCGCCGTGGGCCAGCGCGTGCCGATTGTCGGCGTCGGCGGCATTGACAGCCCAGAGAGTGCGCTAGAAAAGCTCAGCGCCGGGGCTTCTTTGTTGCAGGTGTACAGTGGCCTCATCTACCACGGGCCCGGGCTGGTGCACCACCTGCACCGCCAGCTGGCGGAAAGCGTCGGTCAGCGCGGCCAGACGTGGCTGCAGGCCGCTGGGCAAGAATAGCCTCTGCAAACAGCACACATGCACGCTGCCCCTGCGACGGCTCTTGACCCAGCAGCGGCCGCGATTATACTGACCACGCAGTCAGTGACCCGGCAGTCACTGGCCGGCGAGTCACTGGCCCCCGGGTCAGTCATCGGCCGCGGGTTTCCGGCGACCACGGGGCCAGAATTTACGGGGTTGTTGCCGCAAGGGGTGTCCATGGCCAGAGCCGCCAATCCACATCTGCAGTCGGGCCTGGTTGAGGCTGCGGAAGCGGTGTTTGCCGAGCACGGCCTGGCTGCCGCCAAGGTCAGCGACATCACCACCCGGGCTGGTGTATCCAAAGGTGCATTTTACCTGCACTTTGAGTCCAAAGAGGCCCTCTACGAGCAGATCTGCCGGTCTTTCTTGGCGACGATTACCGATCGGCTGCGGAATCACGAGATGGTGCTTTGCGATCTGACGCTTAGCCCTCTGGAATTATTTGAGAAGCTTGGTGACGCGGATCAGGCCCTGATGGACCTGCTGTGGGACCACCGCCAGCCGCTTTCGATGATCCTTCACGGAGCGATTGGCACCCCAAGTGCCAGATTAGCAGACGAATTTATTGAGTCCATCCAGGCGGTGATGTTCCACAGCATCAGCGACCACGTCCAGAGCCACGGAATTGCGATGCAGTTTCGCCCTGAGTTCATGGCGGCGGTGGCGACCGGCATCATCGTGATGTACGCGCGGCGGGTGGCCGCTGCCCATGGCCAGCCAGACTCTGAGCGGCCAGACATTGGCCAGGACACCCGGCGCTTCCGGCGGATCATGATGCTGGGGAGCCTGTTGCCCGCCGCCCAGTTGGACCAGATGCTGCTGACGCTGTTCAGCCAATCCGTCCCGGCCCAGGCGCTGCGGGGCATGGCCGTCAACCCAGCGGAGGCGGTGGCCGGGGCGGCCGATGGCTCACTGCAAGCTCTGGCGGATCTCTACCAAGGAACCAATGCAACGCGGTGACGGCTTGGCGCATCTCACAGAGGTACGCGCCACAGTGGATGAACGGGTAGCAGCAAGGGGAAAAGCATGAAGCTGAAGATCTGGTTGACAATCATTGTGGTGGTGCTGATCGGCATGGGTGTGGTCATCCAGGGCAAGGTCAGCAAGCGCTTGGACGTCCTGGCCGCCGTCGCCAAAGAAGCCGTGGCCAAGCAGGCCGAGCAGGGCAAGAAGACCCCGCCGGTGCTGGTGGCGCCCAAGCCCGGGCCCCAGACGGAAGTGCTGCGCCTGACCGGCACGCTAAGGCCAGAGGCCGAGGTTTCGCTGGGCTTTAAGGTGCCGGGGCGGGTCATTGAGCTGATGGCCAAGCGCGGCGACGTGGTCCAGGCCGGGCAGGCGCTGGCCCGCATCGATGCGCGCGACTTTGAAGCTCAGCTGGCCCAGGCAGATGCAGGGCGCAAGGCCGCCGAGGCCCAGCGCTCGATCGCCAGCGACGCCTACCGCCGGGTCAAGCAGCTGCAGGAAGCCGGTGCGGCCACCGAGCAGCAGATGGTGCAGGCCAGCGGCCAGGCCAGCGCGATCTCGGCCTCGATCGAGCAAGCGGGGGCGGCCAAGCGCTACCTGGAAGTCATCAAGGGCGAGACCCGGCTGTTTGCGCCCATCGACGGCGTGGTCGTTACCGCTCCGACCGCTCCGGGCTTTGTGGTGCAGGTGATGTCGGCCCCGGTCTTCAGCATCCAGAAGCTAGACAACGTTAAGTTTACCGGCCACCTGACCGACAAGGATGCCGCGCGGATCAAGGCGGGTATGGCCTTTGAAGTCGAGTCCGAGGCCGGCATCGTGGCCAAGGGCACCCTGGACACGGTGATTCCCTCCGTCGACATGATGACCCGCCGCGTGCCGATCGAGGGCACCGTGCCCAATGCCGAAGGCCGGCTGTTTGCCGGGTCGATGGTAGAGGCCCGCATTGAGCTGCCAAGTCAGCCCAGCCTTTCGATTCCGACTTCCTGCCTGCTGACTGGACCGGTGCCGTCGGTGCTGGTGGTGGGCAGCGACAACACTTTGCAGCGCCGCGAGCTTGAGCTGGTGCGCACCGATCGCGACCAGCTGCTGGTCAAGAGCGGCCTGAAGAGCACTGACCGGGTGTTGGCCAATCCGTCGGTGCAGTGGCGCGAAGGCGACCTGGTGCCCACCCGCTAGCTGGTGCTCCTGACCAAGCGGCCTGCCGACCGCCTGGACCCTTCCGAAGCCAGCCCCCGTCTGTAGGGCTGGCCCAACGCCAGTAGATTTCGGAATCCCCAGGGGATTTCTTCAAGACCTGTTGCGGAGCGCGTCATGACGCTGTCCGATATTGCGATCAAACGCCCAGTTTTTACCATTGTGATGCAGCTGGTGCTGATCGTGCTGGGGCTGATGAGCCTGCGCGGCATGGGCACCGACCTGTTTCCCGACGTGTCGTTTCCGCTGGTGATGGTCAACACCATCTATCCCGGCGCGTCGCCTTCGGAAGTAGAGACGCAGGTCAGCAAGCCGATTGAAGATGCGGTGGCCGGTATCGCCGGGCTGGACACGGTGCGCTCCTCTTCGCGCGAGTCCTTCTCTACGGTCATTGTCATCTTCAAGATGTCGACCAACATCGATCAGGCGGCCCAGGACGTGCGCGACCGCCTGAGCGCCATCCGCCCCAACCTGCCCACCGACGTCAAAGAGCCGATGATCCGCCGGGTGGACGTTGGCGCCACCCCGGTGCTGATGTATCTGGCCTCTGGCGAGGGCAAAAGCACCCAGGAAATCAAGAGAATCACCGAAGAGACCCTCAAGCCCCAGCTGGAGCGCGTGCCGGGCGTCGCGGCGGTCGAAGTCGTCGGCGGCAATGACCGCGAGGTCAAGGTAGAGGTCGACCGAAAGAAGCTGGACGCCCTGAACCTGCCGCTGACCCAGATTACCGACAAGCTCAAGATGGACAACCTGGCGGTGCCGGCGGGCCACTTTTCGCAAGACAAGCAGGAGATTAGCGTAAGGCTGACCGGCGACCTGCGCGACGCGGCAGAAGTGGCCAACGTAGTCGTGGCGACCACGGCGTCTGGCACCCAGATCCGCCTGGGCGAAATTGCCGAGGTCAAAGAGGGGCTAAGCGAAGCCCGCACCCGGATTCGCGCCAACGGCCGAGACGCCGTGGCCTTTGAAATCATCAAGCAGTCCGGGACCAACACCGTGCAGGTGGTTGAAGCGGCCCGCAAGAAGCTCGCCGAAGTGCTGCCGCAGATGCCGCCGGGCTTCAAGACCGACAACTTCTTCAATCAGTCTACATTCATTGAGGAAAACGCCCACGAAGTCGAAATCTCGATTGTGTTTGGCGGCATCATGGCCGTGCTGGTCATCCTGCTGTTCATGCTCGACCTGCGCTCGACGTTTATCTCTGCGCTGGCGCTGCCCACCTCGGTGATTGGCACCTTCTGGATCATGAGCATGCTGGGCTTTACCCTGAACATGATGACGCTGCTGGCGCTGTCTTTGGCCATCGGTCTGCTCATTGACGACGCGGTGGTGGTCCGAGAGAACATCTTTCGCCACCTGGAAGCGGGAGAACCGCCCGATGTGGCTGCCTCCAAGGGCACCAGTGAGATTGCGCTAGCCGTGTTGGCGACCACCTTGACCATTGTGGCGGTGTTTCTGCCCGTGGCCTTTATGTCTGGCATGGTGGGGCAATTCTTCCGGCAGTTTGGCTTGACGATCTCGGCGGCGACCCTGCTGTCTCTGTTTGTGGCCTTTACCCTCGACCCGATGCTGTCGGCCCGCTTGGCCGTCAAAATCGACCACAACAAGAAGCGCAACGTGGTGGTACGGGTCATCGAAGGCATGCACGCCGGGCTCGAGGAGATGTATGTCCTGACGCTCAAGTTGTCTTTGCGCCACCGCTTGATCACTGTGCTGATTGGCCTGGCGACTTTTGCCGGCGCGGCCCAGCTGGCTGGTCTGATGGGCAGCGAGTTTGTCAGCCAAGAGGACCGCGGTCAGTTCATCATCGACATAGAGCTGCCGCCCGGCACCAGCCTGGACGAGACCGGTCGCCGCTTGCTGCCGGCTGAGCTTGGCTTGCGCGCCAACAAGAACATCCTGACGGTTTACAGCAAGCTGGGGCCCAACACCGAGATCAACAAGGCGCAGATCCGGGTGGTGGCCAACCCCAAGACCGAGCGCACAGAGACCATTTGGGATATCCAGGACTTCGCCCGCAAGGTCCTGGTAGAGAAGCTGCCCGACGCCAAGGTGTCGATCGTGCCGCCCTCCTTTGTGGAAGGCATGCCCTCCGGCGCGCCGATGCAGGTGCAGGTGCGCGGCACCGACCTGTCTTTGCTAGAGCGCGACGCGGCGGCGGTCGAGTCGATGATCAAGTCCGTGCCCGGCATCGCCGATGTGCAGGTGACCTATTCGCCGGGCAAGCCCGAACAGAGCGTGCGGATTGACCGCAAGAAGGCCGCAGACATGGGGATTCCGGTGGCGCTGATTGCCCGGACTCTGCGCGCGGCATTGGAAGGAGAGGAAGCCGGCAAGCTGCGCATGGAGTCCGGCTCCAACAAAGAGGTCAAGATTCGGGTGCGCCTGCAAGCCAGCGACCGCGAAGGGCTAGACAAGCTGCTGCGCCTGCAGATTCCCATCCCGCCGCGAACGGTGATGACGGCGGGCGGGCCGATGCAGCTGGGCGGCTTTATCCCCCTTTCTGACGTGGCGCGCATCGACCCCGAGTCTGGCCCGCAGGTGATTGAGCGCCAAGACCGGACCCGCCAGATCAGCGTGACCGCCGTACCCAAGGGCCGCTCGCTGGGCGAAGTCACCGCCGAGGTCGAGGCCAAGCTGGCCGTGCACAAGTTTGCCGGCGACAACTACTTCCGCATGGACGGCATGGTCAAGCAGATGAAGGAGTCCGGAGAGTCCTTTGGCCTGGCCGGTCTGCTGGCGGTGGTGTTTATCTTCCTGATCCTCGCCTCGCAGTTTGAGAGCTTCATCCACCCCTTGACGATCATGCTGGCGCTGCCGATGGCGATGATTGGCGCGTGGCTGGGCCTGTTCTTGACCGGCAACTCGATGTCGATGGGCAGCAACATCGGCGTCATCCTGCTGATGGGCTTGGTCACCAAGAACGGTATTTTGCTGGTAGACGCGGCCTTGCAGCTGCAGAGAGAGGGCTGGGCCTCTATGGAGGCGATTGTCGAAGCCGGCCGCAAGCGCCTTCGGCCGATTCTGATGACCTCGGCCGCCATGATCCTGGGCATGATGCCGACGGCGACCGACAATGGCCCGGGCTCTGAGTTTCGCGCGCCCATGGCGATTGCGGTGATTGGCGGCGTCATTACCTCGACCGTGCTGACGTTGGTGGTGCTGCCGTCGGTATTTCTGTGGTTTGACACGATTGGCAAGCTGCCTGGGCGGGTCTGGCGCAAGCTGCGCGGCATCCAAGAGCCGGCCAAGGCCACCGATCAGACCGTCCAGGTCGCCATCCCGGCCCTGGATCCCCCGCCGGTCAGCAGCATGCCGCAGCACGCCAGAGCGGCGACCCCTGTGCAAGTGGGCATTTTGGTTGCACTGCTCCTGGGTGCATGCGCGATCTTGTGGGTGGCGCCCGCCCAGGCGGCGGTCAAGCTTGAGCTGCGCGATGCGGTGGACCGAGCCGTCGCCAACAATCCCGACCTGAAGGTGGCCAAGGCGCGCATCGAAGAAGCCGAGGCGCAGCGCTGGCGGGTGCGCACGTCTTTCTTTCCCGACATCAAGGCGGTAGGGACCTACGTTCGCAACAGCGATGAAGCCAAGTTTGACATCGCGCAGATGGGTGCGGGCCTGGGCGCGGCGATGGGTATCCCCATCAAGATCGACCCGGCCAAGGCGCCGCCGCCGACGATCATCCAGGCCTACAACCAGTTCTCTGCCACGCTGGTGGTCGACGAGACCATTTTTGCCCTGTCTCCCTGGTTGTATGAGAAGGCCTCAGAGAAGGGCATTGGCGCCCAGCGGGTTGGCGTGGAAGCGGCCCACCGCGAAGTGGCCTACCGGGTCACAGAGATCTATCACCACATTCAGGGCTTGGACCGGATCAGCGCCGCAGCCAACCGCGCCGTAGAGCTGTCTACCGCCCGGATTGCCATGATTGAGAAAAAGCGCATGGCCGGCACCGAAAACGAGCTGCCACTGCTGCGCGCCCAGATCGAGCAGGCCAGGGCCCAGCAGGATGTGATGAGAGCAGAGATGGCCCGCCGCCAGCTCTTAGAAGTGCTGGGGATTTTGCTTGGAGAGACCGCCCCAGAAGATGTGGGAGCCCCCGGGCCGCTGCAGATGCCCGCCGGGTCTCTGGAAGATTGGGTCAAGTCGGGGCTTGAGCAGCGCCCTGACATCGCGGCGCGCCGTCAAGCCGTCGAGGCCCAGAAAGTCCTCATCACAGAGGCAGAATTGCGCTGGATGCCGATTCTGGCCGCCCAGGGCGTGCTGCGCTGGAGCGACGTCAAAGGCTTTACCGACACCAACACCATCTGGCAGGCCACGGTCAACTTGGTGGTGCCGCTGTTTGACCGCGGCGCCCGCTACGCCGACGTCAAAGAGCGGCGGGTGACCTTGATGCGCCTGCAGACCGAAGCGCAGAAGGCCGACCAGGAATTGCGCGCGCAGATGCGCCAGGCCCACCACGACATCAACCTGGCCCGCGGCATTGTGGATATCGCCCAGCGCCAAGCGGAAGTGGCCCGGCGCGGCGCGGCGATTGCTACCAAGACCCAGGCGGCCGGTCTGGCCACCCACCTGGAAGTCGACGAGGCCGAGACCAACCTGCGGCTGGCCGATGCCAACGTCGAGCGCGAGCGCTCTAACCTCGACCTGGCGATTCTGCGCTTGTTGCACCTGACCGGAGCGGTTCGCTACTGAGGCGGCGCTCTGCAGCCCTGCGGGTTGACGACGCGTGGCCGTGGGCCTAGCTTGGCGGCGGCGCCCGCTGTGGCGCTGCTACAGGGCGATCATGGTCAGCACGCCTTTGCGATGGGGAATGGCCGCTCTGGCAGCAAGCGCCGGGCTGGGCGGAGTGATACCGCTGGCCTCGGCCGATGACACTGGACCGTTCTCGCCCCTGACCTTTCAGGAGGGGATTGAATTCAATGATCCCAGCCGCGCCTACCAGCTAAAGCTTCGATTTCGCAGTCAAAATTGGTTAGTGCTGCGCTCGGCGGCCCTGGACAGCGCCACTGTCGACTCGATGGCCGCCCAGCCGCGGCGCCTGCGCTTGCGCATGACCGGTTGGGTGCAATCGACAGCGTGGTTCTACAGCGTGCAGCTGGGGTTTACCCGCGGCGACATGGACTGGGACTCTGGCGGCTTTCCCAACGTGGTGCGCGACGCCACTTTTGGCTACCGCTTCAGTCCGGACCTGCAGTTTTCGTTTGGCCAGACCAAGCTGCCCGGCAACCGCCAGCGGGTTGTGTCCAGCGGCGATCAGCAGTTTCCCGACCGGTCTATCGCCAACCGCGACTACACCCTGGACCGCGACTTTGGCGTGCAGATGCTGGCGGCGGCGCGGCCTTTTGGCATAGTGGCTCAGCTCAAGCTGGCCCTTTCGGGCGGTGACGGCCGCAATCCCAGCACCGGCACCAGCGGCATCGCCTACACCGCCCGGGCCGAGCTGCTGCCGCTGGGCGCTTTTACCGGTGGCGGCGACTACACCGAAGGCGACCTGCAGCACGAGCCTTTGCCCAAGCTCTCTGTGGCGGGCGGAATCCACCTGAACCGCGGCGCTGTTCGCACCCAGGGCACTCTGGGGGCGGCTCTGTCTGAAGCCCGCAACCTGCAAAGTGTATTTGCTGACGCTCTGTTCAAGTGGCGCGGCGCGGCCGTCAGCGCCGAGTACCTGCGCCGCGACTGTGACCAGCCGCTGGTCAAGCTGGCCAGCGGCAAGGACAGCTGGGTGCTGGTGGGCAGCGCCTGGAACGCCCAGGCCAGCTATCTGTGGACCGACCGCCTGGAAACTGCGCTGCGCGCGACCCGCTCGATGCCTGACGCCGCCATTGCCCAGTGGGTGCCCACGACCCAGCAGTACGGCGCTGGCGTCAGCTATTACCTGATGCGCCATCGGGTCAAGCTGCAGGCCGACCTGACCCAGGAGTCGCAGACCCAGCCAGCCAAAGACAGGACTGGCGCTTGGATAGCCCGCTTCAACACCGAAGTCGGCATCTGAGTCACTAGGAGCCTGTCGGAGTAATGCCGTCGCCTACGGATAACTCATTAAAACTATTGAATCAGCCGCAGCATCCGACAGGGTCCTAGGGCGATCGTCTTGCGAGCGCCCAGGCGGGCGAAATATTGGAATTCACTTCCAATATTTCTTGCCCGACTGAAAAAAACGCAAAATGGCACGGAGCCTGGCGGGGATTATCCCGACA
>CAIXGW010000177.1 GCA_903919145.1 uncultured Myxococcales bacterium
AGGCAGCGATGTTCAAATTTCTCAAGCGGCGCAAATTGGCATGGATGATGGCGGTGTTGGCTCTTGGCAGCTCCGCGGCGTGGGCGGCCGGGCGCGGCGGCGGGCCCGGCTGCGGCGGCGGCGAGGGCTGCGGCGGCTGCGGCCATCGCGGCGGCCCGGGTGGCCCAGGCGGGCACGGCGAGTTCATGAAAGCGCGCATGGATGCGCACTTGGCCGACCTGCTGGACCTGACCAAGGCCACGCCAGAGCAGAAAAAGGCTCTGGAAGCAGCCCGCGACCGCATCGCCGCGCACCTGGAA
This sequence comes from uncultured Myxococcales bacterium, assembly GCA_903919145.1. Classification (GTDB taxonomy): domain Bacteria; phylum Myxococcota_A; class UBA9042; order UBA9042; family UBA9042; genus SXRM01. Next base: position 300 of record CAIXGW010000177.1, read on the forward strand.
GCTCACCGCGGCCCGGGCCCAGGCGCCCGGGGTCCGCAGGGTCAGGGTCAGGGACAGGGTCAGGGACAGGGTCAGGGTCAAGGTCAGGGTCAGGGTCAGGCCAAGGAGCAGGCACAGGGTCAGGGCCGCGATCAGGCCTCGGGCAAGGGGCCACAGCAAGACCGCCGCGCCGCCCACCACCGCGAGATGCTGGCGCTGTTTCAGGCCGACAGTCCAGACCCCAAGCGCATCGAGGCTCTGCGCGACCAGCACCTGCAGCACCGCGCTGAGATCGGCGATGCGGTGGTCCAAGAGCTTGGCCTGCTGCACGGCGTCTTTACCCGCGATCAGCGCAAGGCCGTCGCCGGCTACCTGCAGGATCTGCGCCCGGGCCACCGCGGCCAGTGGCGCGAGCGCATGGGCCAGTTCTGGGCGGGCCGCATGGTCGATCGCTTTGCCGACCACCTCAAGGCCAGCCCCGAGCAGAAAAAGGCCCTGTCGGCGCTGGCAGAAAAGGGCGGCGAGGCGATCAAGGCCCAGCACCAGGCCCGCCAGCAGCACCTGGAGAAGGCGCTGGCCCTGTGGCAGGGCGACAGTTGGCAGCCGGCCCAGGTCCAGGCCCTGCAAAAGGCCCAGCAGGATCAGGCCAAAGGCGCCGCGGACTCGGCCATTCGCCTGGCTCTGGAAGTCCACAAGCTGCTGACGCCGGCGCAGCGCAAGGCCGCCGCCGACCTGATCGCCCAGCGCGGCCTGGGTGGCCACGGTCACGGCGGCTTTGGCGGCCCGCCGCAGCCCGGCGAGTAGTCCCGACGCCGACCGCCAGGCCCGACGACGCCGCGGGCCTGGCGGCGAGCGGCCATTGCGCCGCACAACCTTTGCTGGTCAGCTTCAGTGCAGACTGGCCGTCAGGGCGGCAAAAAAGTCGTGGCCCTTGTCATCAACGACGATGAAAGCTGGGAATTCAACGACCTCGATCTTCCACACCGCTTCCATGCCGAGCTCTGGGTACTCAAGTACCTCCACCTTCTTGATGCAGTCCTGCGCCAACCGCGCCGCCGGGCCGCCGATGGAGCCCAGGTAGAAGCCGCCGTGCTGCTGGCACGCATCGGTGACGGCCTTGCTGCGGTTGCCCTTGGCCAGCATGACCAGAGAGCCGCCGGCGGCCTGGAATTCCTGCACGTAGCTGTCCATGCGCCCAGCGGTGGTCGGCCCAAAGGAGCCCGAGGCCATGCCCGCCGGAGTCTTGGCCGGTCCGGCGTAGTACACTGCGTGATCCTTGAGGTACTGCGGCATTCCCTCGCCGCGATCCAGGCGCTCTTTGATCTTGGCATGGGCGATGTCTCTGGCCACCACCAGCGGTCCCGTTAGCGACAGGCGGGTCTTGACCGGGTACTTGCTCAGCTCCTCGCGGATCTCTGCCATCGGCCGACGGAGGTCGATGTGCACCACTTCGCCCGCCAGCCCCTGATCTTCGGGCCCAGGCAGAAAGCGCGCCGGGTCCTGCTCCAGGGCCTCAATGAACACGCCGTCTTTGGTGATCTTGCCCAGGCACTGCCGGTCGGCCGAGCAGGACACGGCGATCGCCACCGGGCAGCTGGCTCCGTGGCGCGGCAGGCGGATCACCCGCACGTCGTGGCAGAAGTACTTGCCGCCAAACTGCGCGCCAATCCCCAGCTTTTGGGTCAGCTGCCACACCTGGGCCTCCAGCTGCAGGTCGCGAAAGCCGCGGCCCAGGGCGTTTCCAGAAGTCGGAAGCGCATCTAAGTACTTGGCCGACCCATACTTGGCGACCTTGAGGGCGTACTCGGCAGAGGTGCCGCCGATCACGATCGACAGGTGGTAGGGCGGGCAGGCCGCCGTGCCCAGGCCGCGCAGGTTCTTGTCTAGAAAGCGCATCAAACTCGCTGGATTGAGCAAAGCCTTGGTCTCTTGGAACAGATAGCTCTTGTTGGCCGAGCCGCCGCCCTTGGCCATGAACAGGAACTTGTAGGCCTCTCCGGGGGTGGCGTACAGCTCGATCTGCGCTGGCAGGTTGGAGCCGGTGTTGACCTCTTCATAGGTCGTCAGCGGTGCCATCTGGCTGTAGCGCAAGTTGCGCTGGGCATAGGTCTCAAAGATGCCGCGCGACAGGTGCTCTTCGTCGCGGCCATCGGTCAGCACGTTCTGGCCGCGCTTGCCCATGACGATCGCCGTGCCGGTGTCCTGGCACATCGGCAGCACCCCTTCGGCAGAAATCTGAGCGTTCTTGAGCAAGTCCAAGGCAACAAAGCGGTCGTTGCCCGAGGCTTCTGGGTCCTGGAGGATGTTTTGCAGCTGCTGCAGATGGGCTGGGCGCAGCAGGTGGGCGATGTCGGCCATGGCGGTGCGCGCCAGCAACGTCAGCGCCGCCGGATCGACCTCTAGAAAATTCCTGCCGGCGGCAGAGACCTGGCGCACGCCTTCGGTCGTCAACAGCCGCCAAGGCGGGTCATCGTGGCCAATTTCAAGCATTTCCTGGTAGGCGAATTCGGGCATGGCTGTGACCTACGGTGCGCCGAACAGCTGGCGCGGCGGCCGCAGCATACGCGCAACAGGCGCTGCCTTCTACGGCTACTGGTCGGCCTTGCGCGGGGTGCGGCGGCGCAGCTCGCGCGGGGCGGGCACCGCATCGGCCTGGGCCGTCTGACGCTTCTCGCCCAGCCGCCCGGGCAGCTGCGGGCCCTTGATCGGCTTTTCGACGACGCGGTGGCGCACGTCCAGGTCGGACGGAAAAGTGCCGGCATCCTGCAAGATCAGCGTCTTGAAATCCGCAGGCAGCGGCGCGCGCAGCACCAGGTGCTCCTGGGTCAGCGGGTGGCGCAGCTCCAAGGTGCGGGCGTGCAGCATGACCCGCTTGGCCAACTTCTTGGAGAGGTTGCCGCCGTACAGGAAGTCACCGGCGATCGGCGCCCCGGCCGAAGCCAGCGCCACCCGGACCTGGTGCTTGCGCCCCTGCTCAGGGATCACCCGCACCAGCGCCAACTGCCTGCCGCGGCTCAAGACTTCGATCTCGCTGTGGGCTTCGATGCCGCCTTCTTGAACGACCCGCATGCGCTCGCCGGCGCCAAGGCGCTCTGGCACCAGCCGCTGCTCGATCCGCAGCCAGCGCAGCGGCGGAATCGGCGCGCACAAGGCCAAATAGACCTTCAGGACGCGCCGTTCGCGAAAGGCGGAGTTGACCTTCTCAGCCAGTTCGGCGCCGCGCGCCAACAGCAGCACGCCCGACGTCTCGCGGTCGAGGCGATGGACCAGCACCAGCTGCTCTGGATCGCGGCCGCGGGCGGCTTCGCGCTCTCGGGCCCAGCTCAGGGCAGAGGTCTGGCCCTCTTCGCCGTGGGCGAGCATGCCGGCCGGCTTGTCCAGGGCGAGCAGACCTGGATCTTCATAGAGCACCTGAGGTTGCAGAACACTCATCGATCCTCAATGGCCCGAGCCTTGCAGGGCAGGCCAAGAACTGTCGCGGCCAAGAACTGTTCAAGCCCAGACCTATGCTGGCCATGAACTGTTCAAGCCGAGACCTATGCTGGCCATGAACTCTGCTGGCGCGGAACTCTGCTGGCCAAAGACAAGCGGGCAGGCCACAAACAGCAGGGCGGGGCCAAAAAGACGACGAGCGCCTCATCCCAGTGGGAAGGGCGCCCGTGGTGGTCGGGGTGACTGGATTTGAACCAGCGACTCCTTGCTCCCGAAGCAAGTGCGCTACCAGGCTGCGCTACACCCCGAATGCATCCGGTCTTGCGCGGCGGGCGCCAGACTGGAAAGCGGCCGTAGAATGCCGCCGCTGGACGGCGATGTCAAGCCCCCAGCGGGCCAAGGCGTCTCTGTGACCAGCCGCCCCTTGAGGGATGACTGCGCCGCCTGCACAATCACAGCTCAGCGCTGGCAGAGTTGCCGCGGCGCAGCGGGGAAATCGATGCGGTGGATCGGCGGACTGCTGGCAATAGTGTCTTGCTGGCCGCTGTACTACGCCTTGGACGCCCTGCAGCACCAGGACTATCTGGGCGGGGCGCTGCTGCTGGGCCTGACCTGGGTGGCGGCCCGCACCGGCACCGATCTGGCGATGCTGGACCAGACCAAAGCGGACCCATGACCAGCCGATTCAACCATCTTGCGCCCTTTCAAGCTGCACTGGCGCTGGGGACGTGTGCCCTGTTGGCCTGCACCGGTGCTGCGCCGCCGCCCCGAGCCAAGCAGAGCCTGGGCCAGGCTGCGGCGGCCCTTGCCCAGCTGACGCTGCCCCAAGGCGATCTGGCGCAGGCGCCGTGGGCCCAGCAGCGCTGCCAACCCGGTGAGAAGCGAGCTGATCTGCTGGCCTGCGTCAACGGCGCGGCGATCACCGTAGCCCAGTTGCAAGCCCTGCGCGACGCCTATCCGCCCGCCACGCCGGTGGCTGCCATTGCCCAGGCGCTGGTCGACGAGGAGCTGTTGGCCCAGGCGGCGGCGGCCAAGGGCGGATGGAACTCCAAAGATCTCAGCACTATCCAGCGCCAGACCATGGCCGGCGTGCTGCTGGAGCGCGAGATGGCCAAGGTGCAGCCCGCCACCATTGCCGCGGCCGACATCCAGCAGGCCCTGAAGAATCCGGCGATCGCGGCGCGCTACGATCACGTCGACTCCTACTTCACCGTGGATGCGCAGTTGCTTTGCTGCACAGGAGATTTTCGCCAGTGCGCCAAGCGCGAAGAAGTGACCGCCTGCATTGACCGCCACGCCGCCACCGCCCAGGCTGTCCACGCCGCTGTGGCTGCAGAGAACCCGCAGTCCAGTCTGCACATGTGGGCGATCGTGCGGCGCCTAACCGAGCGCCACCCCGATCTGGCCCCGGCCGAAGTGCAGTTCTACTATGACAAGGCCAAAGCCCACGATCAGCAGCGCGGCTATGACGTGGTCGTCGAGCCATTTGCCGCCGCCGTCACCGCGATGCAGCCTGGGCAGCTGCACCCGCCGATCCGCTCGCCCTTTGGCTGGCACATCCCCTACTTGGCGCGGATCGAGCCGGCCCGCCACCAGACGTGGAAGGACCCAGAAGTGCGCTCTGAGGTGGCCCGCAACATTGTGGCCCCGGTCCGCGAGCGCGAAGCTGAGCGCCTGGGCTTTGAGCTGATGAAGCAGGCGGGTGTCGAATTGTTCTTTGATCGCCTGGATCCAGCCACCGCCCACGGTGCGGCCGAGCCGTAGCGCCCTTGGGTGCCGCCCATCCGCTTGGGCAAGCTTGACGAGCCGCCCGGCGGCGCAAGGGGCTCCTACCCGTTGTCCCTTTGGCTGCCCCTAAGCCAGCGGCGGCGGCTGGCCGTGCACCGGCTCGCTCAAGCTGGGCAACCGGCAGGCGTCACCGTACAGCCCGTGGGCCACTTCGCGCAGATCCTCTGGCCAGTCCAGCTCAAAGCGCATCAGCTCGCCGGTGCGGGGATGGCGAAAACCCAGGGCATACGCGTGTAAAGCCTGGCGATCAATCCGCTTGAGCCATGGCAGATCCGCGGCGGTGCGCTCGGTCTTCTGGTGCGGCCGCACCCCGCCGTAAAGCGCGTCGCCTGCCAGCGGGTGACCCAACTCCGCCAGATGCATGCGAATTTGATGGGTACGCCCGGTCTCCAGCGTCGCCACCACCAGCGTGGTCAGCGGCGAGCGCGCCAGCACGGTCAGGTGAGTCACCGCCGCCTTGCCCTCGCGGACGCGGCCGGAAAATCGCTTGCGATCGGTGGCGTGGCGGCCGTGCAGGGTGGTCACGGTCAGCTCGTCTTGGCTCAGCTGACCCAGCGCAATCGCGGCATAGCGGCGCTCTAGGCGATGGGCGGCAAAATCGGCGGCCAGCCGGCGCATCGCCCGCTCGTTCTTGGTCACCACCATCAGGCCAGAGGTGTCCTTGTCGATGCGGTGGACCAGCCCGGGCCTCACCTCATCGCCCAGCCCCTGCACCTGGGGGGCGTGGTGCAGCAAAGCATTGACCAGCGTGCCGCTTTCGTGACCGGCGGCGGGGTGCACGACCAGCCCGGGCGGCTTGTCGATCACCAGCACGTCGTCGTCTTCGTAGACCACCCGCAGCGGGATCTCCTCTGGTTCTGCCGACATCTGCGGCCGCGGCTGCAGAGCGATCTCAAAGGTCATGGTCCGGTGAATCTGCAGGCTAGGCTTGATCTTGGCGCCCGGCGGCCCGCGCAGCAGGCGCACGTGGCCCTGGGCGATGTGCTCGGTGGCGCGGGTCCGGCTCATTTCTTCAATGCGGGTGCACAGCCAGGCGTCCAGGCGCGCACCGCCCTCGTGGGGCTCTACTTGCAGCACCAGCGGCGCGGAAATGGACGACGGGTCGGCCTGGGTCATCGCCCGGCCCTACAGCGCGGAGACGGCGGTGATGAGGTTGGCCCACGCCGCGGCATCCTTGGCTTTGGTCTGATTGTCTTTGAGTTCTTGGAGCAGGAGGTCGCGAGCTGCGCGATCAACCCGCACGGCCACCCGCGCTTCGTGGTCGGCGCCCTCAAAATTGCCATTCAGGGCCAATGTCAAAGCATACAAGCGCTTGGCATCGGCGTGGTCCTGGCGGGCCAGCTCGGCGGCGCGCTGGGCCCAAGGCAGGGCCTTGGCGGCTTGACCGAGCTTGCGGTAGCCCTCGGCGATCTCCAGGGCCCGCTCTCGCCACTCTTTCTCTTTGGCGTCCTGGCTGCGGCCGTCATTGGGAATGCCCAGATCGTCTAGAATCTCAAGCCACTGCACAACCACCTTGGCGTCGCTGAGCTTGCGCGCCGCCTTCAGGCCGTGGTTGAGCGATTGCTTGTAGGCGCCCAGCAGCTGGCCGTTGTCGTCGACCGGCCAATTGCCAGAGGTGCGGTATTCTTGATAGCCGGGAATTTGTTTGGCCACCAGCGCGATCACCTTGGCACTGTCGCCCGCGTCATTGAGGGCATTGAGGCGGACGTTGAGCGCGATCAGCTCATCGGGCTTGAGCTCCAGGGCGCGGTCGACGGCCTCATTCATGCGCGCCTTGTCTCCCACCCGGGCAGAGAACATCGCCACGTTGACCCAGGCGTTGAGCAGGTTGGGGTACAGCGCCAGCGAGCGGTGCAAGCTGTCGATCGCCTCCTTGGTTTGGCCCAGCGAATTGAGGCACAAAGCCTCAATAAAGTGGTTCTGGAAGTCATTGGGATTGACGGCGATGGCCTTGCGGATCTCCTCCAGCCCCTGACCCGCTTGACCACTTTTTTGCAGGTTGCGGGCCCGGGTAAAGCCGCGCTCGGCGATCATCCAGCGGCCGTGCAGGCCCGGGCTGCTGCCCATCCCCTCCAGATAGATCAGGGTCACAAGGCCAGCGGCAAACACGCCCATGGCGGCGCCCTGCGGCCAGCGCTTGGGCCGATCTTCGGCAGAGCTGGGGCGCAACAGGTCGTCCGCTGCGGCGATGATGCCCAGGTGCAGGGCAAACAGAAACGTCGGGACCGGCAGCTGCAGCGGAAAACTGGCCATGCCGTCGCCACAGATCGCCAAAATGCCAATCAGCGAGCCCATTGCCGCAAAGGCCAGGGTGGCCTCGCCGCCTTCTGCGGTCTTGCGCGCCGCGGCCCGTCGCACGACCCGCGCAGTGACCCACGCCGCCGCACCCAGCAGGGCCAGAAACGCCAGCAAACCGTGGACGCCGTACTCGCTGCCGATCTGCAAAAAGTCATTGTGGGCGCGGATCGGCTGCTTGGCGATGGTAAACATCTCGTTCTTTTCGCGCATGGTCAGGTACTTGGGGTAGATGACCCGCCAGTTGCCCGCGCCGCCGCCCAGGGGCTCTGCCTTCATGGCTTCCCAGGACGAGGCCAACATGCCAAAACGCCAGCGGTAGTGATTGGCGCCGAACTCAAAGAACGACTTGACCAGCGCCGGCACCGACTGCGAGCGCTTGCTGTCGCCGACATCGACCGCCGCCGCGGCCGGGCGCATCCGGTCAGCCACCAGGCCTACGGTGGCGTGGATCGCCACCACCGTCAGCAAGGGCACCATCACCTGCTTGGCAGCGGCGCCGAACAAGCCCGGGCGCGACACAGAGCCTTCGGGCGGCGGCGCGGCCAAGGGATCGGCCGACTCTTCTGGCGCCGGCTGACGCTGATCGCGGCGGGCCAGCCACAGACCCAGGGCCCAGGCTGTCGCCGCGCCGGCCATGCCAATCAGGGCCCCAAGCCAGGCCGAGCGGGTTACGGTCAACATCAAATAGTACAAGAAGATATCCATGCTGAGCGAGGCCACAGTCAGCACGGCGATGGCCAGGGCCTTGCGGCCGTGCACCCACCAGCGCACGCCAGCGGCTATGGCCACGTAGGAGGCCGGCAGCATCGTCACCACCACCTGGGCGGCCATGTTGCGGTTGCCAAAGGTCGAGCCCGGCTTGGAGATCACGGTCCAGCGCGGCTCTGGCAGCAGGCCCAAGATGTTGTGCTGCTCGCCGATGCCGATGAGCGAGACGATGAGGCCGCCCAAGATCAGGCCGCCGGCCAGATACCAAACGTGGCGAGGCTTGCGGATCGCCACCAAGGTCACGCCGAAAACGGCAGCCGCGGCCAGCCAGCGATGGGCGTCGTATTCGGCAAACAGGCTCAGCACGCCGCCAGTGTGGTGCGGCGCCACCAGCATGCTCAGCAGCACTGCGCCAATAAAGACGCCAAAGGAGTAGACAATTGCCGAAGGGCGCGCGCGCAGGGGCCGGCCCATCCACGCCAGCGCGCCGACCATAGCCACCAGGACCGCGGCGCCCTGGGCGAGGTAGAGCTGCTTGGGCAGCTGGAAAAGATCGCGAATCCCCGGCTCAACGGCGCGGGCCAGCACCATCGTCAACAGGCCCAGGCCCAGGGCCAGGATATCGTCGACAAAGCCCATGGCATCGTCGGCGCCGCCGCCTGTCGCTGCTGTCCCGCTGCCCCCCAGGCCCTTGGCCGCTGCCGGCTTGGGATCGGCGGAGGCGCCAGCTGCAGTAACAACTTCAATTTTCTTGGCATTTCTCTTCGACAACGCTGCCTCCACCGCTCGCCGAGCCAACTGGCCCCACCTGCAAGGGGCGGCAGCATAAACCAGTCCGGGCGATTTGTGGACTGTTGCCGATTTGTCACACAAGCCGCCGCGGTTTTGTCTGGCCCGGGCCGAGAACTTGATTATGTGGCCCCCTTTCCGGGCCGCGCTTGGAGCACACCATGACCTGCGCGCAACACAACGACCCCGCGGCAAACTCCCCCTGCAACAGCCCCTGCGGGCAGCCCCGCCAGCGCCCGAGCGCCTCTCGTCGCCAGCGTGCGCCGCTGGCCCGCGCGGCCCGCGAACAGCTGCACGGCGAGCTGGAGGGCGCCTGCGCCCTGCACCACACCTTCTGCCGGCGCGACCGCCTGGGCCTGGAGCTGGCGCGCCTGGAGCGCCTGCAGCAGCTGGCGCTGCTGTGGCCGCGGCAGTGGCAGCGCTGCATCGCGCCGTGCCGCGAGTCGCTGGCGTTGTGGCTGTATGGCGTGGCGCTGGGCGTGGCCGGGCTGGGGCTGCACGAGGCGGCGCTGGCGCTGCTCGACACCCTGCCGGGGATCGCCGCTGGCGCCGCTGGTCGCCGCGCGCTGCTGCGCGGGCTGCTGACCCAGGCCGCCGCCAGCAGTGGCGCTGCCAACGACGCGGCGCCCTGCGCCACCACCCTGCGCCGGCCCGCCGCTGCGGTCGGAGGTGCCCAATGAACCGCAGTTTTTCCAGGCAAGACGAGACCTATGCCCAGCTGCGCCAGCAGGGCCGCGCGCCCAGGGCGGCGGCGCTGGCCGACGTCCGCCAGCCGACCCCGGACAGCCAAGCCGACACGGCGCTGGCGCTGCTGTTGCCAACGCCCAGCGGCTGGCGGGCCAGCGCAGTTGGCGAGCGGCTGGTGCTGGGCGGCGACAGTGGCCCTGGACGGCTGAGCGGACCTGGCGTGGTCCCGCGGCACTGCAGCGTGGCCACCACCCCAGCGGGTCTGCGGCTGCTGCCCGGCAACGGCCCAGTGCAGCGCAGCAGCGGCCTGGACCCCGCCGAGCCGCTGCAGCCCGGCGAGGTGCTGCGGCTGTGCCGGGTGCCGGTAGTGGTCGTGGCCCACCGCCAAACGCCCTGGGGACCGTGGTTTGGCCTGGGAGCACTGGGCAGCTGGTCGCCGGCGCTGTGGCCGGTGCTGGCCGAGCTGGCGCTGGTGGCCAGCTCGCCGTGGCCGGCCCTGCTGCTGGGCGAGTCCGGCACCGGCAAGGAGCTGGCGGCGCGGGCCCTGCACCAGGCCTCTAGCCGGCGCCACGGGCCGTGGGTCTCGGTCAACTGCGGCGCCCTGCACGGTGATCTGCTGCTGGCAGAGCTGTTTGGCGCAGAGAAGGGGGCGTACACCGGCTGCCACGAGCGGCGGCGCGGCGCGTTTGAGCGGGCCGACGGCGGCACCCTGCTGCTCGACGAGCTTGGCGAGCTGCCAGCGGCGGCCCAGGCGGCGCTGCTGCGGGTGCTGGAGGTCGGCGAAGTGCAGGTGCTGGGCGGCCCCACCCGCAAGGTCGATGTGCGGCTGGTCTGCGCCACCCATCGCGATCTGCACCAGCTGGTGGCCAAGGGCCAGTTCCGCCTGGACCTGCTGCACCGGGTGGCCGTAGGCACGCTGCGGCTGCCAGCCCTGCGCGAGCGCGGCGAGGACCTGGCGCCGCTGATGGCCGGCTGGCTGGGGGTCGAGGCCGTGCGGCCCGCCGTGGTCGAGCGGCTGCAGGGCCACGGCTGGCCGGGCAACCTGCGCGAGCTGCGCAACCTGGCTCACCGCCTGCAGGTGACCTCGCGCTGGGGCAGCCCCAGCGAGCAGGAGGTGGCCCACGCCTTGGCCGAGCTGGCGCCGGGCTGCCGCGCCGCTTCGCCCCCTGCTTCCCTGCGCCTGCAAGCGGTGCGCGACCTAGTGGCCCAAGGCCTTAGACCGCAGCAGGCGTGGCGCCACAGCGGCATGTCGCGGGCGTCGTTCTACCGGCTGCTGCGCGATGTGCGCGCCGAGGCGCCAGCGGCCTGAGCCATGGGCGGCGCCGCACCCGAAAAGGCCAGAGCGGCGGAGGGCGACGCTTTTCTTGACAGGGGCGCGCCGCGGTCTCCAATTCCCCGGTCAGCAGCTGGACCAGCGCTGGCGCGGAGGAACCATGGCCCCTAGAGCTGCTGCCCCTTTTTTGCCGCGCTGGCTGGCGGCGGCGCTGGTCAGCCTGGCCCTGAGCGCTGCGGTTGCGACACCGGCCAAGGCCGCTGTAGCCAGCGTGGTCGGCGCCCGACCCTTTGACCGCGAGCAGATGGGGCTGTGGGCGGCGATCGGCGCTCCCGACGTCGAGCTGGGGGCGCGCTGGGGCGTGTCTTCGGTCTGGGACGCTGGGGCGCGGCTGCGCCTGTCCTACGGCACTGGCAGCCAGCTTGGCGGATTTGGCAGCAGCGTCCATGCCTTACTTCGCCTACGCATCGCCTCTTGGGCAGGGTGGGACATTGCCTTGGCTGCCGAGCCCGGCGTCTTTGTCCACGCCGGCGTGCAGGGGTGGACCCCTCTGGCCAAAGCCGGCCAAGCGGGCACCTCTGCGCTGCTGGGCGTGGATCTGGGCGTCCCATCGGCCGTGGCCTCGACAGCGCTGGCCGGCAACGCGGTGCTCAGCTTGGGCCTGGCCGCCCCGGCGCTCATCCACCTGGGCCCTGAGCCAACCTTGGTGTGGCAGGTGCTGACCCGCGCCCAGGTTGCCGTGCCAGTGGCTCCGCGCTGGTCGGTGGTGGGCGGTGGGGAAATTGGCACAGCGTTCTATGGTCCCGGCGCTGGATCTCCGGCGGCTGACCCGGTGTGGCGGCTGAGCCTGGGCGTCAGCTGGCAATAGCCCCTGGGGCGCGCGCCCCTCTTGCCCGCCGCCCTTGCTTCACAGCTGCAGGACCCGTTGGTCCAGTTCGATGCTGATCGGGCAGTGGTCCGAGCCCAGGACCTCTGGGTGCACCGCCGCGCCCACCAGCCAGGGCAGCGCCGCCGGCGAGACCAGCGCCAGGTCGATGCGCCAGCCGATGTTCTTGGCCCGCACCCCCGGCCGCTGCGACCACCAGCTGTAGGCGCCGCTGGCTTCAGGGTGCAGCTGGCGAAACGCGTCCGTCCAGCCCGCCCGCAGCCAGAGCTGCAGCGCCTCGCGCTCCTCTGGCCGAAAACCGCTGGTCTTCTCGTTTTCTTTGGGCCGAGCCAGGTCGATGGGATAGGGCGCGGTGTTCCAGTCGCCCAGCACCACCACCGGCGCGCCAGCGTCGATCAGCGGCTGCAGCTGGCGGCGCAGCGCCTCATAGAATTCAAGCTTGTAGGGGATGCGCGACAGATCGCGGTCCTTGCCGTTGCCGTTGGGGAAGTAGCCGCCGACCACCCACAGCTGGCCAAAGCGCGCCAGCTGCACCCTTCCCTCCTCGTCAAAGCGCGGCTCTCCCAGGCCGGTGCGCAGTTCTTGCCACGGCCGACGCGCCCACAGCGCCACCCCGCTATAGCCCAGCCGCTGCGCCGGCGCGTAGGCAGTGTGCCAGTCGCTGGGTTGGCGCAGATCTTGAGGAATTTGCTCTGGCAGCGCCCGCACTTCCTGCAGGCACACCACCTGGGCAGGGGTCTGGGCCAGCCACTGACGCAGCCCCTTGTCCGCGCTGGCGCGCATGCCGTTGATGTTCCAGCTGGCTATCGAAAAAGTCGCTGTGTTGACGCCCATGGTCCCCCGCGGTGCCCAATTCCCAGGGTCCAGACGGTTCCAGACCACAGCGGAGACAGCCGTTCTGGCCATCATCCCAAGCCAGGGCGGTCTTTGCAAAGCCGCCAGCCTGCCGCATACTCTGGGGTTGACGCTGCGCAGGCCCTCTGGCAAGAGAGTTCGGCCCTGCTCATAGACTGCGCAATAGCGCGTGAACCCATCAGAAGGTCAGGCATTTCCGCCCATGGCATCCGTCCACCAGCGCTACCGAATCATCGAAAAGATCGACGCCGGTGGCATGGCGGAGATCTATCGCGGTGCCGCCGTGTCGATGGACGGCTTTGAAAAGTCCGTTGCCATCAAGAGAATTCTGCCGTCGCTGACCCAGGACGCCAAGTTTGTGGCGATGTTCTTGGACGAAGCGCGGCTGTCCATGCAGCTCAACCACGCCAACGTGGTGCAGATTCTAGACCTGGGCAAAGTGGGCGAGACCTACTTCATGTCCATGGAGCTGGTCGACGGCGCCAACTTGCGCCGGCTCATGCAGCGCTCGATCGACCTGGTGCGGCCCTTTCCGATCAACGTGGCGTGCTTTATCGCCATGGAGATGGCCAAAGGCCTGGCCTACGCCCACGAAAAGACCGATGCCCAAGGCCACTCTCTGGGCATTGTCCACCGCGACGTGTCGCCGCCCAACGTGCTGGTATCGCGCCAAGGCGAAGTCAAAATCACCGATTTCGGCCTGGCCAAGGCCAAGTCCAACGTCTCGGTGTCAGACAGCGACGTGGTCAAAGGCAAGTTTGCCTACCTGAGCCCAGAAGTGGTCGACGGCAAAGAGCCCGACGCCCGCGCCGACATCTACGCGGTCGGCATCATTTTGTGGGAAATGTTGTGTGGACGGCGCCTGTTTGTGGCGCGCACCGACATGGAGACGGTCGAGCTGGTGCGCAAGGGCGAAGTGGCCAAGGCCGGCACCCTGCGCGAAGATGTCGACGAAGACCTGGACAAGCTGCTGCAGCGCGCCCTGGCCAAGAACGTCAAGCGGCGCTTTCAGTCCTGCCGCGAGGTCGAACAGGATCTGGCTGGCTACCTGGCCAAGCGCGGTCTGCGCGCCACTGCCGCTGATCTGGCTAATTTTGTTCGCGAAATGCTGGACGAGACCCAACAGCAAGAGCTGCTGGACGTGGGTACGCTGCTGCGCCACGAGATGGACGAGCTGGCACTGGTCGGCCAGCTGGACCTGACGGTCGGTCAAGTCCCGCTCAAGCCCGCCGATCTCAAGGCCAAGTCCTCTTCGCAGTTTGGCGTTGGCAAGCTGCTGGACCGGCTGGATGGGCAAGCCTTGGACGAGCTCGCCGATCCCGGTGCGGCCGGCGGCATGGCCGACATGCTGGAACCTGAAACCGCCCAGCATCAGGCCGCAGCCAGCGCTGCAGCGGCCAAGGGCAAGCCGGCCTGGCTGGTGCCGGTTGCGGTAGGGGCGCTGCTGTTAGTGGCGGTTCTGGCGTGGTGGGCGACGCGGTGACGGTTTCCCGCGCCTGCCAGCGGCGGCCTGGCAAAACTGAGTAATTGGGAGAAGCTTCATGAAGTTTTTTGTAGACACCGCCGACGTCGCCGAGATCCGCCGGGCCGTGGCCTGGGGCATCTTGGACGGCGTGACCACCAACCCAACCCTGGTCGCCAAGACCGGCCGGCGCTTTGAAGACGTGCGCAGCGAGATTTTGCAGCTGGTGCAAGGCCCAGTGTCCCTTGAAGTCACTGACATGACGCTGGAAGGCATGCTGACCCAGGGTCGCCAGCTGGCCGCGCTCGGCAAGCAGGTGGTCGTGAAGCTGCCGCTGACCCGCGAAGGCATCGCTGCCTGCAAGCAGCTGACCGACGAGGGGATTCGCACCAACGTGACCCTGTGCTTCTCTGCCAATCAGGCGCTGCTGGCAGCCAAGGCCGGCGCGACCTACATCTCGCCATTTGTTGGCCGCTTGGACGATATCTCGCAAGACGGCATGGGCCTGATTGCCGACATCGTGCAGATTTACAAGAACTATGGCTTTGCTACCCAGGTGCTGGTCGCCAGCGTCCGCCATCCGACGCACATTCTGCAGGCCGCCAAGCTCGGCGCGCACGTGTGCACGGTGCCCTACAAGGTACTGGACCAGCTGTTCAACCACCCGCTGACCGACCTGGGAAATGAGCAATTCCTAAAGGATTGGGCCAAGGTTCCCGGCCAAGCCTGATCCTGCTGGCCCTCGCGGCGGCGCGAGTCCCTTAGCCTCTACGACTCGCGAGCCCTGCATGGCGACAGCCCCTGCCCCACATCCAGCCTCCGGCGCCAGTGGCTCCGCCTCCCGCGGATCGGCTGCTGCAGGCGCCCGTGCGCCCGCCGGTGGCGACGACCACGAGGCCGGCCGGCTGCGCCGCACGGCCCGCGCCGCAGCGCGGGTGTTGCTGTTGGGAGCTTGCGGCCTTGCGGTGATGTGGCAGGGCGGTGCGGCACCCGCGGCCGTGGCGACCGTGGCCGCCCTGCTGGTAGCCGCCTGGGGCGCCAGCTGGGCCGCGAGCCCGCGCCGCCGCCCAACCGTGGAAGCGGCGTGGCTGTGGTTTGGCTTGGCGGCGTGGACCGCGGTGCTGGCCGTGCCACTGCCGCGGGGCATTGTCCAGGTTCTTCATCCTCTTGCCGTTACCCTCAGCGATGCCGGCCGCACGGCCATGGGCGCAGCGCCGCTGGGATGGCTGCCGGTGGCGCTGGCGCCGGGCGACGCTGCGCTGCAGGCGGTCATCTATGCCCTGGCGGGCGTCGTCGGGGCGCTGACGGCCAATGCCTTGCACGGCTCTCACAGCCGCCGCTTTATGCAAGTCGCTGCGAGCTCTGTGATTCTTACGGCCCTGGCCGCCGCAGTGGTGCGCTATGTCGCCGCCGATCTGGTGCCGTCGGGTGCCCTGCCGGCGGCGCTGGGCCCGCTGGTCGACCGGGTCGCGATCGTCAACGGCAACCACATGGCGGGCGTGCTGGTTTTCGCCTTTGCCCTGGCCCTGGGGCTGGCGGTCCACGCGCCGACCACGCTGATGCAGACGACCTATGGCGCCGGGGCCCTGCTCACCGGCACCCTGACGCTGATGACCGGCTCGCGCGGCGGCATGTTGGCGCTGGGGATCTCTGTGCTGGGCGTTCTGGTGTCAACGCCGCGGCCGCCGCGCTACATGCGCACGGATCGCCGCGAGCTGCAGAATCAGGCGCGCTGGCGGGCGGTGCTGGGCGCTGTGGTGCTGGCCTTGGCCGGCGCCATTGCCGCCCTTCCGATCATTGAAGCGGAGCTGCGCGACACCGACGTCGCCACCGACGGCAAGCTGCAGATGCTGCTCAAAACCCCTGAGATCGTGGCTAAAGCTCCGCTTTTGGGCTGGGGACCGGGCTCACTGCCGGTGGTGCTGTGGATGGAAGGCGCCAGCGAGTCGCGCCAAGACTTTGCCGAAAATCTGGTGATCGAGCGGCTGCTGGACCAGGGCCTCGTCGGCGGCGGCCTGTTTCTGTTGGCGCTGGTGTGGATGGCCCTGCGCTACCACCGCTTGACGCCGCGGGTCTACGCCATCAAGCCATTCCTGCTGGCCCCAGCGGTGTTGCTGTGCGCCAATCTGGTGGACTTCTCTATCGAGCTGCCTGGTGGGCTGCTGCCTTTGGCGCTGATTTGCGCCTTTGTGGAGCAGACTTATGTGCGCTCAGCCCGTGAGCACGAGGGGTTGCAGCACCGCCGCACCGCCGCGCACCGCAAGCTGATGGTCGGCACAGGCCTGGCGCTGCTGCTGACGGCCAGCCTGGGCCTGGCGCGGGTACCGGGGCGGCTGACCCGCAACACCGACGACCAGCTCGCGGGCAAACCAGCCAGTGAAGTCAGAGCCCTGGTCGCCGATCGCTTTGCCTACCACCCCTACGCCTTCTACCTGGCTGGGCGGGCCTTGGTGGCCGAAAACCGCTTGTCAGAGGCGAGCATGGCCCTGGACCGGGCCATTGCCCTGCGCTCGACCAGCAAGCACGCGCGGCTGTTCCGCTTCGCCAGCCGCCTGGAGTCGGGCAACATCACCGGCGCGGCCGACGATCTGCAGTGGCTGCTGGAGTCCGATCACGACACCCGCAGTCAGGCCCTGCAGGTCTGCGAGCGCTCCAAGCGCGCCGAAGAGCTGTTGGTCGAGGTGATGCAGCGCCTGCCCAAGCGCAGCGCCGAACTAGCCAATTACTTTATTGAAAAGCGCCCGGATCTGGTCGAGCAGGTCGCCGTGTCGCTAAGAAAGCGCTATCCCGACAAGCGGTTTGGCATTGAGGCGATGCGCGCGATTCTCTACATCCGCCGCGGCGTCACTGCGCCGGCCAGGCAGATCGCCGCTGAGTTGATGGCCGACCCCGATGCCGTGCTGGACGGGTACTACGTCGAGGGGATGTTGCGCCACCAAGCCGGCAAGACCTATGAGGCTTTCCACCTGTTCAAGACGGTGTGCGACGGCGGGCGCAACACCGACTCGTGCTCGCTAGCGGCCGAGGCGATCTTGCAGTCCAACCGGCCTGCCCAGGCTCTGGAGTACATTCGCTCGCGCTGGACGGCCATGCGCGCCTATCCGCCCGCTGCAGCCCAGTACCACAGCTGGATGGCGCGCGCCCACAGCCAGCTTGAGCGCTGGGACGAAGCCCTGGACGCCGCGCGCATGGCCTACAACCTGAGCCCGACCCACGCGGATACGCCCTACATCCTGGCCGATTGCCTAGAGCGCGCCTCGCTTTTTGGCGAAATGTCTGAGCTTTCTGACCAGCTGTCGGCCTCGCGCCCCAAGGATCCCCGCACGGCGGCCCTAGCCGAGCGGGTGCGCCAGCTGCAGCAGCCGCTGAGTTTTGCCGGTCGCCGCGCCCCACCCGCAGCCGGCATGGCAGGTGGAGCCACGGCCGTCGCCGGGCCAGCGGGACCCACGCCGACCAGTCGGTAGAAGCCGCCTGGGCCCCCTCCGCCGGCTCCGCGTTCACCGATGCTGGCCGAACCCTGCCCAAGGTGTGGAGTTGTGACACGCCAGCGTTGACAGCCGCTGCAGCGCTCGCTAGCGTACCTGCGCCCGCGGGTTTAGACGCAGTGCGTCATGCGGCGGCGGGCCACCTTCCTTCCCCGGATCGAGCGCGGGAAAGCCCTCGCACCCCAAGGAGCCATGCCGATGAAAATCCTAGTCTCTGCCAAGCGCGTCAGCGATCCCAACGCCAAGCTCGCCATCTCTGGCGACGGTAAGTGGGTAGAAGGCGACGTCGAATACGTCATGAATTACTTCTGTGAAAACGCCATTGAGTGCGCACTACAGCTGGCCGAAGAGCACGGCGACATCGAGACCGTGGCCCTGGGCATCGGCGATCCAGACGAGACCGATCGCTTCATCCGCCAGGGCGCTCTGGCCCGCGGCGTCGACCGCGGCATCCGGGTCACCGCAGAAGAGCAAGAGATCGATTCCGACCTGATCGCGCGCATCTACGCCAAGGTGGCCGAGCAAGAGCAGCCCGACCTGATCATCCTGGGCAAGCAGTCGGTAGACGGAGACTCCAACCAAGTCGGGCAGTTGCTGGCCGAGTACCTGGGCTGGCCGCAAGCGACGTTTGCCTCCAAGGTCGAGCTGCAGGGCGGCGAAGTGGTGGTGACCCGCGAAGTCGACGGCGGCCTGGAAGTGCTGCAGCTGAGCACCCCCTGCGTGATCACGGCGGATCTTCGCCTGAACGAGCCGCGCTTTGCCTCGCTGGCGGGCATCATGAAGGCCAAGAAGAAGCCCCTTGCCGAGTTTGAGCTCGACGACCTGGGCCTGGGCGACGCCAAGCCCAAGGTGCGCATTGCCAAGATGGGCTTGCCCTCTGGCCGCAAGGCCGGCGTGATGGTCAAGGATATCGACGAACTGGTGGCCAAGCTCAGCGGCGAGGCCCGCGTCCTGTAACCAGCAGGGCTGGGGCGGTGGCAGGCGGAACAGCTCCGCCCGTGCCCGGACCTAGCCACGCAGCGCCAGTTCAACCGCAAAGAGCCTGATGGGGCGCACAGCTCCCCTACCCGGAGGATCCATGAGCAAGATTTTGGTGGTGGCCGATCACGACGGCGGAGCCCTCAAGAAGATCACCCTCAACAGCATCGAATTCGCCAAGCAGTGGGCGGCCAAGACCGGTGGCAGTTTTGACGTGGCGGTGTTTGGCCAAGGTGTCGGCGTAGTCGCCCAGGCCCTGACGGGCTATGGCGCCGCCGCGGTGCACGCCGTCGATCACGCGGACCTGGCCCACGCCCTGGCTGGCCCGCAGGCCAAAGCCATTGCCGACCTGGCCAAGTCGCTGGGAGCCACCGGCGTGGTGGGCTCGACCTCCAGCATGGCCAAAGACGCCCTGCCGCGGGTGGCCGTCCGCCTGGGCGCTGGCATGGCCTCCGACGTCATTGGCCTGGCCGACACCGCCGAAGGCCTGGGCTTCCGCCGCCCGATGTGGGCCGGCAACCTCACCGGCGACGTCGTCATCGACAGCGCCGTCAAAGTCATCACCGTGCGCTCCTCGGCCTTTGACGTGGCCGCCGCCAGCGGCGCCGTCAGCCCGGTGCAGGCGTTTGCCGCTGAGCCGGGCGCCGCCTCTGCCCGCGCCAAGTTCCTGCGCTTTGATGGCACCGTGTCGAGCCGCCCAGACCTGACCGAGGCCAGCGTGGTGGTAGCCGGTGGCCGCGGCCTCAAGGATCGCTTCGCCCAGATCACCGAGCCCCTGGCCGATCTGCTCGGCGGCGCCATCGGTGCCACCCGCGCCGCCGTGGACGACGGCTACGCCCCCAACGACTACCAGGTCGGCCAGACCGGCAAGGTCGTGGCCCCCGGACTGTACTTTGCCATTGCCATCTCTGGCGCCGTTCAGCACCTGGCCGGCATGAAGAACAGCAAGGTCATTGTCGCTATCAACAAGAACGGCGACGAGCCCATCTTCAAGGTCGCCGACTACGGCCTCATCGCCGACGCCTTTACCGCGGTGCCCGAGCTGGTCAGCAAGATCAAGGCCCTGCGCAGCTGAGCCCCTGCGGCAGGCCAGCTGGGCCCTGCCTGGTTGGCTCCGCTTTCCGCCAAGCGTTTTTGAGAGGCAGGCCGTGGCCGAGTTGCTGCCCTTGCCCGCGGACGGCGCCGACCGCGACACCCTGGTGGCCCTGGCTACGGCAGCCGGGCCAGCTGGCGTGGCGGTGATCCGACTGTCGGGGCCGGCTGCGCACCCGATTGCCAAAAACCTGTCTGGAAAATCAGCCCTTCCTCAGGGTCAGGCGCTGTTCTGTGCCCTGCGCGACCCGGCCACCGGCGAGCTGCTGGACCGCGGCTACGTGGTGGCCTTTTACGGGCCGCACAGCTTTACCGGCGAAGACGTGGCCGAGCTGCAGGTCCACGGCTCGCCCGCCGGCGTGGCGCGGATCATCGATGCTTGCACAAGGCTGGGAGCGCGGCAGGCGCGGCCCGGCGAATTCACCTGGCGAGCGCTGTGGGCCGGCAAGCTCGACCTGTTGCAGGTAGAGGGCCTGAGCGATCTGCTCCACGCCCGCTCTGAGGAACAGCACCGCGCGGCCCTGCTGGGGCTCGACGGCCAGCTGTCGCAGCGCCTGGCCGCCCTGCGCGAGCCCCTGCTGAGCAGCCTGGCCGAGGTAGAAGCCCGCCTGGACTTCGCCGCCGAGCCGCACCTGGCCACCCTGGATCCCCTGCCGCTGCTGAGGCAGTGGAGCGAGCTCGGCGCTCAGCTGCTGCGGCTGGCCGAGACGGCCCAGCAGGGGCGGCTGCGGCTGCGCGGCGCGCGGGTGGTGCTCTATGGCGCGCCCAACGCCGGAAAATCGACGCTGCTCAATGCGTTGCTGGGCACAGATCGCGCCCTGGTCGATGCACGCCCCGGCACCACCCGCGACACCCTGGAAGCTGCCTTGGCGCCAGAGGGCCTGCTGATGACGCTTATCGACACCGCGGGGGTGCGCATCGCCGACGATCCTGTGGAATTACAAGGTACGGAGCGAGCCCGCCGCGAAGCCCAGCAGGCCGACGTGGTGCTGTGGTGCATCGACGGCTCGCAGCCGCTGCCGACCGAGGTGATGGACCCGCAGCTGTTGCCCGGATCCTGCAAGCCGCTGGTGCAGATCGTGTGGACCAAGGCGGACTTGCCTGTGCACCCGCAGCTCGCCGCCTGGCCACGGCTGGCTGAAGCGCTGCAGGTGGCGGCGCCAACCGAGCACGGTGTGGACCCCTTGCGCAAGCAGCTTGCGGTGCTGGTGCGCGGCCTGGCCCAGGGCCCGCGAGCCGAGCAAGTGGTGGTCAGTCGCGAGCGCCACGCCGCTGCGCTGCGCGAGGGTGCCCAGGCCCTGGAGCGCGCCGCCCGGGCCCTTGGCGACGGCGAGCCCCTGGAGCTGGTCGCCGCAGACCTGCGCGATGCCGCCTATGCGCTGGACGAAATCACCGGACCCATGACCCCCGATGACGTGCTGGGCAGTATTTTTGCGCAGTTCTGCGTCGGCAAGTAGTAGCACCTTCCACGACCGCCCGGCGCTGGGCCCCTTGTGGCCGGCGCAATCTCGGACTAAACTGGTCGGAGTTTCCAGCCCCCCATCACCCAGAGGAACCCATGGCCATCGACGCCCAGGAACAGTCCGCCCGCAAAGGAATCCTCAAGCAGTTGCAGCGCCAAGGCGGCTCCGAGCACATCCGCGAGCTACACGAGTTCAGCACGCTGCGCTTTGGCCGCGGCCACCAGGCGTTTTCGCTGCTGATGGAAGGGCTGGTGGCCGATGGCCTGGTGGAGTTTGAAAGCGAGCGCTTTGCCTTGACTGAGGCTGGCCGCCAAGCGTGCAAGGGCCTGTTGATGTAGGCCCGCGCCCACAGACCGGTCCAACAACGCCTCGCAAGTCGCTAAAACTGCTTAATTGTTGCGCCGGCACCGCGGCCGCCGCTTGCCCACACGGCCGGGGCAGTGCAGGATGGAGAAACTATTGCGGCAGTGTAGGCCGACCTCTGAGGATTCTAATCATTCATGCGCACCCCTAGCGGCCTGATACCGCTGATCGACCAAGGCGTAGTCGAGCAGGTCCTGCGACCCCTGATGAGCGGCAAGGAAGCCCAGGTCTATCTGGTGCTTTCTGACGGCGAGGAGCGCGTGGCCAAAGTCTACAAGGACGCGACCCATCGCTCCTTCAAGCACCGCGCCGACTACACAGAAGGCCGCCGCGCCAAGAATTCGCGAGACCAGCGCGCCATCAACAAGGGCAGCAAGCACGGCAAGGCCCAGGAAGAAGAGGCTTGGCGCTGTGCCGAAGTCGACATGATCTACCGCCTGCGCGCGGCTGGCGTGCGGGTTCCCGAGCCGTACCACTTTCTGGACGGCGTGCTGGTGATGGAGCTGGTCAAAGACGCCGAGGGCAACCCCGCGCCGCGGCTGGGCGAAGTCGCCATGGATGCGGCCACGGCCCAGCGCACCTTTGACTACCTGATCCGCGAAGTCGTCAAGATGCTGTGCGCCGGAGTGGTCCACGGCGATCTGTCTGACTTCAACGTGCTGATGGGCGCCGACGGCCCGGTGATCATCGACTTTCCCCAGTCTCTGGACGCCGCCGGCAACCAGAATGCGCGAGAGATCCTGCTGCGAGACGTCGCCAACCTCAACCACTTCTTGCTGGGCCACGGCGCGCCGGAACAGCCGCTCAAGCACGGCGCAGAGATGTGGGAGAAGTACGCCCGCGGCGACCTGCGGCCAGACTCGGTCCTGACCGGCAAGCACAAGGGCTCTGAGGCGCGGGTCGACCTGATGGGCCTGATTCGCGAGCTGGAGGCCGACGAGCGCGACGAAGAACGCCGCCGCGCCGGCCGCCTGGCCTGAGCACCAGGCCGCACAAGGGGCCCAGCAGTCTGCCGGAGAATTGCGGCAACCTACGGGCAACCACTCAAGACAATTGAATCGATCGTGACCACCAGGCAGCGGTCAGACCCCGCGATCGATGTCCGGCCAGATGACCTTGTGCAGCTGGATCTGCAGGCGCCCTGGGGCCTTCTCTGCCAACAGCCAGGCCGCCAGCTGGGCCGGGGCCAGGCTGGACCACACCGCCGACCACAGGACCTGCGCGCGCCCGCCGGCCAGGGGCCCCTGGAGCAGCTGCAGCGCCCAGCGGGCGTCGTCCAGGTCGGCGCAGACGATCTTGAGCTCGTCGATTGGGCGCAAATTGGCCAGATCAGTTAGCAGGTTGCGGGCACTCTCGCCCGAGCCCGGGCACTTGAGGTCGGCGATCACCTTGACCCGCGGGTCCAGGTGGGCCATGGGATAGGCACCGCTGGTCTCCAGCAGGACTTCCAGGCCGGCATCGCACAGGGCCGTCAGCAGCGCCGGGCAACCTTTTTGCGCCAGCGGTTCGCCGCCCGTCACTTCGACCAGCGGCACCCCAAGGGCCAAGACCCTCTCTACAACCGCTTCTACGCTGAGCTTTTCTCCGGCCGAAAAGCTGTACTCGGTGTCACACCAGCGGCAGCGCAGGGGGCAGCCCGCCAGGCGGACAAAGCTGCACGGCCGGCCAGCGTGGCTCGACTCGCCTTGAATCGAGGCGTAGATCTCGGTGACGCCCAACACAGGCGGGTTTGGTGCGCTCAGCTCAGACATCGCGGCTGCGCTCCCACACCATGCGCAGGCCGTCAAGGGTCAAAAACTCAAGGACTTCGCCAATACTCTCGCTCTCTGAGGCGATAAGCGGCGCCAGCCCGCCCGTGGCGCACACCGGGACTTGCTCGCCCAGGGTATCGCACAGCCGCCGGCACAGCCCGTCGACCAGGCCGACGTAGCCATACACCAAGCCGGCCTGGATCGCCTGCACCGTGGTCTTGCCAATGACCGATGCCGGCCGGGCGATCTCTACCCGCGGCAACTTGGCGGCGCGGCTGAACAAAGCGTCGGCGCTGATGCCAATGCCCGGGGTGATGACGCCGCCCAGGTACTGGCCCTTGGCGTTGACGACGTCAAAAGTGGTGGCCGTACCAAAGTCCACGACAATGCACGCTCTCTTGTAGCGCTCAAAAGCCGCAATCGCATTGACGATGCGGTCGGCACCGACCTCTTTGGGGTTGTCGGTGAGGATCGGCATGCCGGTGCGGGTACCCGGCCCCACCACCAGGGCGGCGTGGCCCAGAGCCCGCTGGCAGACTTCGGCAAAGACGGGCGTGAGCTGCGGCACCACCGAGCCAATGACCGCCGCGCCCAGATCGCGGGCCAAAAATCCCTTGTGCTGCAGCAACAGATCGACCAGGACCACCATCTCGTCAGCGGTCACGCCGCGGCGGCTTTCGAGGCGAAAGTGGTCCAGCAGCTCGGTGCCGCGGTAGACGCCCAGCACGGTGTTGGTGTTGCCAATGTCGATGGTGAGCAGCAGGTCCTTCACGGGCGACCTCGCAGCGGGCAACGGCCCGGCGGGGCCGCAAGTCTAGGAGCCCGGCAGTCGGTTGTCGACCTGGGCGCGTCGGACAGTCCCCTAGGCAGTGTCTGATCTATGATTTAGTTCAGAATTGTCGGCGCACTTCGCACAGCACCTGGTCGTCGGTGCGAAACAGCCCGCCCGGCGCCAGCGGCGGCCCATCGGCCAGGACGGCGCCCAGCGCCGCCGTCCAGCCCTGGCCCCAGGCATAGCTGATGCGGGGCGCCGCCGCCCAATCGCCAAGAGAAATACCATACAGTCCGCCGATCTGCACTGTCCACGGCTGCCCTTCGCCCAGCCGCGCTTGCAGCCCACCAGCCACCTGCACCTGGTGGCGGGCGGTCATCAGCAGAGGTAGCCCGGCCGGCGCTTCATAGGAGTACTGCCAGGTCAGCTCCGCCAGCGCGTTGAGCCAGTCGCCCACGCCGTGCTCCAGCCCTGCACCGGCCAGCAGCTGGGCTGAGCGAATTGGCAAAAACCGCTGGTCCATGAGCACTTTTGCAGGACTCCAGCCGAGCTCTGCGCGCACCAGCCAGCCGTCAATCGGCTCGCCCTGGGCCTCCAGCCCCACCAGCAGCCGCCGACGCCACTCGGCTTGCACCAGGTCGGTCAGCGCCTTGCCTTGCGACCGCTGCGCCGCGGCCGCCACAGCCGGGTCGCCAAAGGCCTCTGCCAGCTTGGGCAGGTCAAAGCCCGCCGTCGCCGTGGCCCCCAGCAGGACCAACAGGTCTTGATCGAAACGCAATTCCGGCATCCGATCCCAGCCGGCCACCGCCTGGATCGCCAGATCCCAGCTGCCCAGCTGCAGTCCGTAGCGCAGCCCCAGCGAACCATCGAGCGGGGTGGCGCTGGGCGGCTTGAGCGCCAGCAGCAAGGTATCGCCAAGGGCGCGGTCCAGCCGCAGGTCCAGGCGCCGCAGCAGGGGCGCGATCGAAGCCGGCAGCTCCGGGCCGAGCCCTGGGCGCACAAAGGCTGCGTCCGTGGCAAAGGGGCTGAGGCGGTGTTGCTCAAAGAACGGCAGGTAGACCGCGTCCAATTGCCCTGGGCCCAGCTGGGTTTCCCAGCGCACCATCCACGCGGGCAGCAGCGGCGACTCGTCGGGATTGCTCAGCGCCCCCACAAGGCCTTGGCTGAAGTCGCTCGGCGCCAGCACCCGCAGAGGGCTCTGCAGCTCCAAAGTGCCCCAGTTCAAGACCGCCCGGCCGACCGTCAGCCGCCCCCAGGAGCGCGTCCAGCTCATCGATGCCTCCCGCAGCTCGGCCACGGCGTCGTAGCGCATCCCCAATTCCGGAAGGTCTTCGGTAAACGCCGGCGTCCACTGCCCGGGTCGGTGGCCCACCTGGGCCCGGTGCCACAGCCGCGCCGACAGGGCCACGCTGCGCTGGTTGGCCAGCGGGTGGCGGACCTCCAGATCGAGGCGGTTGCGCAGTGTCAGCACGTCTTCCTGAGGATCCTCAGCGGCGGTGTCCACGCCCAGCTGGGCCGTCCAGGCGCCGCTGAACAGGGTCGGCCCCGCGGCCGGCTGCTCGGAGACCTCTTCCTGGTCCAATTCCTGGGCCCACGCCGCGCCGGCCAGCATCAGCCAAACCGCTGAAATTGCATGGACCCACCGCTGAGTCTGCCGAATGCGCTTTTGCTGTCGGTCGCTTTGCTGCACAATCCCCCGCCCGCGCTGCACCTAGGTCAGCGCCCCCCGCTTCCCGAGGTCCCGATGCTGC
Organism: uncultured Myxococcales bacterium; assembly: GCA_903919145.1. Lineage (GTDB taxonomy): Bacteria > Myxococcota_A > UBA9042 > UBA9042 > UBA9042 > SXRM01. The sequence continues at coordinate 26,112 of CAIXGW010000177.1, forward strand.
ACTTTACCATGGACGGATTTGGCGGCCACCGCTCGCGTTTTGACGACATCCGGCTCATCCACGAGCTGCTGGAAGAGCTGCCGGCGCGCCTGGGGCTCACTCCGGCGATGCCGCCGATGCTGCTGCCCTACTACAACGGCGTCGAACCGGATGACTGCGGCATCTCGGGCTACGTGTTCTTGGCCGGCGGCCACCTGACGCTGCACACTTTCTCCTTTCGAGAGTGCTACTTTGTCGACCTGGTGGCCCCGCAGATGTTTGACGTGCGCGAGGCCCAGGCCTTTATTCAGAACGCCTTGCCGGTCCGCAGTGTCGATGTCCACACGACCCGCCGCCCCAAGGCCTTTGACGACATCCCGGTTCACCCCGACGAGGATTTTGGCCCGCACCTGCTGTTGAACATCGACGGCTACACGGGGCCGCGCGACATGGACGGCTTGTTCAAGCTGTTTGACAACCTGCCGCCGCGCATCGACATGACGCCGATCATGCGCCCCTACGTGCTGCGCTCGACCACGCCTGAAGGCCGGCCAGTGCTGTCGGCCATGACCATGATCGCCGAGTCGCACATCGCCCTTCACATCGAAGAAGACAGCGAGCGCGCCTACTTTGACATCTTCTCCTGCAAGTTCTTTGACACCACTGCGGTGCTAGACGAGCTCAAGGCCGCCTTCCCGGGGCGCAGCCACACGGTGCAGCTGATCTCGCGCGGCTGCGGCTACCGGGGCCGCCGCACCGAGCGCGAGCCAGAGCACGCCCGCACCAAGGCTTGGCTGGGCACCCGCCCGGCTTGATCGGAGGGTCCGTGAATCGCCAAGGCTTTGTCAAATTAGCGCAACTACTGGCAATTGCCATGGCCACATGCACCGCCCTGGCCGGCGACGCACTGGCTGGCGAGGATGCCGCGGCCCGCAAGCTGCTGCAGTCAGTGTTCGACAAGAATTCGTCCGGCTTTCAGACGGGCCAGTCCAAGACCTCGATCACCTTGACGCTGGCCTCGGGCAAGTCCAAGACCTGGACGACGCTGGCCCGGGTCATCCGCGGCGCCGACGGCAAGCTCAAGACCCGCGCCACCTTTTTGGAACCCGCAGACAGCGTTGGCACCGAATTGCTGATGCTGGAACAGGGCAAAGGCGAGGCGGTGCAGTACCTGTGGCTGCCCAAGACCAAGCGACTGCGGCGGATCAGCGGCGCCCAGCGCAACGAACCGTTCATGGGCACCGACTTCAGTTTTGGCGACCTGGAGGGCAAGAACGCCCAGACCGGCGCCGCCCAATTGGTGGGGGCCGAGACGGCCGGTGGCGTGCCCTGCACCAAAGTCGAGGTGGCGATCGCCGATCCCGCCGATGTCTACGGCAAGGTAGTGCTGTGGATCGACGAGAAGGCTTCCGTGCCGCGCAAGATCCAGTTTCACGACAAGGCCGGCCAGCTGGTCAAGACGCTGGAAGTCGAGCGCGTCAAGGCCCTGGACGGCGGGCGATCGCTAATGGAAAAGCTGCGGATGCTCAACCACCTGCGCAACTCGGTGACCACCGTAGAGACCCGCGACGTCGACAGCAAGACCGCCCTGCCAGACAGCCTGTTCACCCCAGACGCACTGGGCAAGTAGAGCTGACCGCCCCTACCTCAGGATGACACTGGATGCGCCTGCAGATCTGCACCACCTGCCGCAAGACCAACTTGAACCCGCCGGCCTGGGCCCCAGTGACCGAGCTGGTCGGAGCGGCGCGGCAGTGGGCCAAACAGGCCAAGCAGCCCCTGGAGATCGAAGAGGTCAACTGCCTGTCAGGTTGCGCTGTCGGCCTGACCGCCCTGATTGAGGATGACGATGCCGCCGTGCGGCTGCACTCGATCGCCGACGCGGCCACGCTCAAGCAGGTGCTGCTGGCCAGCGAGGCGCTGCTGCGCGGCCAGCCGGCGGGCAAAGCCGATGCGCTGGTGCTGTCGCGCACCGACTGGAGCGAGTGGCGCGACTGATCGCTCTTGTGGCGCTTTTGCGCCGCTGCCCAGCCTCTTATCCACGTGAACGTCAAAAAGCCCAAGGGCCCGGCACTTTGCAGCACCGGGCCCTTGGAGGAGATCAGCCTATCCTGTCCTTGCAGACAGGGCAGAGCGACTACTCGGTCTCGTTGTCGCGGAAGATGGCGGCGGAGCCCTGCATGTCGCACTCGGCGCCGGTGGACTTGGGGTCACCGCGGCCGACCAGCTGGAAGGTCGAGAGGGTGCCGTCGCAGTCGAGGTCGGCGTTGGCCTCAGC
>CAIXGW010000178.1 GCA_903919145.1 uncultured Myxococcales bacterium
GTTGGTGCAATCCGACCGCTTTGGCACCAGTGTGGCGTCGGCCCTGCGCGTGCACTCTGACAGCCTGCGCACCAAGCGCCGCCAGCGCGCCGAAGAGAACGCCGCCAAGATCCCGGTCAAGCTGCTGTTTCCAATGATTTTCTGCATCTTTCCGTCGATGCTTCTGATCCTGCTTGGCCCGGCGTTCATCAGCATCTACCGGTTGCTGTTGCCAACCATGAGCGGGACGCCGCCGATGCCCTAGGCTCCCCGGCCCCCGCCCTGCTGGCGCCGCCCCGAGCGCGGCACCCAGCCACCGCGCCGACGATCTCGTGCTACCTTGATTTCAAGAGGTGCCCCATGTCTGATCGATTGTTGAAAAAAACTGAAGAAATCTCAAAGGCCATTGAAGAACGCGGCGTCCACGGCGTGGAAGTCAGTGTCGATGGCCACGATCCCTCGGTGTACTTGGAGGGCGAAGTCGGCAATGCCACCGAAGAGGCCATTGCCGTAGAAGCGGCGATCGAGGCCGGCGCCGAGCGCGTGATCGACAACCTGGAGTACCCGGGTGCCGAACACCACGTGCCGCATGTGAGCGGCGAAATCCACGCGCACACGGGCGATCCGGTGCTCGACATCCTGCGCGGCGCCAACCTGGGGGGCCGCGTGTTTGACGCCACCCAGACCCCACCGGTGCGCACGGGCACGCCGATTGACTGACGCCGCCAGGCAGCCGGCTCAGGTCCACAGCACCAGCGCCGTGGCGGCTGCCAGCATCGGGCCAAATGGCAGGGTTTGCTGAGGCTTGCTGCGGCCCACCCCCAGCAGCAGCAAGCCCAGCGCCGCCGCCAGCAGAGCTGCATAGAACACCACCCCTACCAGCGGCGCCCAACCAAGCCAGGCGCCAATCGCTGCCAGCAGCTTGAAATCGCCAGCGCCGACGCCCGCTTTACCGGCCACTACCCGGTAGATGCGGTGCGGAATCCACAGCAACAGCGCCCCCACCGCGGCGCCTGCCAGCGCGGCCTGCCACGGCGTCAGCACCGCCCAGCCGTTGACCAGCAGCCCAGCGGCCAGCAGCGGCAGCGTCAGCGCATCGGGCAGCAGGCCGGTCTCGAGATCGATGGTGGCCGCGGTCAGCAGGGTCCACAGCAGCACGGTGGCCGCCAGCCCTTCGGCGTTCAGGCCCAGGCGCTGCACGGTCACCACCGCCAGCGCCGGCATCAGGACGGCGATTGCCCAGGTTCTTTTGCGATGTCGATGGGTTGAGAGAGTCCCCCCCTCAGGGCGCCCCGGGGCGTCAGCCTGGGGCTGGAGGATCCGCCGCGGCAGGGCATCGATCGCGCGGTTGACCGGCCACACCAGCAGCAGGCCGGCCAGCACCGGCAAAAACAGGCTCGGCGCCGGAAGCAGCATCGCTAGGGAAGGGAGAAGAAGCATCCTCGTCTCCGAGGCCTCCAACGGACCCTGGTCCATAGTGATCTACCGCCGACGCCGAGTCGAGCAGCGCGCTGTTAGCGCCGGAGCCTACTTGACCGCCGCTGGTGCGGGGGCATTGGGGTGGTGGGTCTCGAGCTTGGCGACCTTGTCATTGAGGAGCAGGAACTCCGCTTGAGTCAGGTACGTCAGCTCGTAGACGCGAAAAACGCCCGTCAATGCCGCCGCCAGCCCCAACAGGGCCAGGGTGAAAGTGACCGCAGTCCACAGACCTTGCCGCTCTGGTTTGATGATGGGATTCTGCTCGGGCATGATGGCCTCCCTTTGGCTGAGTCAAACAAGCCTGCCCTCGCATTTTGCAGAGTTGCTGGCCTGAACTTCGGCTGTCCACCAGCTGCCAGTGGTTGGCTGTGGGCGGACGCGCTGTCGACTGGAAACATTTGCAGGAGTCGTGCCAACGCCGAGCCACTGCCAACTCCACAATTCTGCACACCATTTCCACTTCAGACCTACCTACCTCGGCCAAGGCCCCAGCTGATCGGGGAAAATCACCCGATCGCCCGCAGAAATCCCCGCCAGCTCGCCGGGCCCTCTGGCTGCCGCCCCTCTGCAGCGCCGTCTGCTCTAAGTTTCTAGTTTCCAAGTGCTTGTGCGAAGGGCAGATTCCAGCATCCAACCCGTTGACTGGTCGTGGGGAAACCCTCTGCCCAGGAGCACACGCCCTGCAGGCGAACTGCAACGTCACAAATTTGTCATGAACAACCGCTGCCGCGCTTGCGCTGCCTCGGGCGGCACATAGCTTGCCCAGCAGAAGGTCGCGATGAAAAGAAGCAGTCGCCTTGGTCGCCGCGGCCAAAGGGTCGATTGTGGTTGACGCGGTCAGGAGGGAAACCTCAGGCTCTGAGGTCGTCCGGCGCGAGTTCGCCACAGGGTACATTTGGAGGCTGTTTGATGAACCCGACCCCCCAGCATCACCCCATCCACGGTTTTCGCGAGATGATTGGCGAGTCCGTGGCGATGGTGCAGTTGCGCACGCTTCTGCTCAAGGTCGCCCATTCTCACGCCAGCACGGTGCTCATCACCGGCGAAAGCGGCACCGGCAAAGACCTGGCCGCTAGGCTGGTCCACCAAGAGAGCGCCCGGCGCAGCCAGCAGTTTCTGACGATTACCTGCACCGCCTTGCAAGAGTCGCTGCTGGACAGCGAGCTGTTTGGCCACGAAAAGGGCTCCTTTACCGACGCCAAGGCCCAAAAGCGCGGCCTGCTGGAGCTGGCCCACGGCGGCACGCTGTTCTTGGACGAAGTGGGCGAGATGTCGCCGGGCTTGCAGGCCAAGCTGCTGCGGTTTCTAGAGGACCGCACCTTCTTGCGCGTCGGCGGCGCCCAGGAAATGTGCGTGGACGTGCGGGTGATCGCCGCCACCAACCGCGATCTGGCGGCCGAAGTGCGCGCCGGGCGCTTTCGCGAGGACTTGTTCTTCCGCCTGACGGCCCTGCCGGTAGAGATGCCGCCGCTGCGCCGCCGCCACGGCGATATCGCTCTGCTAACGGACTACTTCCAGCGCCTGTTTGCCGGCGACGAGCACTGCAAGGTGCGGCCGCTCACCGCAGCGGCGCGCCACCGGCTGGACCAGTACGAGTGGCCAGGCAACGTCCGCGAGCTGCGCAACGTCATGGAGAGGGCGGTGCTGCTGTGCGAAGAAACCTTTCTGGGGCCAGATGATTTTCGCCTGGAGGGGCCGCGCCTGGCGCTGCCGGGCCGCCCCGACCTGTACGTGGTCGAGTCGACCCGCCAGGCGCAAGACAGCGCTCGCCACGGGCCCAGCGGCGCCACGCCGGTCGCTGGCGCAGCACCGTCCCCAGGGTCGCACCCCAGCGGCCGGCATCTGCACGTCGCCAGCGAGCCGGGGGATCACCTGGTCGAATTGCCCAGCGATGGCGTTGATATGGCCGCCCTGGAGCAGGACCTGGTGGTGCAGGCGATCGAGCGCACCCACGGCAATCAGGCCATGGCCGCTGACTTGCTGGGCATGACCCGCGATCAGATGCGCTACCGAGTCGCCAAGCTGCGCGAGGCCAACGCCAACGGCTCAGGCTCGTAGCGGCTTGGGGTGCGGCGAGAGACCCAGCATCGGCGCCAGCGCCCTAACGCTCTTGGTTGTTAGGGCGTGGCGTTGATCCACACGGCCCCAGCCACGGTGGTTTCCTTCTTCCAGATCGGCGCGCGCTGCTTGAGCTCGTCAATGACGTAGCGGCAGCCGTCAAAGGCCGCACCGCGATGGGCGGCGGCGCAGGCAATGGCCACGGCGATCTGGCCGAGCTCGACCTTGCCCACGCGGTGCAGCACCTGAACGTCCAAGAGGTCAAAGCGCTGGATGGCTTCGGCGCAGATGGCCTCCAGCTCGCGCAGGGCCAGCGGCTCGTAGGCCTCAAACTCCAGGAAGCGCACCTCTTCTCCCTTGCTCCAGCGGCGGGTGGTGCCCACAAAAGTGGCGATGCCGCCTACGCCTTCCAGGTCGACCAGCCGCTCGGCGGCGCCGACTTCGATGGGGGCAGAGCACAGCTGCGCGCGGGTACGGCCGCCGGCAGCGGGTGGCAGGACCAGCACTTCCTCTCCGGGGTAGAGTTGCTCGCAGTCAAACAAAAACTCGTCATCGCGGGCGTAGCGGCAGGCCTTGGCCAGAAAGGCCCAGCGGCCGCCGCGGGCCGCCAGCACCGCCTTGAGCTTGGCCACGGTGTCGCCGGCGGCAAAGGCAATGACTTCAGTCTCGCTGCCGGCCAGGTCGCGGGCGGCGGCAAAGTAGCGCAGCTGCAGGGTTTCGTCAGCGGCGATCGGGGATTTCTTTGGCATGAGTTCCTCAGAAGCGGCCGGTCAGGCCCAAGGGGGTCGCTCTGCAGAGTCTACCCGCTTCGCGGCAAATCTGGCAGACCGGCCCGCCCAGGCCAGGGGGCCCGTCTGGCCGGTCCGGTCAGTCACGCAGGCCGCAAGAACCGCGCGACGATCTTCTTGACGCCGACCTGAGCGAACTGCACGGTCAGCTGGGCGTCGGCACCATAACCAGCGATGTCAAGTACTTGACCAACACCAAAGCGGGCGTGGTTGGCGCGGCCACCCACCCGAAAGCCCCCCTCGGGGTCGCTGCGGTCGTAGGTGGGCAGGTCGTCTTCTGGCCCGGCGTAGCCCGGATGGGCGGCGGCGGCGGGCTTGGCTCCCCAGGCGCCGGCCGCAGGTAGACCACCAGCCACCTTGGAGAATCCGGCAGAGACCGCCGCGCCCAGCCCGGGCCGGGCCGCCCCTGGCGCCGCCGCGGGCCGCGATCCCCAGGCCCCTGCTGGGGCCGGCGCGCCGCCAAAACCGCCAGAGGCGGCTCTGGGCGGAGCCTGGGCGCCGCCCTGCCAGCTCTGACCCCACTGCGGCGTCTGCTTCCAGCCAGAGCCGCTGTCTTCGACTTGGACCAGGTCGCGGGGCACGGTCTCCAAGAACCTGCTGGGGTCGCTTGGCATTTCGCGGCCATCAAAGCGCCGCCGCAGCCGCGCATACGTCAGGTGCAGCTTCTTGCGGGCGCGGGTCATCCCCACATAGAACAGCCGGCGCTCTTCTTCCAGGTCGCGCGGCTCGCCGCCGTCTCCCGGTCCGGCCAGCACGTTGGCGTGGGGCAGCAGGCCCTCTTCGACGCCGACCACAAAAGCCACATCAAACTCAAGCCCTTTTGCCGAGTGCAGGGTCATCAGCGACACCCGATCGCGGCCTTCGCCCAGCCTGTCGGTGTCGGCGACCAGCGCCACATTCTCCAGAAAGCTGCGCAGGCTCGGGTCGTCGGCGGTGTCGGCGTGTTCGGCCATGGCGGTCAGCAATTGGTTCAGGTTTTCCAGGCGGTCCTGGGCATCGGGGTCCTTGTCTGACTGCAGGGCTTTCTTGAGGCCAGAGGCGTCGATCACCCGCTGGCCGGCCTGGTCGGCGCGCAGGTCGTGCAGGCCGTCGCGCAGCTCATGGATCATCCTGGTAAACTCTTTGAGCTTCTCTGCCGCGCGCCCGCCGCCGCCGCTGCGCACCAGGTCTTCGGCCGCCGCCGGCAGAGACAGAGCGCGCAACCCGGCGTGGCTCTGCACCAATTCCAAAGTCGTATCGCCAATGCCGCGCTTGGGGCTTTGGACGGCGCGGGTCCAGGCCGCCGAGTCGTCGGCGTTGACCAGCAGCCGGCACCACGCCAGGGCGTCCTTGACCTCGGCGCGCTCGTAGAATTTCATGCCGCCAATGAGCACATAGGGCAAGCGGAACCGCCGCATCGACTCTTCCAGCACCCGCGAGCAGGCGTTGGTGCGGTAGAAGATGGCGAATTGCGACAGCGGCGTGCGGTCGCGCAAGCGGTCGATGCGCCGGGCGACCCAGTCGGCCTCGTCGCGGTCGCTGGCGGCCACGTGCAGCGTGATCGGCTCGCCCATGCCAGCGTCGGTCCACAACACCTTGCCGTGGCGGTCTTTGTTGCGGCTGACCACGGCGGTGCTGGCGCGCAGGATCGTCTCGGTTGAGCGGTAGTTGCGCTCCAGCTTGATGGTGGTGCCGCCGCAATTCTCGGTAAAGCCCAAGATGTTGCTGACCTCGGCGCCGCGCCAGGAGTAGATCGACTGATCGTCGTCGCCGACCACGCACAGGTTGCCGTGGTAAGAGGTCAGGTACTTGAGCAGCTCAAACTGGGCGTAGTTGGTGTCCTGGAATTCGTCGACCAGTACATAGCGGAATCGCCTAGACAATTCCATGCAGACTTCGGCCTCTCTTGCCAGCACCTGGGCCGGCAGCATGATCAAGTCGCCAAAGTCCACGGCGTTGGCCAGGCGCATCTCTCTCTCATAGGCGGCATAGACTTCCAGCGCCCGCCGGTCAAACGCCGAGGTGATCTGCTCGCGCAGCCGCGGATCGCCGGGGCTGAGGAGCTTGTTCTTGGCCCTGTCAATGTACCCAGCGAATTGCTTGGGTTTGTACTGGGCATCGGAGATGTTGCCGGTCTTCATGATCCGGCCGATCAGCCGCACCTGGTCGTCGGTGTCGTAGATCGAAAAGCTGGGCTGCAGACCGGCGTAGCCCGCCATCTGCCGCAGCAACCGCACGCCAATGCTGTGGAAAGTACCCAGCCACACCTGCGCCGCGCCATCGCCCACGGTGTGCGCCACCCGCTCGCGCATTTCGCCGGCGGCCTTGTTGGTAAAGGTCATGGCCAGCACCTGCCAGCCGGGCACGTGCATCCGCCCGACAATCCAGGCGATTCTGTGGGTAATCACCCGCGTCTTGCCCGATCCGGCACCGGCCAGCACCAGCACCGGCCCCTCAGTGGTCAGCACCGCCTGGCGCTGCTCTGGGTTGAGCGGGGCGATCAGCGGATCGGCCAACACCTCAGGGGGAATGACTGTATCCAGGGGATCGGGGTCGTACTCGACGTGGGGATCGCGCATGGCAACTCGCAGCTGGGGCGGGCGGCGGGGCCGCTGGCAGGGAAACAATCTGGCGGACTGGACTCAGATCCGAAAGCGGTCGGTGGCGCGCACCAGCGCATCGACGATGCCCGGCTCCAGGGCGGCGTGACCGGCGTCGGCGATGATCTCCAGCTGGGCAGAGGGCCAAGCGCGGTGCAGGTCCCAGGCCGAGCGCGCCGGGCAGACCACGTCGTAGCGGCCCTGGACGATGACGCCGGGGATGTCGCGCAGGCGGTGGGCATCGTCAAGCAGCTGGGTCTCGCTGCGGAACCAGGCGCCGTGCACAAAGTAGTGGGCCTCTATCCGCGCAAACGCCAACGCAAAATCCTCTTCGCTGTAGTGCTGCATCATCTCGGTGTCGGGGTAGAGCCGCGACGTCGAGCCTTCCCACACCGACCAGGCGCGGGCGGCGGCGATCTGGACGGCGCGGTCTGGGCTGGTGAGCCGGCGGTAGTAGGCCCCCATCAGATCGCCGCGCTCTACCTGAGGAATCGGCTCCAGGTAGCCCTCCCAGGCGTCGGGATAGATCCAAGACGCGCCTTCTTGGTAGAACCACAGCAGCTCGGCGCGGCGCAGCAAGAAAATCCCTCTCAAGATAAGGGCTTTGACCCGGTCCGGATGGGTCTGCGCGTAGGCCAGGGCCAGCGTCGAGCCCCAGGATCCGCCAAACACCACCCAGGTGTCGACGCCCAGGTGGTGGCGCAGCGCCTCCATGTCGGCGACCAGGTGCCAGGTGGTGTTGTCTTGCAGGCTGGCGTGGGGGGTCGATCGCCCGCAACCGCGCTGGTCAAAAAGGATGATCCGGTACACCGCCGGGTCAAAAAAGCGCCGCTGCCAGTCAGAGCAGCCGCCGCCCGGGCCACCGTGGACAAAGACGGCGGGCAGGCCACCGGGGTTGCCGCTCTCTTCCCAGTACAGCGTGTGGACAGGGGAAACGGCCAAAGTACCGCTGTGGTGGGCTTCGATGGGCGGGTAGAGGGTGCGCAGGGGTTGCAGCATGGGCAGTCCAGGGTCAAGCGACCGATCCGATCGCGATCAATTGCAGAAAATTCAAAGCTCTGTGGTCAGCGTGGCGTCCCAGGGCGGCGGTGCGACGTCGCCGTCGAGGTGCAGCGTCAAGCAGGCGCGGCGCAAGACCTGTTCATAGGCAGCAGGGCCCACGCAGACCGCCACCAGGGTGGGCGGCGGCGCGACGGCGCGGGCTGGGGTCGGTTCACCGGCCTTGGCGCTGGCGGGCACGGGCACGGGCAGGGGCGCGGGCGCGGCCTTGGGCGGCAGGGCGACCCACCACTCTTGCACCGGGCCCTCAACGGCCTTTTGCACCCACCAGCGGCCGCCAGAGGTGCCAGAGCCCAGCAGGGGCAGCTCGCCGATTTCTTCTGCCGCAGCGCGCAGTTGGGCAAGGCTGGTGATGGACTGCTGGCTGACCCTCAGCTCCAGGTTGTAGGCCGAGCCGCGCACGGTGCGGATGTAGACCCAGCTCTCTGCGGCGCCCATGCCGGCCGCCACGGCGGTCACGGGCTGCGGCAGCTCGGCGATCAGGCCAAACGCTTCCAAGGCTTGCGGCGCCACGCTGGCCATGACCTGGCCCAGCGGCTCTGGCGGCTCGGCAGAGGTGGCGGCGGGCGGCAGCGGCACCGGGGCGGCCTCTTGGGGCAGCGTGGTGGTCGACGCAGCGGGCAGGTCGATCTCTTGCTGGGCTGGGTCGTGCCAGGTCGGATCGCGCACCGGCTCTGGCAGCGGCTGCTCCGCCGGCGGCGCTTCGCGGCAGCCGCCCAAGGCCAGCACTGCCGCGCCCACCAGCGCCAGCAGGGCGTGGCCGCTCCGCCTCCAATAGCCGCCTTGAGGACGCTGGCCAATCGTCGATTTGTTCTGCCAATCAGGGCCCATGGCGCATCGGAGAGCCGGCGACCGCCGCAGTCCTTGAGGGCCCACGCGGACTGCCCGCGCAGCGTTGCGCCCCACGCGGCCCCTGCGCAGCCTAGCCAGGCCTTGCCACGTCATTGCAGCCTGCCGAGCAGGCTGTGGCCCAGCCCAAGGTCGCCGAGGTTCCAATTGTCGGCCAGGGTCTGGCCAAGGCAGGCAAAAGAGTGGACCCGGCCCAGATCGCCGCCGCCGCCAAAGCCCATGGACGCCAGCAGCAGCGGCACTTCCTCGCGGGTGTGGTCGGTGGTGGCCAGGTAGGTGGGGTCATTGCCGTGGTCGGCGGTGATGAGCAGCAGGCCCTCGGGGCCCAGGGCATCGATCAGGGCGGGGATCGCGGCGTCGGCCTCGGTCAGGGCCCGCGCAAAGCCGACCGGGTCGCGGCGGTGGCCGTACAGCGCGTCAAAATCGACCAGGTTGGTAAACACCAGGCCATCTTCTAGCTCTTCGCAGGCCTGCAGGGTCAGGCGCAGGCCATCGGCATTGCCTTCGCTGTGCAGCGACTCCGGCACCCCGCAACCGGCAAAGATGTCTTGGATCTTGCCAACGCCGATCACCCGCAGCCCGGCCTTGACCATCCGGTCGAGCAAGGTGCCCGGCGGCGGTGGCATGGAAAAGTCGCGGCGGTTGTAGGTGCGCTTCCACTGGCCCGGCGAGCCGATAAACGGCCGCGCAATCACCCGCCCAACCCGGTGGGGGTCCAGCACCTCGCGGGCCACCTGGCACACCCGCCACAATTCCTCAATCGGCACCTTGTCTTCATGGGCGGCCAGCTGAAACACCGAGTCGGCGCTGGTGTACAAGATGAGCTTGCCGGTGCGCAGGTGCTCGGGGCCCAGCTCGTCGAGGATCGCCGTGCCAGAAGCCACGCAATTGCCCATGACCTGATGGCCGCTGCGCCTCTCGAACTCGTCGACAATCTCTTGGGGAAATCCGGGATTGTAGACCACAAACGGCTGGGTGGTCAGGGCGCCGACCATTTCCCAGTGGCCGGTGGGCGTGTCTTTGCCCGCCGAGGCCTCGACCATTCTGGCCACATAGCCTTGCGGGTGGCCGGTTGGCGCGACGCCGGCGATGTCCGTCAGGTTGCCCAGGCCTAGGCGCTGCAGCCACGGCGCCTTGAGCCCGCCCACCGCCGCGGCGCAGTTGCCCAGCGTGTTGACCGTCGGCGGGTCACCAAAGTCCGCGCAATCACTGGCTGCGCCGATGCCCGCCCCGTCCAACACCAGCACACACGCTTTGCGAAAGCGCGGCGGCGCTGCGAGTGGCTCTTCGCCGCGGTTGTTGCCCTGGTCCTGCGCCATGCCATACCCTCGCCGCGCTCCGTGGGCGGCTCTCTGCTGCAGTGTGATTCGAAAGCCGGTCTGTCGCAGCGGCTTGCCCGCCAGATCCGCGCAGCCTCAGGGGATTTCGCCCTGGCGCGCCCGCTCCAGCCAGCGTCGGAACTCGCGGTCGATGATCTCCAGCGCCCGCCCCTGCAGCGGACGCAGCAGCAGCGGCACTTTCAGGTCCAGCACCAGCTCGCGGTCAGAGACCAGCACTTCGCCAGTCATCGCCACGCCTTTGGCGGCAAAGCTGATCTGCGCCTGCTGCGGCCCCTGCCACTGTACCACCAGCTGGTAGCGGGCAAAACGCCGCGCATAGTCATCGCAGGCCGCGCGGGCCGTCTTGCATGCCAGCTCCAGGCCCAGGTCGTGGGAAATCGCGTGGCGCATGGCCCTCCCGGGCAGATCGGCGCGGACAACGGCCGATTTGGACTCAGTTGGTCGGTGCCTTGGGCAGGGCCTTGAGCGACTTGTTCTGGATGTAGCCGCCCTTGCCGGTCGATGGGCCGCTGAGCACGTCGGCGCGGCTCCAGCCGTTGCCGTTGTCCAGGTGGACGCGCACCAGCACTCCGTCTTCCAGCTCGACCAACAGGTCCGCCGTCTCTTTGGCGGCGCTGCGCATCGGCACCTTGGGGCCCTCAGCCGAAGTAACCACCAGGTGAGTGGCCTTGTTGACGCGCCGCGCCCGGTCCAGCGCAGAAGCCCGCTCCTGGGTCATGGTCCGGCGCAGCTCTAGCAGCGGCTGTTGAACGCGGTTGGGGGCATCGCGCAAAGAGAAAGTTCTAAGATCGTCGACGGCTTTCTCAGCGGCGTGGACTGCCGCCTGATCGCGACCGCCAGAAGCTCGCATCTTATCGATGGCGGCATCGGCCGTGTCGGCCAGGGCCTGCATGGGCTCTTGCCACTGGGTCAGGTCTTGGGGCTTGACGGGCTCAGTCTCTTTGGCGGCGTTGGCGTTGGCCGATGGGTAGTCGCCAAGGTGCTGCTCGACCTTCTTGCCTTCGCCGGGGCGCTCTCCCAGCGCTTTGACCACGCCCTGCGGCATCATGCCCATGAGCGTCGCGCTGCCGCCCATCAGCAACCACACGCCAAAGGCGCCCACCAGCAGCACCCCAAGGCCCAGGCCGCTCAGCAGCAGCCAGCGCGGCATTCCGCCAGAAGATTGCTCGTCATTGCGCTGCGGGGTCGCCATGGATCCTCTCCATCTTCTGCTGGCCAAAGTCCTGGGTCAGCGGCCAGACCTGCTGAAAATGCGCTTGCGCAAAGACTACTTGGTCGCAGCTACCATCACCGACTTGGGCACGCAATAGCGCTGCGCCGGGGCTTTGGTCACCGGGTCGGCTTCTACGTAGGTCCAGCAAGTCGCGTCGTCGCCGCATGCCGATTCGTTGGCCTTGTCGCAGGTCATGGTGCAGATCGGCGCCGTGCCGTAGTAAGAAAGGCAGACCGACTTGTCGCACTGGGGATGCGACTTGACCACACAGGAGCTGGTGTCGCGATCGGCGGCGGTCGAGCCGTTGCACAGGCCCTTCTTGGTGACGTCTTTGTCGAGCTGGCAGGTCACGTACAGCGGCTGGGTCTCGCACGCCGCCAGCAAGCCCGACACAAAGAACACGGCGACCGCGCCGGTGGCAGCCAGGCCAGCCCCGGCAAATCCCAAAGAACGAAGCCAACTTGCAGACAAATGCCCCTGGGTCGGAGCGGCATTGGTCGCGGAAGCGGTGGGCTGGGGTCGGTGCATCTGTTCCTCTTGCGGCTGGGGCCGATTCTCCAAGCCCTTCAGTCTACCCGAGCCAGCCGCCGGTGGCTACCTTGGCGCCGGGCCACCCCAAGCGGCCAGCGGCTTCTACAAGGGCTTTCTGGCGCAGTAGGAGCACCCGGGCACCAGCACGTCAGCCGCCAGGCCGGCCAGCCGGTGATCCACCACGGCGCGGACCGCCCACTGCTTGGGCCCTGAGCCCGCCACCCCGGCGCGCAGCTGCCAGCGGTCCTGAATCTCTCCGAACCCGGCGTTTTGCAGCCATTTCTTGGCGCGCCGATGGGTCCACCACCACAGGGCCGGCGCCTCTGTGTGGTTGACCGCAGCGGGCCAATGGCGGGTGCACCACTTCATGACGCCGCGCTTGATCCCGTCTGGATACCAGCCAAAAAGCGGAAAGTAGCGGATCTCATCCTGCCACGGGCTCATGGCGCTGGCGGTGTTGAACCACAGCAGGCCCCCCGGCTTGAGCACCCGCTCTATCTCGCGCAGCACTTGCGGCAGATCGTCCACGTGCTCCAGCACGCTAAAGGCCAGGACCAGGTCGTAGGTGGCGTTGGGCAGCGGCAGGCTCTCTCCCTTGGCGTGGTGCAATTCTGCAGCGAATCCATGCTTGCTCAGCAGCTGCTTGGCCACTTCTAGCGCGGGCTGCCACGGCTCGACGCCGGTGACGGTGTGGCCCATCTTGGCCAGCGCCACCAGCTCGCGCCCCTGGGCCGCGCCGATCTCCAGGATGTTCAAGGGGCCGGCCGGCAGCAGCGGCTGCAGGCGCTGCATCACTGCGCGCACCCACGCCTCGGTCTGCGGCAGCTCGTTCTCTGCCTCTTGCATGGTCCACTGCTCTGTTGCCATCGGTCTGCGTCCTTGCCGGCCCCGCTACGGAGCGCGCCCTTGCGATTTCTTGAACTCTTTGGCCAGCGCCTCCAAGCGCTTCTTCTCTTCTTGCTGCTTGCGAAACAGCTCGCCCAGGGCACTGGGGTTGACGCGCAGGCCAGAAGGGTCGGCCTTCTTGGGCTCCTCTTTCTTGACCACCGGCGGCTGGGGCGCGGGCTCTGGCTTGGGCCGAATGACCCGCTTGTTCGCCGGGCGAATCTGCTTGTCTACCTCTTTGATCTCTTTGTCTTTCTTGGCTTCTGGATTGTCACTGGCGGCTTTGGCTTCGCCCTTGACCGTCAGCTCCGTCCTGGCTGGAGCGCCATCGCCAGCGGCGGCCGCAGCTGCCGCAGCATCGCCGCTGTTTTCCGCGTCGGCGCCTGGGGAATTGGCCGCGGCGACCGCGTCGGGCTCGGCGGCGACGTCGGCGTCGACGGCGGCGGCGGCCGCCACGGCATCGGGGTCGGCCGGCGCAACTTCTGCAGCTGCCACAGCCACTTCTGGCGCTTCTTGCACCTCTGGGGCGGCGGCGACGTCGGCAGCCATGGCGGCCTGCACGGCGTCGACAGGCTCTGCGGCGGGGGCAGGGGCGGCTGACCCATCGACGGCCATGGCGGTGGAGGCATCCACGCCAACATTTTCATCGGCTTTGGCCTGCAGGTAGGCCTTGCCGACAATCAGCAGCACGCCGACCAGCAGCACGCCGCCGGCCAGCCCCAGGAACAGCCCGCCCTTGGAGCCGCCGCCGCCGGACCCGCCGTTGGCCGCCATCGGCCCCTGGCTCATCTGCGGAAGATGCTGTTGCGGCAGCGGTTGTTGCGGCAGCGGTTGCCACGGCTGCGGCTGATAGGGCGCGGGCTGCTGCGGCTGGGGCGGCAGCCCGCCGGTGGCCAGGCGCTGGCTGTCCAGCTGAGCGCGGTCCTGCTCCAGCCGGCGCTTGTCTTCCTCCAGGCGCCGACGCTCGGCCTCCATGGCTTCTTCCATGCGCTTGAGGCGCAGGCGTTCAGAATCCATCTCCATGCCGTCACCATAAGCGGCCGCAAAGCCGAGGAAAGGGGCAAGGATATCCAGGGCGCGCGACATTTCGTCGGCATCGCCAAAGCGCACCGTCGGGTCAAAGGCCAGCGCCCGCCGCAAAAAGGCCTGGGTGTCGGCATCCCAGCCCTGGTCGGCGCCTTCGGTCAGCACATCAAAGTGCGGATTGGCCTTGTTCTGGACGATTTCTTCGGCCGACCCGGCAAAGGGCCGCTTGCCGCTGAGCAGCTCAAAAACAACAATGCCCACAGCATACAGGTCGGTCCACGGCCCAATGCGCTGCTTCCACAGCTGCTCTGGCGCCATGTAGGCTGGGGTGCCCATGGCCTGGGTCGTCTCTGTGCCGTCTTCGACGAACTTGGCCAGGCCAAAATCCAGCACCTTGACGTGGTACGGGTCGCCGTCTCGCGCCTGCAAGATGATGTTTTCTGGCTTGATGTCGCGGTGGACAATCCGGCGCGGCGGCGCGTGGGCACTGCCAAGGGCGCTCAGGACCTGCTTGATCACGTGCCAGCAGACGTCTGGCGGCACGGGCTTGCCGTCGGCTCTGGCCTGGTCGATCAGGCGCTTGAGGGTCAGGCCGCCGGCGATGTACTCCATGACCAGAAAAGGCGCCTCATCAGCGCTGCCGACCTGGATAAGTCCCACAATATTAGGGTGATCCAGCGCAGCCAGCGCCTCGCACTCCAGCTCAAACTTGCGGAGCATGGCGCTGATGCGCTCGGGGTCCTCTTCGCGGCGCGACAGCAGCTTGAGCGCGCCCTGCTGCCCGTCTGGCTGGCGGACCAGGTAGACCGTGCCAAAGGCACCCGAGCCAAGTACGCCAACAACCAGCCAATTGTCCAGGCGCCGCCCCACCAAAGGGTCTGCACCGCGGCGGGTCTGGCTGCGGGCCGCGAGCTCGGCCGGGATAAAGTGGTAGCCCTTCTTGAGGCAGACGGGCTGCTGACAGGGCGCGCCGACCGGCCCCGCGCTTTCGCACAGGGGGCAGCCGCCGGGAGCTGCATCGCTTGCCGATTCCACTGAGAGGTCACCGGGGGGCATCGCCTGGTCCATGCGCCGATCTACGCCGAAGGTTCAAAGGATACCGCAGTGTGGCAAACCAGGCAATTGACCAGCGCTGCGCCGTGCGCTTGCGGGACTGGGCCGTGGAGACAGAAGTTCTGGCCATCGGGCGGGATGCTCTTGACCGCGGCCACAGCCAATCCTACCCTTGGAAACCCGCAGCTGGCGCCCCCCCAAAGGGGTCGTCCGCCGGCGCCAACCGGCGCTGTTGCGGCCCGGCATAGCTGGAAGATTGTGGGAGGTCGTGATGGCGCTGAATGACTCACTGGAGCCGATTGAACTGACTGAAGAAGCCCTGCAGAAGCAGCGGCTGGTTCTGGTCGAGAAGCGCGAAAAGATCCTTGCCGCCATGCGTACGGCAGAGAAGCAGTCCGACCCTGACGAGCTGCGCGTCGCCGACGAGATGGACCTTTCCGCGGTGGGCTATGACCAGGCGTTTGAATACCGCCTGCGCGACCGCGACGCCACGCTCATCAAGAAGATCGACAAGGCCATCCGGCGCATCGACTCGGGCGACTACAACTACTGCGAAGAGTGCGAGGCCATCATTGGCGCCGCCCGCCTGCTGGCCCGCCCGGAGACGGACTACTGCATCCAGTGCAAGGAGAAGCAGGAGCACGTAGAGAAGATGTACGAGAAGCGCCGCCAGCGCATGACCTCCTTTGAAGCCTAGGTGATCGGATCCCGCCGCGGCGCGCGCCTGTTGTCCGCTGACTGACGGCAGCCTTGCTGTGCCGCTGGGGTCTGGACACCCGCTTTGCTCCCGTGCATCCTAGGCGCATAGGGTCTCTGCACCCCATGACGGCCTGCGCCGCGGGACCAGACAATGGCTGATTTCCCTTCGCTTTCGACCATGCCTTCCGGGTTTTCGCTTGGGCCGTTCACGATCAAGCGCATCCGCTTGGCGCGCACCGGGCTAGACGGCTCGGTCGCTGAGTACATCTTTGACACCGCCAAGGTCACGCTTGGCGCCATGGAAGACAACGACCTGGTGCTGGATGACGACCAGGTCAGCCGCTACCATGCGGAAATTCACCAAGAGGGCGAGGACTACCTGATCCGCGACCTGCTGTCGACGCAGGGGACCTGGGTCAACAAGGTGCGGGTCAAAGACGCGTGGCTCAAGTCCGGCACCACCATTCGGGTCGGCGGGACCACGCTGAAGTTCTCTGTGGTGGCCGAGAAGGTCGATGCGACGCCCAGCCAGCATGAGACCTTGGGCAGCCTGGTCGGCCGCACCGAGGTGATGCGCCAGGTGATGGGCGTGATTGAAAAAGTCGCGCCCACCGGGGCCACCGTGGTGCTGGAGGGCGAGACCGGCACCGGCAAGGAGGTGGTGGCGCGGACCATCCACCAGCTGTCGATGCGCCAGGGCCATCCGTTCATTGTGTTTGACTGCGGGGCGGTGGCGCAGAACCTGATTGAGTCCGAGCTGTTTGGCCACGAGAAGGGCAGCTTTACCGGCGCGCTGGCCAGCCGCCAGGGGCTGTTTGAGATGGCCCACGGCGGCACGATTTTTCTGGATGAAATCGGCGAATTGGCCCTGGACCTGCAGCCCAAGCTGCTGCGGGCGCTGGAACAACGTGAGATCCGCCGCGTGGGCGGCAACCGGTCGGTCAAGATCGACGTGCGGGTAGTGGCGGCGACCAACCGCGACCTGGCCCAAGAGGTCAAAGCCGGGCGTTTTCGCGAGGATCTGTTCTATCGGCTAGGGGTGGTGCGCATGAAGCTGCCAGCCCTGCGCGAGCGCCGCGACGACGTGCCGCTGCTGGCCCAGCACATGCTGCGGGTGGGCACGTTTAACACTGTGGGCGAGGCGCAGCGGGTCAAGGGCCTCTCTTACGAAGCCCGAGAGGCTCTGAAGGCCTATGATTGGCCAGGCAATGTCCGCGAGCTGGGCAACGTGGTAGAGCGCGCGTGCTCTTTTGCCGAGGGCGACCTGATCCAAGTCGAGGACCTGCCCGACCACATCGTGGGCGCCAATGTACCGCGCTCCCGCCGCCACGAAGCCCAGGCGACCGAGCCGCTGCGCGGTGCCCCCAGCGGCCCGGCCCTGCACACCGACCTGACGTTCAAAGAGGCCAAGGAGCTGTGGGTGGCGACCTTTGAGAAGGAGTACCTGGCGGCGGTGCTGCTGCGCCACTCTGGCAATCTGAGCCAGGCGGCGCGCGAGGCCGATGTCGACCGCAAGCACTTTCGGCGCCTGGCCCGCAAGTACAACCTGGTGGCGCCAGCGCCGGGCGAAGAAGAAGAAGAATAGCGCCCAAAGCCCGCTTCAGGGCGGACCCGGCAGCGCTGGGGGCCACGGGCAGCGGAAATCCAAGGAGATGGAGTGACGGCAATGAGATGGTGGGGGCTGGCAGGGTGGGCAATGACCCTAAGTGGTTGCGTCGAGACGCTGTCGGCCGGCCAGGTCCAGGTCGATGCAGGCGCAGACAGCGGCGCGCAGTGCCAAGGGACCTATCCAGCCGCGGCGGTGATGACCACGCCAGACGAGCAGTTGTTTGTGGGCGGCGTGCAGCAGCCCGACGCCACCATTGTGGCCGCCGAAGTGGTGCGCGCCAGCAGCAAGACCTTCTCTCGGGTGGTGTCTTTGGACGCCAAGGGCCTGACGGGCAAGCTGGATGTCCTGCTGGACAGCGGCGCCCAGCAAGAAGCCGTGGTCATGATCGCCGATGGCGACGGCTGGGCCCTGGCGGGCAACACCCTGGGCAAAGAGGGAGACCTGTGGTTTGTGCGCATCAATGCCGCAGGCGTGCCGCAGGCCTCTTCAGTGGACCTGGGCGGCAGCGAGGCCTGCTACGGCCTGGCCAAGGTGGGCAGCCTGTACGCCGTGTCGGGCCAGCGCAGCGGGGTCGGCTTGACCAGCGCCTTTTTTGCCCTGCTCGATGCCAAGGGCAGCTGCGTGCAGAACTGCACCGCGCAGTACACAGGCGGCGCCGGCTCCAACAGCAGCAGCGGCAACGCCATTGCCCTGCTGCCCGGCGGCGACTTCCTCTTGGCTGGCGAGTCGATCCCGGCCAAGGGCAACGGCGGACTGGACGGTGCGATCTGGCGCCTGGGCTCAGACCTCAAGGAGCAATCCTTCACTGCCTACGGTGGCGCCGGCGAGGACTGGTTCTGGGGCATTGAGGCGGCGTCGCTGCCGTCTCAGGGCTGGCTGGCGTTTGGCCAGCGCAACGGCCAAGGCTGGCTGGTGGCCGTAGACGCCAACGGCAAAGAGCTGTGGCAGCGGACCCTGGCGGCCACCAAAGATGTGCTTTCGGTCGCAGCTACGCCCCAGGGCTGGGCCATTGGCGCCAAGACCGCCGGCGGCCAGCGGCTGGTCGGCATCGACCACCTGGGCAACATCCTGTGGCAGCAGAATCACCTGGGCAAGCCCTACAGCGTCTTGCGCCGGCCCCAAGGCTATGCGCTGGTGGGCGACCTGCAGGGCGATGCCCGGGTGCTCTTTACCGATCCCTGGGGCCATGCCGACTGCCAGGCGGCCGGGCTGTGCGCCGGGGTGCTGACCTGCGATGACCAGCTGGCCTGCACCGATGACGTCTGCGCCGCCAAGACGGGCTGACTGCACTCTCAGGCCAACCAGGGCCAGCCTTGCGACGACGGCAAGCCCTGCACTGGACCCGACAGCTGCTCGGCCGGCCAGTGCACGGCCGCAGCGATTCCGGGCTGCGGCGGATAGGGGTGGGGCCAAGGGGGGCCGCCCGACGAGAGGTTCCCGCCGGATGTCGATGAGGCCGGCCGGCCAGTAGAGCTCGATGCCGGCGACGAGGACCCGGACGAACCGCTCTTTGACGGGCTGCCCGCGGACGACTGGGAAAGAATCCTAGGCGGCATAGCTGCGGGCCAGAGGGGCTGCTGGCTGGCGGAGGCTTGCGCGGGCCCGGCTGATGGGCTTGAGCTCAGGCAGAGGAGGTCGGCGTTCCAGCGTTCCAGCCGAGCAGAACTAGTACCCCAAACCCCAAGTTCGTTCCGGGTTCCGGAACGGACGTGGTTTGGGGTACGGAAAGAGACCCCGCAGTAGTAGCCAAGGCCCGTGAACAAGAACCGGGTGTAACCCGGATCGAATTAACGGCCTTGGGTACTAGGGGCGCGGCCAGACTGGAACGCCGCCCTGACGGCCGGCGTGCAACCGTCTCTGTCAGCGAGTGTGCTACGCAACAGCTGGTGTACCGGGTGGCAAGAAAGTTCGCGTAGCACTCCCTATTTGCAGATCTTGGGCGTGAATATAGCCTCCTGGCATGGTGACAAAGCTAGCCCCGTGCAGAACCGCTCGCCAGGGCAACCGACCTCTGTGGGAGTATTGTAAAGGCATTTAGTTAAGCTTTTCATTCCGTCCACATGCCTGTCACACGCGCATGACTCAGGGCTCGGATGTGTACATTGCCTCGAGACCGAAGAACCAGCAGGCGGATTCGGATTCTCGAGGCAGATGTAGCCAGGGGGGCAGTCCGCTGAGTCGTAGCAAGGTGCGCCACAAAATGAGCCTAAGAGGGTGTTTACATACAACCAGCCGACGCCCTGATCATGCGACGTCGGCGATTTGCGCAAGCAGCATACGCCCTTGTACGAGCCAGATCCAGGCCTCCGACACGCTCAACAGGCAGTCGTGGTCTCGA
>CAIXGW010000179.1 GCA_903919145.1 uncultured Myxococcales bacterium
GCCTGTCGGGATAATCCCCGCCAGGCTCCGTGCCATTTTGCGTTTTTTTCAGTCGGGCAAGAAATATTAGAAGTGAATTCCAATATTTCGCCCGCCTGGGCGCTCGCAAGACGATCGCCCTAGGACCCTGTCGGATGCTGCAGCTGATTCAATAGTTTTAAGGAGTTATCCGTAGGCGACGGCATTACTCCGACAGGCTCCTAGCGTGTCGGCCATGCGCAAGACCCTCGCCCCGCTTCTCTTCATGGCAGCCTGCCAGACAACGCCTGCCCCCGCAGGGCACGACGTCGAGGTCGGATTGGCTTTGGCCGACAGCGAAGGTGGCTCCGCCGACGCGGATGCCGCCGCCGCCGCCGAGCCGTGTGACGCGCTGTTTGGCGCGCCCAACGCCAAGACTGGCCTGACGGCCGCCCAGTGCCAGCCCAAGTGCACCTGTAGCGGCAAGGACTTTGCCCCGCCGACCTACACCGATGCCCAGGCTGAAGCTCTGCTGCAGTGGCAGCTCTCCAGCCCTGCCACGCAGGTGACGGCCGACCCCTATGGCCTGCCCGGCAAACCAGCGGCCAAGTTGGGACAGGTGTGCGCCTTTGTGCGCGGGCCTGCGGCCACCAAGACTTACTCGCTGCAGACGTTTGACAGCGCGGCGGCCGCCAAGGCTGCCGGGGCACAGGTCACCCACGCCGATGGCTGTGGCGTCTGTTCTTCGCTGGCCAATCTTGCGGTGTACATGCGCCACCCCGACCTGACAGATCCTGTGCGAAAGTGCGGCTTTGAGCCAGACAAAGATGCTTCGATCGCCTGCTTGCAAGCCCTGGGTTTTGAGCTGCCGTGCGCGCAGATCTGGTACTACAACACCCAACATACCCGCGAAAAGTGCCTGGGCGTCTGCCTTGCCGCCCTGAGTGCGCCGTACCACCTGCCCGATGGCTCTTTGAACAGCTGCTTGGTCTGCGACGAGGTCGAGAGCGGACCGGTCTTCAAGGCGGTGGCCGGACGCACGCGGCGCAACACCGGGCTGCCCTCTTCGATGTGTCGGCCGTGCAGCGAGGTCGTGCCGCTGGTGCATGTCTATCCGTAGGTGCTCGAGGCAGGCCGGAGGTCCTTGGGCAGGGGCGTGCCGCCCTGGCTGCCAAGCACAGCCATCGCCATGCCGTTCGCCACGCCAAGCGCGTCTGCAACTGCCAACCGAACCATGCCCGCCCTTGCCGACCGGCGCGACGCCCAGTGCGCTGGGCAGCCCCGCCAGACCCCCACCGAGCCAACCCGTGGCAAATTGTGTACGCCAGTGCTCCATTTGGCTGCGGTATGCGCATGGATCTGGGCCAGGCGCATAGCTGTTTCAGCCACTTACAACCAGAGCCATTCACAAAGGCACATGCTTTCTACACAATTGCTCTTGATTCCTTAAAATTTATCGCAATCCTGGCCCTGTGGACCTGCCACTCTGACTCCGCACCGTCCGCAAGGGGTGCGGGGGGGCCATGGTGGATTTGGCGAAACAGCGGCTGGCCAACGGCCACAAGACACTATGGCGATGGAGGTCCGCGTTGGCCTGGGGCGTCCTGGTGGTGGTTGGCGGCTGCGGCGCCGATGGCTCACTAGCGACCACGGCTGACCTTGGCTCGGTGCTGAGCCAAGGCCCCGACGCCGCTGACCTGGCTGGCGATTCTGCCGCAGCCGAGGCTGTGGATGGCGCAGGGGCGGGTCAGCCCGATGGTGCGCCAACCAGCGACGTAGCCCAAGGCGCGGACGCAGCGGATGCCGTGACGGCCGCGGACAGCGACCCTGGTCCGGTGCCGGGCGACGCCGCAGCGGACCTGCCCCCGGATGGCGCGGCCGATGCCCCACCGACAGACACGGCCAGCGCGCCCGCCGATGCAGCGGACGGCGCCGCCAGCGATGCAGCGCCCTTGGACGCACCGGGCCTGGACGCGGCAGCACTTGACGCCGCAAATTTGGACGCCGGAGACCTGGACGCGGCAGCTCCAGACGCCACCGCAGCCGACACCGCCGGGCCAGAGGCAGCGCAGGGTGACGCGCCAGAGCCTGACAGCCCGGGCGCCGATGCAGCAAGCCCTGCAGACGCCGTCAATCCTCCGCAGCCGGCCACGGACCTGACCGGCCAGCCCTGCAACGACGCCAATGCCTGCACCCTGCAAGACCAGTGGTTCAACGGCAATTGCCTGGGCCAATGGAAGTCCTGCGAGGACGGCAAGCCCTGCACCTCCGACATCTGCGCCACCGGCAGCGGCGCCTGCTCGCACCTGAGCCTGGGTGGCCTGTGCGACGACGGCAATGCGTGCACCCAGGGCGAAAGCTGCTCAAAGACCAACGATTGCACCGATGGTGGCCCGGTGGACTGCGATGACGGTCTGCCTTGCACCGCAGACAGCTGCGCCGCCAAGGTCGGCTGCGTCCACACCCCGGTCAAGGTCGGCCAGGGTTGCGGCAGCAACGGCGCGGTGTGCCTAACCAGTGGGGCCTGCGCCATTGCCACCTCCTGCCAGGGCATGCCGGCCCTGTGCGACGACAAAGAGGCCTGCACCATCGACTTCTGCGAGCCGCTGTTCGGCTGTATGCACCTGACCTTGCCAGACAAGAGCTCGTGTGACGACGGCGACAGCTGCACGCCGTTTGCCACCGACCGCTGCACCAGCGGCACCTGCGGCAACCAAACCAACGTTTGCGGCTGCCAAATTGACAGCGACTGCGCCCAATTTGACGATGGCGACCTGTGCAACGGCATCTACGCCTGCACCACGATGCCGACGGGCAAGAAGCAGTGCAAACCCAAGGCAGAATCGCAGGTCCAGTGTCCACAGCCAGGATCATCGTCCTGCCACGCCGCCGCCTGCGACCCCCAGACCGGCCTGTGCCTGGCCTCGCCCCTCAGCGACGGCGCATGGTGCGACGATGGCGAGCCCTGTACGGCCAAGTCTGTGTGCAAGCAAGGAGCTTGCCAAAGCCTGGGGCTCAGCTCTTGCGACGACGGCAACCCCTGCACCATCGACAGCTGCAGCCCGGGCAGCGGCTGCGTCAACCAGGCCTCTAGCGGCGGCGTCTGTGGCGTCTGCCCGCAGTGCGACGACGGCAATCCCTGCACGGTAGACAGCTGCGGGACCAAGGGCGACTGCGGCCACGCCCCCCAATTGTGCAACACCGCTGGCGACCCGTGCATCACGGCGGCGTGCGTGGTGACTGGCCCGCAGACCTGGAGCTGCGTCCACCAGCCCAAAGCGAGCACAGCGCCCCTGAACCCACCGCTGGCTTGCAAGATCTTTGCGGCGGTCAGCGGCTGCCCCAGCGGTTATCAGTGCATCGCTCCGCCAGACATGCCAGAGGCGGCCCTGTGCCAGCCCAAGGTCAGTGTTGTCTGCAGCGACGGCAACGCCTGCACGGTCGGCGACCTCTGCTCGAGTAGCTCTTGCCTACCTGGCGCGCCAGCCAACTGCGATGACGACAATCCGTGCACGGCAGACAGCTGCGCCGGCCCCAGCTGCGCCCACAAGCCGATCGCCGGCTGCAATGTCTGCGTCAATGAAGGGTTTCAGAGCGAGAGCTATTGGCCGCAGTGGGCCAGCTTTGCCGAAGACGAGGGCGGCGGCTACGTGGCCTGGGAATTGGCTCAAGAGGCGGGCGGCAACCAGCGGCAGGTGGCGCAGTGGAAAGGCCCCTACGCCAAGGGAAACGTCAACCAGGGAGCCCACTTATTTTCTCGGCGCCTGCACCTGGGCCCCGGCGTGGCCGCCCAGCTGGACTTTGGCCTGCGCGCCTATCTGGCGACGCCGACTTGCGGCTCCGATGACTTGGAGGCCTACGTCAACGGCACCTTGGTGTGGCGCCTGTGCCAATCGACCCCCGGCGGGTCGCAGGGCAGCTATCAGCACATCACCGTGGACCTGTCGGCGTTTGCTGGGTCACCAATCGATATTGAGTTCCGCGTGTTGGCTGGCGCCGAGCCATCGTCAGGCGGCAAGATAGAGCTAGACAAGGTCCGCGTCGCCGGTGGCTGCAGCGAAGCTTGCATGGGCGGGCACTTAGAGTCCACCTCGACCGCTAGAGACGTGCCGTCGTCGGCCGTTCCGCAGGGCTGGAAGCTGACCAGCAGCGACCCCAACTACGTCGCCTGGGGGCGCACCTACACCGGCGGCAACCACGGCCTGGGGGCGATGACCGCGCACTGGACCGGCAAATCCGCCTCGGGCGAGGCCCAAACGGCGCAGCTGCGGGTGGCGCTGGTTCACCCCGCCAAAGACAGCAAGCTCCACTTTGCGGCGCGGGCCGTCTTCGCCGGTGACCCCACCTGCGCATCCGATGTGCTCACCGTGCGGATAGCCGGGACAAAGGTCTTTGAGCTGTGCGGTCCCCAGGCCAATTGGAAGTACAAGGCCATAGACCTGGCGCCGTGGGCCGGCATGGATGTCGATGTGATCTTCGAGGTCAAGACCGGCACCACCGCCAGCTCGCTTGGCCTGTTTCAGGTCGACGACTTGAGCCTGACCGGCGCCTGCTCCTACGCATGCTTTCTCAGCAATTTTGAAGATCCAGAGGCCACCAATCACTGGTGGAAGGGCAACACCGCGGGCGCGCCGGCGTGGACCCAGCAGCCGCCAGTGGGCCAAATCGATGGCGTCGTCAAGGCCCAGCTGCCGGCCTCTTTGGCCGCGGGCGCCATGACCACCCTCATGCCAACCGACAAGTGGCGCTGGCCCATGCCGGTCAACGGCGCTTCTTTTGAGCTGACGGCACAGCTGACCGCAGAGGCCAATACCTGCCCAGCAGCGCAGTTTCGCACGCGGCTGGTCTACGGCTACCGCGGCGTCCCACCTACGGAACCCAAAGAAGTCTTGACCAGCCCGTTCATGTTTGACCTGGTCTCGCAGTGCCAGACCGGGCCAACCACCTTCAAGCTGGAGCTGGGCGATCCGATCCGCGGCCAGAAGTTCTTGCCCTTGTTTGTGCTGCAAAAAGCGGCTGGCCTGGCCGCCGGCAGCGGCGGAGTCGGCGTCGAGCTGGATGATTTGGTGATCCGCTGCCGCTGAGCCCCGGCCGCGGTGGGCCGCTGCGGTGCAAGGGCGCAGACGGCCTAAAGGTTGCCCAGTCGCTGGGTTCCAGCTGCGCGACCCGCTCGATGGTGACCGGGCCAGCGGACCCAGGTTTGGAGAGCCGCCCGAATTCAGTTAGGATCCTGTCTGCCGGCGAGTGGCAAGCAGAAGGGGCGGCATGAGTAGGGCAAGGTCGATGGTGCTGCAGGCGCTGGACGGCTGGCGAGCGCTGGTGGTGGCCATCGCTGCGCTGCCCTTGGCGCTGACCGCCCTGCCCGGCTGCGATGGAGACCCTGCCGAGCCAGCGTTGCTGCCGCTGATTCCCGCCGGCGTGGAAACGACCTGGAAGGAAGCCCGCAAGTGCCGAACCAGCCACGAACACTGGCTGCACAGCGTCCGGGTGGTCGTCAACCCAGAGGCGTGGATTCCCTACACGACCTGGCTGCCCCTTGACCCGGCCAACGCCCCGTTTCCGGTAGGCAGCACCCTGGTCAAGCCAGAGTATGACGACCAGTTCTGCGAGCATCTGATTGGCTACACGGTGATGCGCAAAGAACCCAAGGGCTACTGGCCGGCCGCCAATGACTGGCGCTGGCAGCGCCTGGACGCCAAGCGCCAAGTGCTGGAAGACGGCAAGCTGGCCAAGTCCTGCGCCAGCTGCCACCAGAGCCACTGCGATCCGCCGGCGGGCTATGACTTTACCTGCACGCCGGACTGAGGCCGCCAGAATTCCGTAGGGCGGCGGCAGCTTGGCTTAGAGGGTGTTTACATTCGACCAGGATTCTGCGATATTCCTCCACGAAGTTGGGAGGTTAATCATGAGCAGTCCTCAGCCAGAATCAGAAGTCGGACCAGATATCGAGCAGGCAAAGGTGGGTGCGCCAGGTTCGCGCAAGCGAGCTCCAGGCGGAGGACGCAAGCCAAGCTTTGAC
>CAIXGW010000180.1 GCA_903919145.1 uncultured Myxococcales bacterium
GCCCCTCGGCGTACAGCGTGTCAAAGGCCAATGAACTCTTGCCTGATCCAGAAACGCCCGTCACGCAGATGAGCGCACCGTGCGGCAGGTCCAGGTCAAAGCCGCGCAAATTGTTCTGGCGCACGCCGCGCATGCGGATGAGCGCCGGCACAGCGCTGGGGTCGACGAGATCACTCACGGGGCCAACCTGCAGCGTGGAGGCTGCGGGCTGTAGGATGCCAGACGTTGACCAGAGATGCCCACCATTCAGCGACTATTGCCAAAGTCCTTGACCATTCGCCTACTTCCGAGTCGACACCCAGACCGCGAGCGGCACCGCAAGGGGATGCGCTGCCCGACAATTCCATGACAAACAGGCCTCCCGTACGCCCTCTGTCACGGCTCCCTCATGGGCCGTCACGATTGCTTCATACAGTCGCCTGGCGCCCTTGCTCGCCCCCGGTGCCTGGGCCTAGAGTTGCGGCAGAACTTGTGATGAGCCCGGTGGGTCCGGGTGCAGTTGCAGGCAGCAGGACGGAGACCAGCAGAGACTTCGGGTTGCCAAAAGGGCCGGATTCCGGTCCGACCCAGCGAAGAAACCCTGGCAAACGTCTGACACGAAGGCAAAGCTTGAGCGGAATGTTGCGCAGGACCAGGTCAACCGACCTGGGCCAGGCAGCGCCGAAGCGGGCAAATCCTTCAAGGAGAGGCAGCGATGGAATCCTACATGCGCAAAATCCTCCTTCTGGCGAGTTGCGGCGCTCTGAGCGTGGCACTGGCTGGTTGTGAAGGGGCTGAAGGGCCGGAAGGCAAAGCTGGGCCCGCGGGTACAGCTTGCACGGTCAAAGCCAACACCGACGGCACCAGCACAATTACCTGTGGCGACGTGACCGCTACGGTCAAAGATGGCGCGGCCGGCAAGGGCTGCGCCGTCACCGACGATGGCAAGGGCACCAAGACCATTACCTGTGGCGATGGCACGACGGTGACGGTGAAAGACGGTGCGGCCGGTACAGCTGGCAAAGACGGCGTTGACGGCAAGGCCGGAGCCGATGGCGCCGCTGGCAAAGACGGTGCGGCCGGCAAAGACGGCGCGGCGGGCAAGGATGGCGTGAACGGCAAGTCCTGCTCCGTCAAAGACAACGGCGACGGCACCAAGACCATCAGCTGCGAAGACGGCACCACGGCCACCGTGGCCGACGGCAAAGCGGGCAAAGACGGCGTCAACGGCAAGTCCTGCTCGATCAAAGACAATCGCAACGGCACCAAGACCCTGACCTGCGACGACGGCACCAGCGTGACCATCGCCGACGGCAAGAACGGCCTGACCGCCGCTCAGGTGGTTAGCCTCGCAGTCGAAGTCCCTGAAGTCATCACGACTACCATCAACAGCGTGACCATGGTCGGCAAGCCGGTGGTCAAGTTCACGGTCAAAGACGGCTTTGGCCGCGCTGTGATCGGCCTGAAGGGCGGCACTTCTGGCCATGTCCGCGTCGGTCTGGCCAAGCTGGTCCCCGGTGCCATTGGCTCGGGCAACGTCGAAGCGTGGAAGAGCTACATCAACCGCGTCGCGACCTACACGCCGCCGGCTCCGGGCGCTGTCGTCAAGACCACCCAGGGCACCACCGACCGCGGCCCGCTGGTCGACAACGGCGACGGCACCTACACCTACACGATGTCGGTCGACACCAGCGTGGCGACTGATCCCGTGACCAGCAAGCCGATTCCCTACGAGCCGACGCTGACCCACCGCCTGGCCATCCAAATCAGCGGCACGTTCAACACCATCGCCATGCCGCCGCAGAACGTGACCTACGACTGGGTGCCGGCCGGCGGCGTCATGAAGACCAAGGATGTCAACCACACCAAGTCCTGCAACGAGTGCCACGACGTCCTGAAGGTCCACGGTTCTCGCTACGAGATCAAGTACTGCGTGGTTTGCCACAACAGCGAGTCCGTCGATGCAGTCACTGGCAAGTCCATTGAAATGCAGCAGATGATTCACGGCATCCACTCGGCGTCGATGCGCGCGGCCAAGGGTGCGCCTGAGTACCAGATCTCCAGCTACAAGTTTGGCGAGATCACCTATCCGCAAGGGCTTGGCAACTGCCGCAAGTGCCACAATGTCGCCGACCCAGAGACCCCGCAGGGCGACTACTGGCAGAAGTTCCCCAGCCGCGAAGCGTGCGGCGCCTGCCACGCCCAGGTCGATTGGACCAAGCACAGCGGCGGCCAGGCCGACAACAAGGCCTGCGCTCTGTGCCACACGCCAGAGAAGATTGAAGAGCACCACGTCGGCGACAACGCCACGCCCAACAACCCGCTGACCCCCAAGGGCGCCTACAACTTCAAGTATGAGATCAAGGAAGTCACCTCGACCACCGCGGTCGACGGCACCACCCTGCCGGTCATCACTTTCCGCATCCTCAAGGATGACAAGCCGTTGGATTTCAAGGCACTACCTACAGATCTGACCGGCGGCCCCAGCTTCTTGCTGCCGTACACGATGCCCCAGGGCGGCCTGACCGCACCGGCCGACTGGAACAACGCCGGCCGCGCCGCTGCCCAGCCCAACACCCTCAGCCTGGCCTCCATGCTGGCTGCCACTGCCCCGACCGCGACCTTTGGCGCCCCAGACGCCAACGGCTTTGTCACCGCCACGGTCACCAGCGCGACCTACGCCTGGCCCAAGGGCGCGACGATGCGCGGCGTGGCCCTGCAGGGTTACTGGAGCCAGAAGGACTTTGGCGGCGTGGTTGGTGTCAGCCTGGCCCGCCACACCGTGTCGGTGTCCAAGAACGTGACTGGCGACCCGCTGCGCCGCGAAGTCGTCGACAGCAACAAGTGCGGCGGCTGCCACGAGTGGTTTGAAGGGCACGGCGGCAACCGCGTGTTCGACACGATGACCTGCGTCATGTGCCACAACCCCAACCTGAGCAGCTCGGGCCGCGGCGCCAATCCCGCCAACGTCAGCCAGGCCGAGAAAGACAAGATGATTGCCGCAGGGCTTGACCCGGCCAATCCGCTCAGCTGGCCAGAAGCCACCAACAACTTCAAAGACATGATCCACGGCATCCACGGCAGTGCTGACCGGGCCACGCCTTACGAGTTTGTCCGCGACCGCGGCACCAGCGGCGTCTACTTCTATGACTTCTCTGAGGTCACCTTCCCCGCCTCCGCCAACAACTGCTTGGTCTGCCACAAGCCGAACACCTACACGACCAACCTGAACCCCGCGGTGCTCGTCTCCAACCAGAAGACCACCACGGGCAATGACACCACGACGGC
>CAIXGW010000181.1 GCA_903919145.1 uncultured Myxococcales bacterium
CCGGAGATCTGCAACGTTCCAAGGTCATTCGCGGCCATGTCCACCGCATTGTCGAGCTGCTGTCGCAAGACATGGCCAAGATCGGCGAAGTGACGGATCTGGCCAACGCCGGCACCGAGACGCGCGAGTCTTTGCAGGATCTGGCCAAAGCCAACACCGAGGCGTTCTGGCAGTCGTTTGACACAGACCCTCTAGGGCATATGGAGTTCTTGGAGAATGAGATCGCGCCGCTGGCCATGAACGCGGACATGTTGTTCTTCCGCTACATGGGCACGGACACTGCGCGCTTTGCCCAGGCCTTTGATTTGTTTGAGATCGTCGAAGGTACGCCGATCCCGCCGGGTCAGCGCGGCTTTCTGTTCAACAAGCTGAACTATGAAGAGACGGTCAAGCACAAGTCGGCGCGGCGGCTAGACAAAATTCGCGACCGCATCGCTGAAGGCTACACCGTGGCCAGCGATGACGACATCCAGAACTGGGTCAAGCAGAACAAGAGCCAGTACAAAGAGATCAGCTACCAGCTAGATGACAGCAGCGCGGCCGTTGTGCGCTTGGCGCTGCAGAAAGAGCTCGCTTCCACTGAGAAGGACCTGGACAAGCTGATCACCTCCTTCATGGACATGTCCGACGGCAACTTTGCCAAGCGCTATGCCACTTTCTATCGGGATGTTGCGCCCCACCTGATGCTGTACACCATCAAGATCGGCGATGTGATGACCGTCAAGGGCTTTACCTCTTCTGGCTACCCGACCAGCGTCAACGTCAAGGTCTACGGCACGTTCCGCTTCAAGAGTCTGGACAAGTCGACGCTGGCCGGTGCCGTCAATGTCATGGACCTGATGACCTACCGCGACCTCTACGGCTACCTCTCTGCCGACAAGAAGGCCGAGCTGGAAAAGCTGCAAAAGGCCAGCGGTGTCAAAGAAATCAAGCGCGAGGATGCCGAGTCTGCGATGTTTGGCGAAGGCGGCGATGAAGTGGTCGAGGAAGTCGGCGACCTTGCTGAGGCCACGGCCGCCGCGCCGCCAGCTGACAAGCTTCTCGCTTTGGAAGAGGCGGCTCGCAACGCCCTTGACAGCGGCGAGGGCGCGCAAGCCGGGGCCGGTGTGGCCAAACTTGGCGTAGGGTTGCCAAGCCCAGCCACTGCCGACGCCGCTGTGGTGTCCGCCGCCAGCGGTGACAACGGAGGCGTGAAGAAGCGCACCGTGGCAGAAGCGGACCGGATCTACACCCAAGAAGAGACCGACAGCGGCGTTGTGCGCCACATGGCCATCTTGCTCAAGCCGAATTCCGACCTCAAGGTCGTTGCCATGGACCTGCAGGCCATCGCCGACCGCGACAAGCTCGGCCTCAAAGTCGTCGACTGGCGCACGGCCAGCGGGTTCATTGGCGATTTTCTGTGGGTCATCTACTCGGTGCTGGCGACGGCGCTGCTCATCATCTTCATTGTGGCGATCATTGTGATGAACAACTCGATGGTCATGGCCACCCTGGAGCGGACCAAGGAGATCGGCACCATGCGCGCGATTGGTGCGCAGAAATCTCTGATTCTCAAGATGTTTCTTGCGGAAGCCGCGGTCATGTCCCTGGTCTTTGGCGGCGCTGGCGGCGCCCTGGCGCTGGCGGTGGTCAGCTGGCTGCACGCGGTGGGCCTGCCTGCGGCCAATGACGTGCTGGTGTTCTTGTTTGCCGGGCCGCGCCTCTATCCCGAGCTGCAGGCGCTGCATGTGGTCGTCGCGGCGCTCTTGGTAGGGCTGGTCGCCCTGATTTCAACGCTGTATCCGGCTTGGCTGGCGATGCGCGTCACCCCCCTTGAAGCGATGCAGGACGCGGAGTAGACAATGAAAACGCTCCTGATGATCGCAGTGCGCAATCTGATGCAGCACAAGCGGCGGACCCTCTTGCTCGGCACGGCGGTGGCGACGGTGACGACCCTGCTGGTCGTGCTGCTGTCGCTCTTCTCCGGGATGCGCGCCACCATGCTGCGCACCGCGACCACCTTGATGACGGGGCACGTCAACGTTGCTGGGTTCTACAAGATCACTTCGGGCACGGCGGCGCCGCTGGTCACCAAGTACAAGCCGCTGGTTGAGCTCGTCAAAGAGAGCACGCCTGGACTCAAGCAGGTAGTGACCCGCGGCCGTGGCTGGGGCAAAGTCGTCAGTGACGTGACCTCGATCCAAGCCGCGCTTTCCGGAATCGAGATCGACTCTGAGCCGGCCTTTCGCGAAGTCATTGAGGTTGTGAGCGGTTCGCTAGATGGACTGCGGGAGCGCCACTCGGTCCTGTTGTTTGAGCAGCAGGCCGAGCGCTTGCAGGTCAAGGTTGGCGACAATGTCACGCTGTCTGCCGCTACCTTCCGCGGCGTCAGCAATACCGTGGACCTGCGGGTGGTGGCGATCGCCAAGGACCTGGGCTTTATGTCTGGGTTCAATATCTACTGCCAGACCGATGCGATTCGCGAACTGTACGAGCTGGACCCCAACACGACCGGGGCGCTGCAGGTCATGGTCAAAGATGCGGCTCAGGCGGAAGCCGTGGCGATTGTGCTGCGCGAAAAGATCGAGAAGGCCGGCTACCGGATGATGGATCGGGTGCCGCAGCCGTTCTGGCGCAAGTTTGAGACGGTGCGCAGAGAGGATTGGACAGGGCAGAAGATCGACATCACCACATGGTCCGACGAGATGGCGTTTATGCGCTACACCCTGGATACTGTGCAAGTGCTTACGTTTATTGTGATCTCTGTGCTGGTGATCATCATTATCGTAGGCGTGATGAACACACTGTGGATGGCGATTCGCGAGCGCACCAAGGAGATCGGCACGCTGCGGGCTATTGGAATGCAGAAGAGCTATGTGCTGAGCATGTTTGTGACCGAGATGGCCGTCCTGGCCTTCAGCTCGACTGCGCTGGGCGCGCTGGCCGCGACCGTGTTGTGCTGGGCCGTCAACCTCGCTCACTTCAGTGTGCCCAAGGCCTTTGCGGTGTTTCTGATGTCGCCGACCCTGGTGCTGGCACCGGATTTTAGCATTGCCATCCAGTCGCTGCTGGCCATCGCCACGGTGACGACGCTAGGCGCCTTGTTTCCGGCCTACCGCGCCACCAAGCTGCAGCCGGTCACGGCGATGCACGCCAGCTGACGCGCTTGACGCCTCCCTGAATGAACCCCGCGCCCGTGTGCGTTGTAGCTCCGAGCCCGCTGAGGCTCGATGAGGTCAGAATGTCGGTCCTGATGCGAATCCGTCAATTGCTGGGTGTGCGCGGCGCGAGCGTCGCTCTGGGACTTGGCGCGGTCGGTGGACTGGCGGCGTCCGTACCCGTCGTAGCGCAGGAGCCGGCGGCGGATGCAGCCGAGAAGCCAGCCGAAGGTGCCGCCAAGCCATGGACGGACGCCGAGGTCAAGGCCGCTGTGAAGACCTTGGACGAGCGACAGCGCAGCTCCGGAGATTACAAGACCAACGTCTATATCGAGCGCAAAGAGAAGAGCAAGAACGACGTGGTCCTGGAAGCGACCATATTCCGCCGCGATGCTGACGACAAGCTGATGATCTTGTTTAGCAACCCCAAGGCCGAGAAGGGCAAGGGCTATCTGCGGATCGACAAGAACTTGTGGATGTACGACCCCAGTGTCGGCAAGTGGGAGCGGCGAACTGAGCGCGAGCGGATCGGCGGGACCGACAGCCGCCGCGCCGACTTTGACGAGAGCCGCCTCGCTGACGAGTATGACGCCAAGTACGAGGGGATCGAGAAGCTCGGCAAGATCGAGACCCACAAGCTGATCTTGACGGCCAAGAAGGGCATTGATGTCGCCTACCCCAAGCTGGCGCTCTGGCTGTCTGCAGGCTCTGGCAACACCCTCAAGCGGCAGGAGTTTGCCGCCTCGGGCAAGCTGATGCGCACCAGCTACACGCCCAAGTGGGCCAAGAAGTTCAGCGAGTCCAAGAAGGCAGAAGTGTGGACACCCCGCGAGATCCGCATTTTTGACGAGGTAGAGAAGGGTAATTCCACGATTATCTTGATGAAGGAGATGGATCTGCGGTCGCTGCAGGCCAACTTGTTCACCAAAGCCTGGCTGGAGTCGCAGAGCCGATGAAGACCTGGCGAAAGGGTGGTTGGCAGCAAGGACTGGCAGGGTGGCTGCTGGCGTCAGCGACGGTGGCCGCACCGGCGTGGGCGGAAGGCGGCAAGGCGCAGGCCGGAGAGAAGCCTGCTGCGGCCGATCAGCGCAGCGAAGAGGACATGTTCAGCGAAGGGGAGGAGGTGGAGGGCGCCGCCCCCGTCAAGCTCGCCTCCACGGCGACCCCCAGCAGCGGCAAGGGCTCGGATGCAGAGCCAGAAGGCAGCGATCTGGGCGACGCCCGCATGACAGGTGCCGCCCGCGAAAACACCGATCTCTTGACCCGCGACCGCACCCAGATAGGCGGCTTCTTCTACCTGCGCACCGCGGCCATGCTAGCGGAAGACCAGAAGGTCTCTGACGCGGCGCTCAGCAATTCCACGCTGTTTGACACCTATCTTGACAGCCGAGTCAACGACCGGGTGCGCGCCTATGCCCGCGGCCGCTTGACCTACAATCCGCTGGCCAACGCCGGTGGTACCGTTGCCGGTGGCGGGCAAAGCGGCCTGGGCGGCCTGGGCATGGGCGCAGCCAGCACCGACGAAGTGCGGGCCTCTTTGACCCAGCTGTGGCTCAAGTTCGACATTGACCGCAAGGTGTTTATTACCGCCGGCCGCCAGTTTGTGCGCTGGGGGGCATCGCGATTCTGGAATCCGGTGGATGTCCTTAACACGACGCGCTTTAACCCTCTGCTGTTCTTCGATGACCGCGTCGGCCCGACCATGATCAAGGCGCACCTGCCGATCGAGTCGCTGGGCTGGAACCTGTACGCGATTTTGCTCAGCGAAGATGCGGCGAAGTTGGAGCAGCTGGGCGTGGCCTTGCGCGGTGAAGCCGTGTTTGGCCAAGTTGAATTGGGCCTGAGCACCGTGGCCCGCAAGGGCATGGATCCCAAGGTCGGCTTGGATGTGTCGGCAGGCGTCTGGGATTTTGACCTGACTGGCGAAGCGGCGGTGTGGTTTCCCCAAGGCGAGGATCCGCGGTGGCAGGCTTCCATGGGCCTCTCTTGGACCTGGGCCTTTGGCGAAGACGACTCGCTGATTCTGGGCGCCGAGTACTTCCACAACCCAAGCGGCGTGACCGCCGATGCCGTCGTCAAGAGCTACACCGACTACGCCATTGCGTCGGCCACAGGCGGCAAGCCCCAAGCGCCCAGCTTTATGCCAATGTACACAGGGCGCGACTACGTAGGTGCGCTGGCCGTGCTGATCTCACCGGGCAGCTGGAGCGATGGCATCATCACGGGCCTTGCGCTTTGGAATCTCACCGACAGCTCTGGTACCACCCAGATCAACGTCTCTACGCGGGTGCTGACCGATCTCACGGTCGAGCTGTATGCTGGCGCTTCTTTTGGCGACGGCGAGTTCCGCGGCTACGTGCCCAAGCTCAAAGAGGCGTTTGCGCCGATGGCGGCTCTGATGCCCGATGGCCAAGCGCTGCTGGACAGCCTAAAGGCCCCGCTTGTTCGCGGCGGGCTCAATTTCCGGGTGGATCTCTAGCCAACTGGCCGCCCAGATCGGCGAACACCGCGATGAGGTCGGGCCACGCAAACCCGGGCAGGGCCGCCAGCAGGGCATCCAGGGCCAGGATCTCAGGACCGGCGCTGAACAGGCCCGCTGGCGCACCCGGCTGCAGCCGCGGGGCGGGAGCCATGCCGCCAAACAAAGCCGAAGCCAGCGCCAGAACCGTTGGCCGCCGCGGGCAGGCCAAGGCCAGGCGCCCGATGAGGTCTGGGCGCTGCAGCAGCTGGGCGATCAATTCAGCGGCCGTTTGGGTGGGCAACAGGGCGACATTCTGCTGGCCTGATCCAGGGATCGGCGCAACGCCGGTCTGCGCCGCCTCTTGCCACCACCGGCGCAGGCGCGGATCCACGGGGTGGACCTGCAGCAAGTTGGGCAGCAAGACCGCCAGCGCCGGTCCAGGCCAGTGCTGCAGCAGGGCGTCTGAGTAGTGGCGCTTGTGGAGCCCGTAGTCGTCTGAGGGCGGCGGACTGGCGCCATGCTCTGGCTGGTTCCAGTACGCGATGGGCCGCTCGGCCACGGACGACGCTGCGATGAGCCGCAGACCCGTGCGCCCGCTTTGCTGCACCGCCTGCAGCAAGGCTTGGGCATCGGTCAGGTCGAAGCCGCACAGGTCGACCACGGCATCGCAGCGGCTCAAGAGGTCTTGCAAGGCCAGGGTGTTGCGCCGGTCAGCGCTGACAAACTCGGCCCACTGCGCCGCATCTGCCGGCGGGTGGCGAGCCAGGCCCAGCAGGTGCTGGCGGCCCCACTGGCGCTGTAGGGCTGAGCCCAGCCTGCCGGTGGCGCCCAGGACGGCAATTTTGGCGCGGCTCATTGGTCTTCCTGGCGGGCGCTTGGCCTTGGCCTGCGCTGTCGATGGCATGCGCGCTGCGGCTACGCTACGCTGCAGGGCGGAGGCCCCGTGACTCGACCCGTTGCCGCTATACCCTACCGCGATCGCCGCTACATTCCCAGAACCACGGCCGATGTCCATGGGCGGCGCAGCGATGCGGCCCTGGCCCAGCCTCACCCTCGGCTGCAGCAGCTTGCGGAGTGGCTGACACCGGCGTTTTACGTCGATTTTGGCCGGCCCTGCAACTCGGCGTGCCTATACTGCGCCGTGCCGCCGCACGAGGATGCGCAGGGCTTTGCGCCGCTAGACCAGGTGGTGGCGATGGCGGCTGCAGGCAAGGCGGTGGGCTGCGACCGGGCGATTCTGATCGGCGGCGAGCCGACCATCTACCCTCATCTGCCAGAAGTGTTTGAGATCCTGCGGGAGTTTGAGCTCGATCGCCACGTGTGCATGACCAACGGCCTCAAGCTGGCCGAACGGGCCGCAGTGCAGCAGCTGGTCGATGGCGGCGTGGCGACCGTGCACCTGTCTCTGGATACCTGGGACGAGGCGGTCTACAACCGGCTGGCGCGCTCGCAAGGGCAATTTCACAAGCAACTGGCGGCGCTTGACAACCTTCTGGCAGAGCCGCGCCTGAATCTTTACATCTACACGGCACTGACAGCCGTCAACGCACCCGGCTTGCGCCGGCTCGTGCAAGCGCTGGCCGATCGCGCCAACCGCGCCGGTGTGCCGGCGCCGCCGCTGGTGCTGGCCGTGGTCAAGCCCTTGGGCGATGCGCTGCGCCACGCCGACGAGCTGCTGATGGCGCCCCAAGACGCGGCAGAACTGGTGCGCGCTCTGGTGACCCTGGGTGACAGCCTTGGGGTCGCCGTGGGCCACCGCAACCTGCAGGCGTGCCTCGCTCCAGAGCTGGTGGACCGCAATGTGGACTACTATCTTGATGACTTCTCGGTGGATGTAGCAAGCCGTGCTCGCCAAAGCTTTGGCCATAGCGAGTACTGGTTTCACCCGCCGGGCTGCGACGCTTGCGGCCACCGCGGGGTCTGCCCCGGCCTGTACCGCGACACGGTGCACCGCTACGGCCAGGCGGAGTATGTGGCCGTGGACCGGGTTGGGCTAGCCTCCGCTGAAGATCGCCGGCTGACTTGACCAAGTAGCGGGCCAGGCGCGAAGCTGAGGGCCCGGGGGCGCGGTATTGCGCAAGCCCCGCACTCCAGAGGAGTCTCGCATGCCTGTTGCCCCCCGCCTTCTGTCCCGCGCTCGGCCGACCAGCACCGCCGTGGGCATCGCGCTTTTGTTACTCGTTTTCCTTGCTGCGTGCGGTACTACGGCAGAGACCGGCGGAACTGCGCCCATCAAGACGGACACCAGTGCAACCAGCGACGCAGGCGTGGACGTGGCGCAAGACGCCAGTTCGGGCACCGGCGGTGACGCCAGCGGCTCTGACACTGTCGCCGACAGCCAAGGCGCGGATGGCGGAGACGCGGCAGGCGATCAAGGCGGCAAGCCGGACTCAGCCGGCAGCGACAGTGGCGCTGGAGACAGTGGCGATGGCGGCGGCAAGACCGACGCTGGCGACTCGCAAGGCGGCAAGGACGCCAGTGATGCTACAGGCGGCCCGGGCAGCTGTGTGGGCAAGTGCGGCGACTATGACAGCTCAAGCACCTGCAATTGCGATGCCTACTGCATGGAGGCGGGCGACTGCTGTGACGACTTTGAGCTGGTGTGCAGTTGCGCGACCGACAGCGACTGCCAAGCCGGCGTGGGCAATTGCGGCAGCGCCAGCTGTCAAGACGGCCTGTGCGAGTCGACCACCAAAAAGTGCAATGACAGCAACGACTGCACCGCCGATTCCTGCGACCCCGCCACCGGCAACTGCGTCTCTACGCCCATGGCCAATGGCACCAGCTGCGACAACGTGGGCTGCAAAGAGGGCACCTGCACTGCTGGCAGCTGCAAGGCCGGCGGCAACGCCCCGGATGGCGACTATTGCGATGACGGCGACCCCTGCAGCGACGACGACGAGTGCACCGGCGGCACCTGCAAGGGCCTGACGCCCACCGACTGCGACGACTATGACGAGTGCACCGCCGATTCCTGCGCCGCCGGAGCGGGTTGCGTCAACAAGCCCGTCAGCAACGGCGCCGCGTGCGACGACGGCGACGCCTGCACCTCTGGCGACAGCTGCCAGCTGGGCAACTGCGACGGCAAGGCCATGGCAGAGGGCAGCCCCTGCGATGACGGCGACGCCTGCACGCTCAACGACGCCTGCACCGGCGGCACCTGCGATGGCCTGCAAGCCAAGCCGGGCACGCCATGCGACGATGAGGACCCCTGTACCGTCCAAGATGTGTGCACCAGCGCCTACTGCAGCGGTGACTACAACGACTGCGAGGATGGCAATCCCTGCAGCGATGATCAGTGTGACAGCGCGACCGGCCAGTGCCTCAATGAGCCCCTCAAAGAAGGCGCCAAGTGCGACGACGACAACGACTGCACCAGCGCCACGGTGTGCACCGGCGGCTCGTGCCTGGGCACCGCCGATCCCGACGGCTCCGCCTGCAACGACGGCAACGACTGCACCGACCAGGAAAAGTGCGCCCAGGGCCAGTGCCTTGGCCAGGCCGATCCGACCGCCGAAGGCTACAGCTGCGATGACGGCAACGGCTGCACCGGCAACGAAGTCTGCGCGACCGGCGTGTGCATTGGAGTTGCCGATGTCAGCGTCTGCGACGACGACGACCCCTGCACCCTAGACAGCTGCACCAATGTCTTTGGCAACAGCCTGTGCAGCCACACCGCCGCCGCCAAGGGCGCCAGCTGCGACGACGGCGACCCCTGCACCCTTGGAGAGAGCTGCCAGGCCGGCAAGTGCCTTGGAGGCGCTGGCAACTGCAGCGCGGTGTGGACCGATGCGGTCGACTGCGGTAGTGAGGCCAAGTGGACCTTGAGCCCGGCGAGCGCGGGGCAGGTCGGCTGGGCCATCGACGGCACGCCCAATCCGCCGGCGCCGCACTCGGGGGCATGCTCGCTCAACTTCAACAATGGCAAGGACTTCAGTGACGGCAAGCAGGTCAAGGGCGAGGCGACCCTCAAGGCCCAAGCTCTGGCAGCTGGCGGCGACTACGTGCTGAGCGTATGGAGCTGGCACGACGGGGAGTCCAGCAAGTCCTATGACAAGCGGCGGATCCAGGTATCGGTCAACGGCCTGGTCTTCACGCCGGTGGTGGATCAGCTGCTGGACAACAGCGCCCCGGCCAAGACGTGGACCGAGATCAAGCTGTCGCTGCCTGGCGTGGCCGGCAAGTCTGTGCAGGTGCGGTTTGCGTTTGACAGCGTGGACGGCACGTCGAACAGCGGCGCAGGCTGGTTTGTCGATGACCTGGCGATTCTCAAGGTGTCCAAGTAGGCGAAGGCCAAGAGACCTGGGCCGCGCATCGGCGGAGTGCCTGCTAGGAGCCTGTCGGAGTAATGCCGTCGCCTAGGGATAACTCCTTAAAACTATTGAATCAGCCGCAGCATCCGACAGGGTCCTAGGGCGATCGTCTTGCAAGCGCCCAGGCGGGCGAAATATTGGAATTCACTTCCAATATTTCTTGCCCGACTGAAAAAAACGCAAAATGGCACGGAGCCTGGCGGGGATTATCCCGACAGGCTCCTAGGACTGGTCCCGAAAGGCCCGGACCGGCTGCTACAGCAGGCCCCTCTTTCTCAGCATCGGCTCGATGGCCGGGTCGCGACCGCGGAACTGGCGGTAGGCGTCGCCCGGCTCGCGGCGGTTGCCAGCGCTGTAGACAAAACGCCACAGGCGCTCTGCCACCTGTGCATCAAACACGTTGCCAGCTTCGACAAAAGCCTCAAAGCCATCTGCGTCAAGGACTTCTGCCCACATGTAGACGTAGTAGCCGGCCGCGTACTCGGGGCCAGAGAACAGGTGCAGGAAGTGGGCTGGCCGGTGGCGAGGCACGATCTCGGCGGGCATGCCCAGGCGGGTCAGCTCGGCCTTCTCAAAGGCTTCGATGTCCAGGGTGCTGGCGTCGGCGTGGCTGTGCAGCGCCATGTCGAGCAGCGCGGCCGAAGTGTACTCTACAGTCTCCAGACCCTGGTTAAAGCGGCGCGCTGCCAGTAGTTTTTCTACCAGGGCCTGGGGAATCGGCTCGCCGGTGGCGGTGTGGCGAGCGTGCTTGGTCAGCACTTCAGGCTCCAGCGCCCAGTGCTCAAACAGCTGCGACGGCAACTCCACGAAGTCGCGCAGAACCCGCGTGCCGGCCAGGCGCTCATAGGTCACGTTGGACAGCAGGCCGTGCAGGCCGTGGCCAAACTCATGGAACAGCGTTCGCACGTCGTCTAGGCTCAGCAGGCTTGGTTGGCCGGGCGCCGGCTTGGCAAAGTTGTTGTGGTTGGCCACGATCGGCAGCACGGTGCCGCCAGAGCGCGACTGATAGCGGTATTCGTTCATCCACGCACCGCCGCGCTTGCTCGGCCGGGCATAGTTGTCAGAGATGAAGACGCCGACCAGCTCTGGGCCGCGCCGGACCTCAAACAACCGGGCGTCGGGGTGGTACAGCGCCACGCCTGGCTGCTCGACAAACTCCAGCCCAAACAGGCGGTGGGCGCAGTCAAACGCGGCTTCCAGCATCCGCTCCAGAGAGAAGTAGGGCTTGACCGCGGCGTCATCGACCTCAAATTGGGCCTGGCGGACCTGCTCGGCCAGGTAGCGCCAGTCCCAGGGTTGCAGGTCGGTGGGCTCGCCATTGGTCGCGGCCTGCTGCCGCAGCGCCTCGCGCTCTTGCTGGGCTCTGGCCACCGCCGGGACCCACACCCGCTGCAGCAAGGCCGAGACGGCGCTTTGGCTCTGGGCCATGGTGTCGCGCAGGGCGAAGTCGGCATAGCAGGCTTGGCCGTGCAGCAGGGCCAGCTCGCGGCGCAGCACCAGAATCTGCTGGGCGACGGCAAGGTTGTTGCGCTCGGGGTTGAGCTGGCCGCGGCGCACCCACGCCTTCCACGCCTTCTCTCTCAGCTCGCGGCGCGGCGAGCTGACCAGGAACGGCGTCATCAGCGAGCGCGACAGCGTGATGAGGTGGCCCGCCTTGCCGCGCTGCGAAGCCGCCTCTCGCGCCGCCGATACCACCGACGCCGGCAGCCCCTCCAGGTCCGCCGCGCCCAGCTCCAGCTCAAAGGACGACTCATCGGCCAGCACGTTCTGGGTAAACTGCGTGGTCAGAGTGGCCAATTCGCTGGCGATCTCGGCGGCGCGCTGGCGAGCGGCTTGGGGGAGCTGGGCTCCGGCCAGGCAGAAATCCAGGTGGATCCGCTCCAGCAAGCGCAGCTGCTCGGGGTCCAGCGCCAGCTCGCCGCGCCGCTGAAAAAGCGAGTCGATGCGGGCAAACACGCCGATGTGCAGATAGACCGCCGCCTCGTGGCCGGCCAGCAGCGGCGCCACCGTTCGCTCAGCCTCTTGCAGGCCAGGCGAGGACTCGGCGGCGACGAGGTTGAGAAACACCATTGCGATGTGGTGCAGTTGCGCGCCCGCATGGTCAAAGGCCAGGGCCGTATTGGCGAAATCTGCGGGCGCTGGGTCGGCAGCTATGGCATCCAGCTCGGCCAGGTGGCGGGCCATGGCGTGGCGGACGGCTGGCTCGTAGTGCTCCGCGCGGGTTGTGGCAAAGGGCGGCAAGCCGTAGGCGCTGGTCCACGGTGCAAGCAGGGGATTGGTGGAAAGGGATGCAGTCATGCGGGGCCTCCTCGCGGCGATGGCAAGCCGAGAGGGTGGGCTAGAGCCGCTCAAGGGTCAAGAGCGTTGCGCCACGGCTGCGTCAGACCGCAAACAGCTTGGCCAAAGAGAAGCCGGGCACCAAGCCATCGTATTGCTTGATAAAGGCTGCAAAGCGCGGCGGGACTTCGCTGGCGAGCTTGGCGTCGATCTCTTTGCGAATGAAGTCGAGCTTGATATCGGGGACTTGACCTGAGACCGGCTGACCCGCGGCCATTCCAAGCAGCTGAACAAGGCCGGCCAGCCCCGAAATCAGCCCTTCGGCGCTGAGGTCGTAGTCAAAGGCAAACTGGCCCCCCGGGCGCACGGTGATCGAGCGCATGTTCAGCTCTTTGAATTCCTTGAAAGTACCGGCGATGGGCAGCACCCGGATGCCGCGGCCGCCGGCCATCAGAGACAGCGATGCCAGGGTCGGGCTGTCTGCAGAGCCCTTGCCTTGGGCATCCAGATCAAGAGAAGTGCCTTTCTCGATGAGCAGTTCTAGGCCGCTGTCGCCCAGCGGGACCCGCAGCTCCTCCGGCATCGCCACGTCGAGACTGGCCGACGGCTGGCTCAGCTTGCCGGCCATTCCAGCGCCGCCCGCCGCCGAGGCTCCACCGGCAAAGTCAAACATCTTCTGCATTTGGCCAAGGGTGCCCGGCAGGTCGGGATCGCGCTGGGCGCTGTAGCCTGGGCGCTGGATGGCGGCCGGCAGCAGAGGTTTGAGTTTTTTGTCCAGCACTTGCTCGACCTTCCACTTGCCGACCCGGCCGATGAGGCCAAACACGTCAAAGCCGTCAGCGGCCACGTCGGCGACAAAGCGCCCTTCTGTGAAGTCGTAGCGAACGCTTTGGATGCGCACGTCGGGGGCGTTGTTGACCTGGACCAGGATGCCGGGCTGGGTCGAGAAAGTCAGGCCGCCGTAGCCCAGGCGGGCACTCAGGCGGCTACCGGCGTCAAAAGAGACCTGGATGTCCTTGTCTTGATAGGCGGTCTGGCCCTGGGTCAGGGTGGCGCCGGCGCTGCCGCCCTGCACCGAGCGCTGGGCCAACTGCATGGCCTCGGTGCGGTTTTGCGGGATGGCCGGCCCGGAGGTCGCCGCTGCCGGGCGCACGGCGTCGCGGCCTTCCGCGTAGTTCATCCCGCGCA
This sequence comes from uncultured Myxococcales bacterium, assembly GCA_903919145.1. Classification (GTDB taxonomy): domain Bacteria; phylum Myxococcota_A; class UBA9042; order UBA9042; family UBA9042; genus SXRM01. Next base: position 13,377 of record CAIXGW010000181.1, read on the forward strand.
GCTCGGCCTGAGCCCCTGCTGCACCGCCGCGGCCGGCTCCAGCGCCCTGGGCGGGCTTGGCAGCGGTCTGGCCACCTGAAAGGGGCGCGGCGGCGGGCTTGGCGGCGGGGGCTGCGGGGGCTGGCATGGCAAGGCATCCCGGGCGGTTGCGGCGCCCTTGCAGACACCATAGCCGGGCAGCCAGGCCCTGGCAATCGCCGGTGCCGCGGGTGGAGCATCGCCGCCCCACGGCCGCCCAGCCGGCCAAGGAGGTCAGCCCCCACAAGATTCAGCCAAGGGGTCGGAATTGCGGCGTGAGGCTTCAGTCTTGGCCTGCCCGGTGGCAGAGGTAGCGCCCCAGCGAGCGCACCGCCTGGTCGGCCGAGCGAAACACCGGCATTCCCGTGGCGCGCAGGCTGTGGACCAGCGGCACGTAGGCGTCGCCGGAATCGACCACGGCGATCAGCGGCTTGCTGGCGTGGAGGAACAACGCGCCCAGCTGGGCGGGCAGGGCGCTGGGCAGATCCAGCTCGCCGGCGACGGTGTGCAGCGCGGCGGTCAGCGGCACGATGCCAATGATGAGCGCGTCGACCTCGCTGGCGCCCAGCAACACCTCGGCAGCACCGGTGTAGACGGCCTCTGTGGCCATTGGCGTGAGATCCAAGGGATTGCGCGGATTGACCAGCTGGGCCAGCCCGCCGCGCTGCAGCACTCCTTGCAGCAGCAACGTGGTGTCGGCATCGGCGTTGGCCAGCTGCAGCCGATAGCGCGGCCCGACCAGGGCGTCGGCCATCCCCACCGTCTCAAAACCGGCGTTGGAGAGGATGCCCAGGCGGGTGCCCCCCACCTGCTTGCCGTGCAAAGCCGCACACAGCTCAAGCAATTGCTCAAACTCTTTGAAGGTCTCTACCACGATAGCGCCGGCCTGCTCGGCGGCGGCCATCGCCACGTCATAGTCCCCGGCCACCGACGCGGTGTGGCCCGCCGCGGCAGCGCGCCCCGACTCGGTGCGCCCGGCTTTGTAGAAGATCACGTCTTTGCCCAGCCCCGTAACCTCGGCCACGGCCCTGGCAAACTCCAGACCGTCGAGATCGCGAAAGCCTTCGCAGTACACGCCAACCACGTCGATGTCCGGGCGCACGCCGACTGCGCGAGTCACATCGGCGATGGTCAGGTCGAGCTGATTGCCAATCGACAGCGCAAACGCGGGGTTGAGCGTGTCCAGGTTGCTCATTCGGCTGACAATGAAGGCACCGCTTTGCGAGACCAGGGCCACGCGGCGCGCCGGCTGATCCAGGTGTTTGTCCAGCCGCGACGAGGGGATAAACAAGGTGTCGTAGCGACCGGGCCGGCTGAGGACGCCCAGGGAATTGGGCCCCAAGAACACCGGCCCGCCTCCCGGCTGCTGGCGACCGCGGGCAATCGCGGCGGAGATCCGCTGGGCCAGATCGCCCGTCCCTTCGGTCTCGCCAGCGCCACCGGGCACCAGGATCACCGAGCGCACCTGCTGGCAGGCCACGGCATCGTCAATCACCTTGGGCAGTTGGTCGGCGCCGGCCGCCACCACCAGCAGATCCAGCGGCTCGGTCAATTCGGCCAGACAGGCCACGCAGCGCACGCCGTCTAGCTCTGGCAGCCCCTCTTTGATGACCCGCAGCTGGGCCCTGTCAAACCCGGCTTCCAGCACGTTGCGCAGGATGATCCGGCCAAAGTTGACGCTTGTGGCAGAAGCGCCCAGAACGGCAATGGATTTTGGCTCCAGCAGCGCCTCGATCTGCTGGCGCGGCCGTGGCAGACTGGCCGTAGCCGCTTGCGCCAGCCGACCGCGGCCGTCCAAGGGGACCAGCCGCTGACCTCGGAACGCAAAGGGATTGACCTCCAGCTCGGCCAGATCCGGGCCGTCCAGGCCGCGGTCTACGCAGAACCGCTGCGCCAGCAGCAAGAATGCCCTAAAGCACCGCAGCAGCTCGCCATCCGACACGGCGCGGTGGTGGCCGCGAGCTTGCCCTGACAGCAGCTCATAGGCCACCGTGCGCTTGAATTGCTCTAAGAATTGCTCGGCTGTCAGATCTGCGGCCGGCGCCTTGGCCACCGCTTGCCCAGGGCGCATGCGCGTCGCCATCAGCTCCATGTCAACGCCGCCCAAGCCAGCGGCAATCACCGGACCAAAAGCCCGGGTGGCGCGGATGCCCACAAACAGCTCGCAGCCCACTGCTTCATCGTGATCAACGTACTCGACGACCAGCACGCCGCGGACGTCGCGGTCGCGGTGGCGCTGGAGCAGCTTGTCGATCTCGGCGCGGACCAGATCGTGGCGCTTGGCGGCAAAAACCACGGCTTTGGCTTCGGTTTTGTGGACCACGTCGGTCGCCACCAGCTTGAGCACCACCCGGTCGCCGGCAAAGGCGTCCAGGGCCTGCTCTGACAGCAGCTCGTCGCGGCTCAGGAACACGTGGCGGGGCGGGCTGATAGCGCCAATGAGCTGGATGATCTGGTAGATCTCGTGCTCAAACAGCTGGGTGCGCCCTTCTTCGTGGGCTTGCTGCAGCGCGTTCTCTACGGCGTGGATCTCGGCGCCGCTCAGCCGGTCGCCGCTGGCCATTGGCTCAAAGACCGGCGCATCGGGCGGCTCTGGTGCGGCCAGGAACTCCACGGCCAGAGAGTCGATCCAGTTGCGCACCGCGCTGGAGCTGCCGCCGCTGTCCAAGCCCAGCAGATACGCGGCCGTCGCTGTGCGGCCAAAGCGGAAGGCGCGGCGGTTGACCTCGACCACGCGCTCGCCCTTGCTGGCAAAACGCTCGGCCATGGCTTCTTCAAGTACCCCTTGATCGAGCTGAAGAAAGCGCGACGACGCCCCCAGGACCACCATGTTGGCGGCCCGACCCGAGCCGGCCGCCCGCGCCAATCGGTCGGCATCGACCAGCACGTGGCCCGGCCGCAGGGCAATCTTGGCCAGGATCTCTTCTATGGGCGGGTAGTTGCCGATGTTGACAAAGGCACCGACGCTGCTGAGCATCATGCCTTCGGGCTTGAGGTAGGGCACGTAGCGCAGCGCCTCCAGCGGCTCGACGGCGATGACCAAGTCTGCGGCCCCCAAGGGGATGAGATCGCTGTAGATTGGCCGGTCAGACAGGCGCAAGTGCGACTGCACGGCGCCGCCGCGCTGGCTCATGCCGTGGACTTCGGCCTGCTTGACGTGCAGCCCCTGGGCCAGCGCAACCTGCGAGATGGCTTCGGCGATGGTCAGGATGCCTTGGCCACCCACGCCCGCCAAGATGATGTCTTGCTTCATGGATTCCTCCAGCGTTCAAAGGGGCTAGGCCTGGGCCGCGTGGCCCATCTCCAGGCGCGTCGGCTTGACCTTCATTTGCACGCAGGGTCGCGACGCCACAATGACCGACAGCCCGCGGTGCTCCACGGCCTGCTTGATCAGGGCGACGTTGTCCTCGTGGCGGCTGTGCAGCGGCTCGATGATGTGCAGGTGCTCGGCGGCAACGCCCAGGCCCGTAAGGACCGACAGCAGCGATTTTCCCGTAGTCAGGCTGTCTTGGGCGCCGGTCATGGCGGTGGTGGCGTTGTCGAGGATCAGCACGGTCATGTCGGCATTGTCGCGTACGGCTGAAATCAGCGGCGTCATGCCAGAGTGGGCAAAGGTCGAGTCGCCAATCGTGCACAGCACCGGCCAGGTGCCAGCGCGGGCCGCTCCGTGGGCCATCGAGATCGAAGCCCCCATGTCGACGCAGGCGTGCACGGCGCGATAGGGCGGTGCCACCCCCAGCGTGTAGCAGCCAATGTCGCTAAACAGAATTGGATTAAGCCCTTGGGTCGCCTCGACAATGGCAGAGAAGCTGTCAATGTGCGGGCAGCCTCGGCACAGCTGCGGCGGGCGATTGGCCAGCTCCTCCGCCTGCTCATAGGGCCGCGGCGGCAGGCCGATCGCCTGGGCCATCAGGTCCGGGGTCAGCTCGCCCGTCGCCGGCAGATCACCCGTTAGGCGGCCGCGGATGCGCTTGCCCGGCACGCCCAGCAGGCCCACCAGCTTGCGCTCGACCAGCGGATAGCCGTCCTCGGCGACCAGCACATCGTCGCAGTGATCCACCAGCTGGCGCACCAGCTCGGCGGGCACCGGGTAGTGGCCGATGTGCAGCAGGCTCAAATCTCCAGGCCCATCATTGGCTTCTAGCAGGTAGTTCTGGGCAAGGCCACAGGTAATCACACCGCGCTTGCCAGCCAGCCGCAGGTGGTTCAGCGGGCTGTCCGCGGCGTCTTTCTGCAGCCTGGCCTGGGTCTCTACCAGCACCTTGAACCGCGCCCGGGCAATGGCCGGCACCAATGTCCAGCTGCAGGCGGTGGGGCGCTCGATTTGCTGGATCAGCGGCAGCTCGGCGCCCGTCTTGACCGCCACATTGGCGCGGCTGTGAGAGAGCCTGGTCACCACCCGCACTACCACCGGCAGCCGCAGCGCTTCAGAGTAGTCAAAGGCGCGCAGCACAAAGTCGTAGGCCTGCTGCTGGTTGCTGGGCTCAAACAGCGGCACCTGGGCAAAATCGGCGTAAAAGCGGCTGTCCTGCTCGTTCTGAGAGGAGTGCATGCCCGGGTCGTCGGCCACCACCAGCACCAGGCCGGCGTTGATTCCCGTCAGCGCCGAGTTGATGAACGGATCGGCAGCCACATTGAGGCCGACGTGTTTCATCGACACCAGTGCGCGGCGGCCGGCGTAGGACATGCCAAGAGCCGCCTCATAGGCGACTTTCTCATTGGCCGACCACTGGGCCGAGATAGCCGCAACGGTGTCGTCAGCCCCCGAGCGCACCGCCTCCGCTTGGTGGGCGTGGATGTACTCAAAGATTTCTGTAGCCGGCGTACCGGGATAAGAGAACGCGCCGCCGATTCCGGCGTCAATGGCAGCCTGGGCGATAGCTTCGTCGCCAAGCAGCAGGCGGTGTCGCATGAGAGCCTCTACCTACAGCGCCGCGGGGTGCGGCCCGCGCCAAGGATACGCTCGTTCCAAGGCCCAAGCTCACCTGTCCAATGCCCTCCTGTCGCGCGGTTGTCATGGGTAGCTGACACGTTTGTGGCGTTTGAGGGCAGGCAAAGATCCAGCCGATCCCAGACCAGTTGCGACGCAAGGCCTGCAAGGAAAATTCGCGCCGGCTGCCTGCAGCCGTGGTCGGAGCGTCGCCGCCCGTCTGCCGGGGAGCTGGTCCGCCGATCTGCCGCAGCTGGGGCTGCCATCCAGAGGCTGTGGGGGGGCCTTCAGGGCAGAAAGCGGGCCCGCTGATCGGCGCCAAGCAGCCCGCAGGTGGCGTGGTCGCCCATCAGCAGCTTGCGGCGCTTGGCCACTGCGTCATAGCAGAAATCCCTGATCAGTCTGGGGATGATCCGCAGCCAGGCCAACCACGACCACGGCGCCGGCAGGTACGCGGCAATCCGCAGTGCCGCGGCAGAGCGCTGGTAAACGCCAGTCCGATCGCAGAAATACAGCGTATCCAAGGCTTGCACGGCCGCCGGACCCAGCCGCGCCAGCGCAGTCTCACCTTGTAGCGGGGCAAAGCGAAGACTTGCGGCGCGGTCCTTGGCCATCAAGAACTGCACGGTGTGGTTGCAGATGCCACACTCGCCGTCAAAGAACACAATGGGGTGCGAAACGGGCGAGACCATCGGCTCCTAATGGGCTCCACGGGCACCAACGGCAGACCCTTGTGGGTGGCCTGCTGCTGCCAAAGGGGTCGCCAAGCTCAGCGATGGCGATCCACGGTGCCGCGCCTGGAGGCAGTCGGTCGACCCGCAGCCGGAGCCCCGCGTCAGGCCAGAGTCAGCCCGCAGTATGGGTAGCGTAGGCGCTGGCGTCCATCAGTGCTTCAAATTCGCCAGAGGATTCAGCAGAAATCCTGACCATCCAGGCGCTGCCGTAGGGATCGGTGTTGCAGGCATCGGGGGCGCCGTCGAGATCGGTGTTGCGCGCCGCAATGACGCCAGAGATGGGCGCATACAGCTCGCTGACGGACTTGGTCGATTCGACGGTGCCGAAGCGATCGCCGGCCTTGAGGCGGGTCCCTTCGGCGGCCAGCTCGACGTAGACGATGCCACCCAAGGACTCCTGGGCAAAGTCCGTGATGCCGACCGTGTAGCTGCCGTCGCCTTCGTCGCGCGCCCACTCATGGTCGTTGGTGTAGCGCAGGTTGGCGGGGATGTTCATCAGGAGCCTCGCAGGAAAATTGCGTTGAGGGTGAAGGAGGGCAGCGCGGCGCGACTGGCAGGCGCTACTGCGGGAAGAAAGAGCCCGGGGTGACAAACGGAAAAGCCACCACCACCGCGCGCTTGGCCTGGCCGCGGATGTCGACGCTGAGCTCTGTGCCCAAGGCAGACAGGCCAGGCGGCACATAAGCCAGGGCAATCGGCTTTTTGGCGGTGGGCGAGTGGGTGCCAGAAGTGACCTTGCCGACCACCGCGCCGTTGTGCAGCACCTGACAGTCGGCGCGCGGCACGCCGCGGTCCAAGAGCTCTAAGCCCACCAGCTTCTTGGGCAGCCCGGCGGCCTGCAGACGCAGCAGGGCGTCGCTACCGACAAAACCTCCCAATTTCTTGGGCTTGATCGCCCAACCGACCCGCGCTTCATAGCCGCTGGTCTGGTCGTCCAGCTCGTGGCCGTAGAGAGGAAAGCCCATCTCCAGCCTCAGGGTGTCGCGGGCGCCCAGACCCACTGGCGTCACGCCCAGGTCTGCGCCGGCTTCTAGCAGCGCCGTCCACAGCGAATCGGCGATTTCTGGCGGGCAGTACACTTCAAAGCCAGCCTCGCCGGTGTACCCCGTGGTCGCGACCAGCAAATTGGCTCCGCGAAAGCTGTGGACGCGGATCTTGTTGCGCGGCAGGCCAATAGCGTCGCCCGGGCTCACCCTGGCCAGAAGGGCACTGGCGTTGGGGCCTTGGACAGCAATTTGGCCAAAATCGCGGCTGCGGTTGTGAAACAGCTCTGGCTTGCGGGCCAAGCGCTGCATGTGGGCAAAGTCTTTGTCGACGTTGGACGCGTTGACCACCACGAACCAGCGCTCGCTGTCCAGGCGGTAGACGTACAGGTCATCGACCGCGCCACCGTCTTCGTGGCACAGCACGTTGTAGCAGGCGTCGCCGTCTTCCAGTTTGCTGATGTCATTGGAGACAAGGCGGTTGAGCTCGACCATGGCATCGGCGCCTTGGACCAAGATCTCGCCCATGTGGCTGACGTCGAACAGGCCGACCGCTGTGCGGGTGGCTTCATGTTCTACGACCAGACCCTTGCCGGCGTACTGGACCGGCATCTCCCACCCGGCAAAGGCAACCATTTGGCCGCCTAGCCGCAAGTGTGCATCGTACAAGGGGGTTCTTTGCAGTGCCGTCATGGCCTCTCCTCAACACGCCGCGCCAGCCCGGCCAGCGCCTGTGGGTGTCGCAGCCTTTGGCCGCGTTGTCAATTGCTCAAGGTCCCCTGCTCTCAGCTGGTAGGCAGCGTCACATTGCGGCGGGCGATGCAGGCATCGACGGTGTTGCGCATCAGCTGGGCGATGGTCATGGGCCCTACGCCGCCGGGGACCGGACTGATGGCCGCGGCCATGTAGCGGGCCGTCTCGAAGTCCACGTCTCCGCATAGCTTTCCCGTGTCACCGCGGTGGATGCCCACGTCGACGACCACGGCGCCGCGCTTGATCCAGCCGCCTTGCACCAGCTTGGGCGAGCCCACCGCGGCGATGACCAGGTCAGCCTCCGCCACCCGGCCCGCCAGGTCGGGGGTGCGCGAGTGGCAGACGGTGACGGTGGCGTGGGCATTGACCAGTAGCGCCGCCATCGGCTTGCCCACGGTGATGGAGCGCCCCAACACAACGGCGCGCTTGCCGGCTGGCGTCCAGCCGCTGCTCTGCCCATAGATCGCCAGCATTTTCATGATGCCAGCTGGAGTGCAGGCCACCAGGCCCGGCCGACCAGAGACCAGCAGGCCCAGGTTGTGGGGGTGAAAGCCGTCCACATCCTTGGAAGGGTGCACGTGGTCCACCACCGCATTGACGTCGATGCCTTTGGGCAGCGGCAACTGCACCAGGATGCCATCGATGTTGGGGTCGGCATTCCAGCGGTCGATGAGGGCCAGCAGCTCGGCTTGGGTGGTCGACGCCGGCAGGTGCTCCATCGACGACTGAATGCCCAGGTCGTGGCAGGCCTTGACCTTGCTGGAGACGTAGACATTGGAAGCCGGATCCTCTCCGACCAGCGCCACCGCCAAGCCGGGAACAACGCTGAGGCTGTTCAACTTTGCGATATCCCGGGCAACCTCTGCCTTGAGCAACCCTGCCATCGCCTTGCCGTCCAGAATCGTCGCCGCCAATTGGGGTGCTGCCAGATCGAGCGTCATCGGAACCTCCCTATTGAAAAATGCCTTTGCCAACCACCAGGCCCAGAGCCACAAACCCCGCCACCAGCACAACCAAGGTCGTCAGACAGCCGATGGCCAGCCAGCGCACGACCATTTCCGCCACCGGCGGCTCAGGCTTGCCCGGCGCAATCGGAGAGCCGGCATGGCCCTTGGCGGTGTTGACGGGCTCTGACTGGGGCTTGGCGGCGGTCATCACTGGCTCCCACTGGCAGCGCGGCAGCCTAGCACGAACGCCCGGTACATCGAACCCCAGGTCGCTTCGGCTTGCCCGCCGCAGGGGCCTGGGGCGGAGTGCGCAGCCACCGGCTGTTGGGTGAGCGTTGGCAGCTGAAGGCGGTGCTACCCTGGTTCGCAAGACCGGCCGGCGATGGGCAGGCAAAGCTAGGGCTCGGCTACCGGCTCCAGCGGCGCACGGTGCTCAAGGCGAGCCTGTGGTGGCGACGCGGAACTGCACCAATTCGCGTTCTTCATGGACCGTTGCGTCGGCGGGCACCGGCGGCACAGCGGCCCACATCTCCTCTGTCTGCCAGCGAAACACCTCTGGCGCCTCGCCCGCCCGATGGATCCACACCCGCCCTTCGGCGATGGCACGCGACGCGGCACCCAGCTGAAAGCCACCGGGACTGCACTGAAATTCTGGGCAGGCTTGCAGATCGCGCACCAGGGCTTCAAAGCGTCCCTGCATGGCGTCATCGCGAAACCTGAGCCGATAGCGGGCGGCATAGGCCACGTGGAACCAAGCCGGCCTCATGACCACGGCGACCAGGCCCAGGCGCTCGGCCATCCGCACCAACAGCTCGCCGGCTTCGCGGGCCAGGCCCAGCCCCGGTGCCGACTGGCCGGGCAGAGGCGGGCGCCCTTGAGCCCAGGCCCCGCGCGGATGGCGCAGCTCTAGCCAGTGGACAAACAGCACGTCGCCCAGGCTGGTTCGCTGCCTCTCCAGCACCAGCTCGACCAGCTGGTGATCGGTAGGATCGCTGCCAAAGCGCCCTGTGACCAGGCAGCGGTCGCCGGGATCGGCCTGGCTCAGGGTCACGTGGAGGTCGTGGTAGCCCAGGCGCTCTATCTGGCGCAGCAGGTCGAGGCGGTACAGCCCAAATTCCAAGCCTTGGGCGGTGTAGAACCCCAGCAGCCGTGGCCGTTTGACCGGCCGGCCGCCGAGATCCGCTTCCACATCAGAGTAGTCCAGGCTCAGATCCCCCAGTTCTTCGGGCCGCAGCGACTTGGAGACCCAGCGAAAATGGTCGGCCAGCGGGTCGGCGTCGGCGGGCAGGGGGGCATCGATGCCCAGCAGGGCCAAGGCAGTTCCGCCAAGAACCCGCCAAGCCTGGCGACTGTAGCCTCCCGCCGGCAGCCAGACGGACGGCGTGCGCCCCAGGTGGTCTGCCACTCTCTTGTCTCGCTGGCGGGCGCCGTGCTCGGTCAGGCCCAGCTTGCCCAGCGGGTCATCCGCCAAGACGTCGCCGCCGGCCACCACAAACACCAGGTCGGACGCGGGCATGCGGCTCAGCAGCGCTTGCAAGGCCTGCAGGTAGGGCTGGTCCGTGCAGCCCTCTGGCAGCACCGTCTCGTCTACCCCGGGCAGCAGGCCCCAGTTGGAGCCAGACAGCGAGCCGATCCAGGCTGAGTGAGGCTCTGGCGGTCGCCGCGGGCTGACATCCACCGGATCAGTGCCGGCCAGGGTCTCGCCAATCGCCAGCAATGACGCGCGGGTACCGTCGGGTGGGTGGGCATCCAGGTCGATGACGCCGACGCGGCCGCGCCATCCCTCGTGGCGCAGCTGGGCAACGGTCACGGCAATGTCATTGACTGGACACATGCCAGCGCCGCGATCGGGGAAGGCGTGGTGCAATCCACCAAAAAGATTGAGAACTGCTCGGCGCTGCTGCTGGGCCAGCCGAGCCGCCAGCAAGGTGCCACCGACCGCGGTCCGCAGACTCTCCAGGATCGCGTCCACGTCGATGTCCCAGGCGTCGGCGCCCAACACCGTGGCCAGCGTTTCCGCTTGCCCCAGGGCTTCTAGCCACGCCGCGGTGTGAACCCGCCCCAGCTGGGCATAGGTACAGGTCAAGGGGCGGTGGACGTGCGCTTCGGCCAGCCAGCCCTGGGCCAGCAGCCACCACAGCACCAGCTCGGCGCGCCGCGGGTCAAAACCGGTCCTGGCCAGCAAGGTGGTCAGCGGCAGGCGGTAGTTGGGGTCAAAAACCACATGCAGCTGCGGGCCGAAGCCCGTGTTGGCTCGCCAGCGCCGCAGGGTGCGCACAGTGGCCATGGCTACCTCGCGCCAGCGACGGCCCACAGCCCGTGGCGCTCGGCTGCTGTCACGGCCGCGTGCTCGGCTCCGGCGTCTCGCGCATCCAGATCGGCAAAGGCCTTGCGCCACGCGGCATAGCTGCCCCCCGCCCGCGCTGCCTGGACCACCGCCTGGGCCGCGTCCATGCCGGCGTGGCTGAGCCGGTACTCCAGCCAAGCCCACTTGGGCGAGTCAAAGCGCACCTCCACCCGCTGCGCCAGCGCCGCCTGGATGCGCCGCAGCTTTTTGGCCTGGCTCTGCTCTGGTTCAAAGGGCGCCAGGGCCAGCGGCGTGTGCAGCTTGGGCACAAACGGCGACAGCGTCAGCGCGGTGCGGTTCAGGGTCGAAAGGCGCCGGCCAAAATCGATGAGCTCGTCAAGATCCTCCTCGTGTTCATCGGGCAGGCCGACAATCACGTACATCTTGAAGCTGCGCATCCCCACCCGCCGCGCCTGCTGGGCGGCTCCCCACAGGTGGCGCTCGCGGATGCCCTTGGCCATCTTGCCGCGCAGCCGCTGACTGGGGGCGTCGGAGGCCACCGTCATGGTGCGGTAGCCGGCCTGCCACAGCAGATCGCAGAACTCGTCGTCCTCGTCGAGGCGGTCGGCACGCAGGCTGCTGATGCCGATCTGCTTGCCACGGGCGATCGCCGCTCGCAGCGCGTCTTTGATCGGCGCCCAGTCGCTGACTGCAGCACCTACAAGGCCAATCCGCGGCGAGTCGCGGTACTGGGGTAGGTCCATCGCCGCCACCACCCGCTCGAGATCTGGCTCGCGCATGGGCGCTTGCGGCGCACGCACCACGCAGAACTTGCAGTAGCGCGGGCAGCCGCGGCTGGCCTCCATTAGCATCATGTCGGCTAGCTCTGTGTGGGGACTGCGCCATTGGCCCAGGGCTGGCAGCAAGCTGCGGTCACAGCTGAGCAGGTCGGGTACCGCGTCGCCGTGGATCGACGGTACCCACAGGCCTTTGACCTGCGCCGCCAGCCGGCAAAGCTCGCCGCGATCGACTCCGGCGGCCAGCCAGTCGGCCAGGATCGCCAGGACCAGCTCGGCCTCGCCCATGACCACCACGTCGCAAAGTGGCCCCAGAGGCAACACGTTGGAGGTCGTCATCGGCCCGCCGGCAATGACTGGTGCGGCATTGGCCTTGCGCTCGGCGGCCAGGGCGGGGATGCCCGAAGCCTCAAACATCATCGCCAGGTTGGCCAGGTCGAGCTCGTAGGCAATCGACACCAAGATGGCGTCGTAATCTGCCAAAGGCTTAGAGAATTCCAGAGACTTGACCGGCGGCGGGGTCATGCCCTGGGCGGCGATGTCAGGCAACACCGCGCGGTGGCACGCCAGGCCCTGGTGGTTGTTCATCGCCCGGTAGACCACCTGCAGGCCCAGCGAGGATCCGGCGACCCGGTAGGTGTTGGGGTAGCACAAGACGACTTCTACGGGCGCGCGGCGGCGCAGAGTCCCGACTTCGTCTCGCATCAGCTGTGCCGTCTGATCCTGGGGAATCGCCGGACGTCCTGAGGAGTTTTGCGACTTGTCGCGCTGGCGTGGCTGACCCAAATGGGGCCCTTGTGCGGTCTGGTGCCGCCACCCGCAGGGTAGCATTCGCGGCAAAATGGGCCAAGCACCCTTGCGCGGCGCAGGATTGCGCTTATCTTTTCGCCCCGCGGGCGCGTGTGTGTGGGCGCAGCCAGTTGGACACGAAGTCCGGCGCGGAAGAACGATTGCTGACCTGAGGGAGCCATGAAGAAAGAGAACATCATTTTGGTGCTGATCGCTGTCTTTGTAGGTGGTTACATTGCTGGCCGCGCAACCTCCAAGGGCACTCCAGCCGCAGCGCCCGTCGCTGTTGCTGCCGCGCCCCAGGCCGTTGCCGCCGCCACGCCAGAGCCGGCCCCCAGCGGCCCGACTTCTACGCCACCCGCACCCTCGCCGTCGCCGAGTCCGAGTCCGAGCCCGTCTGCCCCTGCGGCCCCCAGCGCCCCTTCCGATCCCAACCAGATATGGAAAGCGACCATCCACGATGACGACGCCAAGATCGGCGCCGACAGCATCAACGTCAAAGTCGTGCTGTTCAGCAGCTTTGGCAACCAGGAGTCGGTGGACTTTGCCTCGGCGGTCGACTCGATCAAGAAGGACTTTGGAGACAAGGTTCAGATCCGCTACAAGCACAAGGTCATTCCCGCGCCACACCCAGACGCGATCTTTGCCGCCGAGGTGGCCGCTGCCGCCAACAGCCAGGGCAAGTTCTGGCCGCTGTTTGACAAGCTGATGAAGAGCGCCTCGATCTCGCCCTCGTCGGTAGAGAGCGCGGCCAAAGAAGTCGGCGTCAACTGGGCCAAGGCCAAGGCCGAGGTCGATGCCGGCAAGTACCGAACCCAGGTCTACCGCGACTCTTTGCTGGCTTCGGAAGTCGCGGCCAATACTTATCCCAACGTGATGGTCAACGGCGTGCGGCTTTCTAGCCCCAAGACCTACGACCGCCTCAAGCCCATCATCGAGGAGCAGATCAAGAAGGCCGCCGAGCAGACCAAGTCGATGGGCAAAGCCGGCAACGCGCTCTACGCTGAATTGATCAAGGACGGCAAGACCTTTGAGCAGATGGCCGGCCCCAAGCAGACCTTTGACATCAGCGGCAGCCCGGTGCTGGGCAAGCCAGATGCCAAGATCCAGGTGGCGGTGTTTGAGGACTTCCAGTGCCCCTTCTGCGCCAAGGTCGGGCCCAACGTCAAAGAGTTCCAGAAGCGCTTTCCCAACGACGTCGCGATTGTCTTCAAGCACATGCCCCTGGACATCCACGACAAGGCCCAGGCAGCCTCTGAAGCCTCGATGGCCGCGCTGGCGCAGGGTCAAGACAAGTTCTGGGCCTACCACGACATTCTGTTCAACAACCAGCAGTCCCTTGACATGGACAACCTCAAGAAGTTTGCGGAGCAGGCCGGTCTTGATATGGCCAAGTTCAACAAGGACCTGGAGAGCGGAGCGGGCAAGAGCGTCATCGCCCGCGATGTGCAAGAAGGCGGCAAGGCCGGTGTGGGCGGCACTCCGTCGGTCTACGTCAACGGCATGAAGTACCAGGGGCCGCGCGGCTATCCGCCCGAGGGCTTGGAGGCCGTGGCGCGCACCTATTTCGGCCTGTAGCCCGCTGGCCCAATCCTCTGGCCCATCCCCCTGGTCCAGCCAGCCCGACCCAGCCCATCCCCAGTTGCCCAGGCTCCGCCCTTGGCTTGGGGCCGCTGCGGCAGAGCACTGCCCATGTGCGGCCGTGAGCCCCCTGTTGGGGCTTGAGAGCACCTTGGGCACCGCAAGCAGCATCCCACCCACCGCTCGGCGCTATTGCGCGGGCCAAGCGCTGCGGTGGACCGGCAGTGGGCTGGGGATGCGAGATGGCGGGCACTGTGAACAATCGCAAACAGGTGGTCGTGGTCGGCGCCGGAATCGGCGGCCTGACTGCGGCGGCCGATCTGGCGGTGCGCGGCTGGCGCGTCACGCTGGTAGAGCGGCACGCCCAGGTGGGCGGCAAGATGCGCCAATTGGCGGTAGGCCCTGCGCAGATCGCCGCCGGGCCCACGGTCTTGACCCTGCGCGATGTGTTTGACGATCTCTTTGCCCAGGCTGGAGAGAGCCTGGACGAACACGTGCAGCTCCAGCCGCTGGACGTGCTGGCCCGCCATGCCTGGCCCGATGGCAGCCAGCTGGACCTCTACGCCGATGCGCGGCGGTCGGCTCAGGCCATCGCCGAGCTGGCCGGTCCGGCTGAGGCCTTGGGGTTTGAGAAGTTTCTGAGCTACGCCCGCGGCATCTGGCAGACGGTCGAAGGGCCGTTTGTGCGCGGGCAGCGGCCAACGCCCCTGTCGATCCTGCGCAGCCACGGGTTGCGCGCCGCCCCGATGCTGGCCCGCATCGACAGCCGCCGCAGCATGTGGCAGGCCCTGGGCGGCTTCTTTGCCGACCGGCGCCTGCGGCAGTTGTTTGGCCGCTACGCAACCTACACGGGCTGCTCGCCATTTCTTGCCCCTGCCACCCTCAACCTGGTGGCCTGGGTCGAGGCTTCTGGGGTCTGGCAGGTGCAGGGCGGCATCTGGAACCTGGCCGGCGCTCTGCTGGGGCTGATGCAGCGGCACGGCGGGGTGCTGCGCTGCGGCCAAGGGGTGGCGCGGATCCTGACCGACGGCGGCAGGGCCAGCGGCGTAGAGCTGGAAGACGGCGAAATCCTCCGCGCCGATGCGGTGGTGTTTGGCGGCGATGCCTCGGCGCTGGCGGAGGGCTTGCTTGGGCCGGCCGTGAGCCGCGCCGTGGCCGGCGTAGAGCCCGAAGGCCGCAGCCTCTCGGCCCTGACCTGGTGCCTGCACACCCAAACCAGCGGCTTTGCCCTGCACCACCACAACGTGTTCTTTGGCCCCGACTATCCAGAGGAATTTGAGGCCATCTTTCGCCGCAGCGAGCTGCCAGAGACGCCGACCGTCTACGTGTGCGCCCAGGACCGCGGAGAGGGTCAGCAGCCGCAAGGACCAGAGCGCCTGCTGGTGCTGGTCAACGCGCCAGCGGTGGGCGACCGCCGCGGCGGTGTCCCTGAGGCCGAACTGCGGGCCTGCCAAGAGCGCACCTGGCGCCATCTGGAGGCCCTTGGCCTGACCCTGCACGCTGACGGCGCCGCTGTCCGCACCGGGCCAGCGGAATTTGAGGGGCTGTTTCCCGCCAGCGGCGGTGCCCTGTACGGCGCCGCCAACCATAGCTGGAGCGCCAGCCTGCAGCGCCCAGGCGCCCAGACCCAGGTGCCGGGGCTGTATCTGGTTGGCGGCACCGCCCATCCGGGCGCCGGCGTGCCCATGGCGGCCCTGAGCGGGCGGCTGGCGGCGCAGGCCCTGGCCGGCGACTAGTACCCCAAACCCCAAGTTCGTTCCGGGTTCCGGAACGGACGCGGTTTGGGGTACGGAAAAAGACCCAGCAGTAGGACCCAAGACCTGTGAACAAGAACCGGGTGTAACCCGGATCGAATTAACGGTCTTGGGTACTA
>CAIXGW010000182.1 GCA_903919145.1 uncultured Myxococcales bacterium
ACAGGGTCCTAGGGCGATCGTCTTGCGAGCGCCCAGGCGGGCGAAATATTGGAATTCACTTCCAATATTTCTTGCCCGACTGAAAAAAACGCAAAATGGCACGGAGCCTGGCGGGGATTATCCCGACAGGCTCCTAGGGCGTACACCCAGGCAGCGGCACGTACTGGCACTTGGCGGTAAAGGTGTTGCAGAAGTCCTGGGTGCACTTGTTCTTGTCGTCGCAGTCGGCGGCCAGCTTGCACTGCGGTGCCGGGTTGCAGCCGGGGATCTTGACGTGGGCGCACTGGCTCTTGGTCAGGTCGCAGTAGTCGGCGGTGCAGGCGTCGGCGTCGTCGCAGTCCGTTTGGGTTTTGCACTGCGGATTGGCGGTGCAATTGGCGATTTTGGTGTAGAGGCAATTGCCGGTAAAGGCATTGCAGGTGTCAAAGGTGCACAGGTCCTTGTCATCGCAGTCGGTCGGTAGCTTGCACTTGACGCCGCATCCGGCGATTTTCTGAAAGGAGCAGCCGGCCTTGGGGTCGCACTGGTCTTTGGTGCACGGGTCCTTGTCGTCACAGGTAATCGGCGCGCCCACGCAGGTCGGGCTGCAGACGTCGCCGCTGGTGCAGGCGTTGCCGTCGTTGCAGGTCTTGCCGGGGGTGGCGCTGACGTAGCACTTGCCGGCCACACACGCCGGCACCGCGCACTGCACGCCGGTGCTGGGGCAGTCGCTGTCTACCTTGCACTTGCTGCCGCAGCCGGGGATGTCGACAAAAGCGCACTTGCCGGTCTGCGGCACGCACGCGTCCATGGTGCAGACCTTGCCGTCATTGCAGACGGCCAGCTGGCCGCCGCCGCAGGTGGTGCCGGTGCATTTCTCGCCGCTGGTGCAGAGGTTGCCGTCTTCGCAAGCGCTGCCGGCCGCCGCTGCGCTGAACACGCACTTGCCGGTCTTGGCGTCGCAGCTGTCCTGAGTGCAGCCGTTCTTGTCGTCGCAGACCACGGGCTGACCATTGCCGCACACGCCGCCGGCCTTGCAGGTGTCGCCCGCGGTGCACAGGTTGCCGTCGTCGCAGGGGGTGCCCTGGCTGCTCTGGAACACGCACTTGCCCAGCGCGCACAGGTCGCTGGTGCAGACGTTGCCGTCGTTGCAGTCGGCCTTGGTGGTGCAGGCGGCGCCGCAGCCGGGGATGACCGTCGATGAGCACTTGCCGGTCGCCGCGTCGCATTTGTCCAGCGTACACGGGTTGTTGTCGCTGCAGCCGATGGCCGAGCCCTGGCACAGCCCGGTCTTGCAGACGTCGCCGGCGGTGCACAGGTTCTTGTCGTCGCAGGCGGTGCCGCTGGCGCTGGGGACGGCGACGCACTTGCCCGTTGCCGGGTTGCAAGCGTCCAGGGTGCATGGGTTGCCGTCGTTGCAGTCCACGGCTTTGCCCAGGCACACGCCGCTCTGGCAGGCGTCGGTGGTGGTGCACGGCTTGCCGTCGTTGCAGGGGGTGCCGGTCAGCGGCTTGTTTTGGCAGACGGTGCTGACGCACAGCGGCTGGAAGCACACGTCTTTGCCGCCGCAGTCTAGGTCGCTGGCGCAGAACTTGCCGCACTTGGGGATGCCGTTGAACACGCACTTGCCGGTCAAAGGCGCGCACAGGTCCACGGTGCAAACGTCATTGTCATTGCAGACCACGGCTTTGCCGGTGCAGGTGCCGGCCAGGCAGGCGTCGCCACTGGTGCAGCCGTTGCCGTCGCTGCAGGCGCTGCCGTCGGCCGCGGGCTTGGCGGTGCACTTGCCGGTGGCCTTGTCGCAGGCGTCGGCGGTGCAGGGGTTGGCGTCATTGCAGACGATCGCTTTGCCAGCCAGACACTTGCCAGCCAGGCAGCTGTCGCCGCTGCTGCACAGGTTGCCGTCGTCACAGGGGGCGCCATCGGCAAAAGCGCTGGTGCACTTGCCGGCCACGCAGGCGTTGGCGGTGCAGGGGTTGCTGTCGTCGCACTCGGCGTCGGCCTTGCAGCCGCTGCCGCAGCCGGGGATGGCGGTGGCGGTGCATTGGCCCGTGGCTTTGTCGCACGCGTCGGCCGTGCAGGGGTTGCCGTCATCGCAGGGGACGGTGCCGGTGCCGCCGCACACGCCAAGCTTGCACGCGTCGCCGGTGCTGCACGGGTTGCCGTCATCGCAGGGGGTCAAGGTCGCCGCCGGGCTGGAGAGGCACTGGCCGCCGGTCTTCTCGCAAGTATCAACGGTGCAAGGGTTTTTGTCGTCACAGACCACCGTTTTGCCAACGCACACGCCCTGCAGGCTGACCACCGCGCACGCATCGCCGCTGGTGCAGGGGTTGCCATCGCTGCAGGCGCCGCCGGCCTGGGGCTTCTGGATGCACTTGCCTTGGACGCAGCTGTCTACCGTGCAAGCATTCTTGTCGCTGCACTCGGCGTCTACTTTGCACTTGTCTCCGCAGTTGGGGATGGCGCTGAACTGGCAATTGCCGGCGTTGCAGCTGTCAAAGGTGCAGATGTCGCCGTCATTGCAGACGATCGCCGCGCCAGCGCACTTGCCGGCGGTGCAGACGTCTTTGTTGGTGCAGGCGACCCCGTCGTTGCAGCTGGTGGCGTCGGCCACGGGCTTGAACTGGCACTTTCCGGTCGCGCTGTCACAGCCGTCCTGGGTGCACGGGTTGCCGTCGTTGCAGGTCGCCGCCGCGCCGCCAGCGCACTGGCCGGCCTTGCACTGGTCGCCCAAGGTGCACAGGTTGGCATCCGCGCAGCTGGCGCCGTCCAAGAGCGCGGTCGAGGCGCAAACACCGCTGTCGGCCTTGCAGGTGTCGGAGGTACAGGGGTTCTTGTCGTCGCAGATCGTGGCCTTGCCGGCTGCGCATTTGCCGGCGGCGCAGGTGTCGCCCTGGCTGCACTTGTCGCCGTCGTCGCAGGGCCCGCCGTCGGTGTTCTTGCTGGTGCACTTGCCGCTGGCGCACAGGTCGGTGGTGCAGGGATTGGCATCGCTGCAGTCGGCGTCCTTCTTGCAGCCGCCGCCGCACCCGGCAATGGCTTCGGCGGTGCAGCCGCCGCTTTGCAGGTCGCACTTGTCGGCGGTGCAGGGATCCTTGTCGTCGCACACCAAGGGGGCGCCGGTGCACTGGCCGGCCTTGCACAGATCCTTGTCGGTGCAGGGGTTTTTGTCATCGCAGCTGCCGCCATCGGCTGGGCTGCTGGCGCACTTGCCGGTGGCGGGATCGCAGCTGTCGGTGCTGCAGGGGTTGCCGTCGTCGCAGGCGATGGCGCTGCCGCCGCACTTGCCGCCAAGGCAGGCGTCTTTGTCGCTGCACAGGTTGCCGTCGTCGCAGGGCTTGCCGTCGGCGCTGACCGAGGCGCATTTTCCGCTGGTCGCATCGCAGCTATCGGTGGTGCAGGGGTTCTTGTCGTCGCAGACCACCGGGCCGCCGGTGCAGCCGCCGCCGCCGCAGGTGTCTCCCACCGTGCAGGGGTTGCCATCGTCGCAGGCCGTGCCCGCGGTCGGCTGAGGAGAGCAAAATCCGCCCAGGCAATTGTCCTTGGTGCACGGGTTCTTGTCGTCGCAGTCCGCCGCAGACTTGCAATTGTTGGTGCAGCTGGGGATGTCGGCAAACACGCACTGGCCGGTCTTGCCGTCGCAGCTGTCCGCGGTGCAGGGGTCGCCATCGGCGCAGACTGTGGCCGCGCCGCTGCACTTTCCACCTTGGCACTGGTCGCCCTGGGTGCAGCCGTTGGCGTCGTCGCAGGGGGCTGCGCTGGCCGCCGGGCTGGAGGCGCAGCTGCCGGTCTTGGCGTCGCAGCTGTCGACGGTGCAGGGGTCGCCGTCATTGCACGCGGTCAACACGCCGACGCACACGCCGGCCTGGCAAGCCTCGGCGCTGGTGCACAGGTTGGCGTCGTCGCACGGGCCGCCGTCGGCCGATGGTGCGCTCGAGCACGCGCCGGTTGCGGCGTTGCAAGTGTCTGAAGTACAGGGGTTCTTGTCGTCGCAGTCGCCGTCGGCCTTGCAGCCAGTGCCGCAGTTGCCGGTTGGCGTGTACACGCAGGCGCCGGTCGCTGCGTCGCAGCCGTCCGTAGTGCATAGGTCGTTGTCGCTGCAATTCTTGGGCTGGCCGACACACGCGCCGGCCGAGCACTTGCCCGCTTCTTCGCAGCTGCCAGCGGCACAGGCCTCGCCGTCGGGCCCGGCGGCAGCGACGCAATTGCCGTCTTGGCAGATCGCCTTTTGGCAGGCGCCCAGCGTCAGCTGGCACTCGCTGTCGGCAGAACAAGCCGCGGTGGCGCCATCGCCTGTGCCATCTGCCGCAGCCCCATCTTCCACGGCGCCATCGGCCACAGCGCCATCGGCGCCAGCGGCGTCGCCCGCCGCATCCGGATCGGCGGCGTCGGCAGCCTGTGCGTCTGAGCCCTTGGCATCCGCATCGCTGGCGTCGGGCTTGGCTGCATCTGGCTTGGCGGCGTCGCTGGAGCCCGCGGCATCGGTGCCCGCCACGTCCAGGCTGCCCAGGTCGGTCTGCAGGCGCGGATCGGCGTCTTCGCTGGCCGTCGCGCCGCCACTTACCACGGCCTCGCTGTCGCCGCAGCCGGCGGCCAGCAGCACAGCCAGGGCGGCGGCTGCAAGGTGAATGTAGCGCGAGCAAACACGGCTGTAAGCATGAGAATTCACGGCAACTCCTTGAACCTGCGCGGGCGCGGCCGGCGACGGTTCAAGCAGTATCGCAGATTCCGGGGCAGAAAACACCACCAGCGCTCAGCCCTGCGGCGTCCGGGCACCGGCGGCCCACCGGCTCGGTGACGGGCGGCGCGGCGACGCTCAGTACGTGACTACCAGCATGACCTTCTGGGCGCCGCCAGACTGGTTGGTCAGGCGCACCAGGCCTGGCTGGGGCTGGTCGATCGAGAGGTTGAGGGGCAGAGAGAAGCCCGTGGCTTCGCCCTTGGTGTAGCCGGGGTCGGTCGCCCCGCTTACAGCGGCCGCAGCGTCAATCCGCACCCGCCCGGTGGCGCCGGCGCCGCCGATACCGCCGTCTGAGCCGGTGCTGGTGGCGATGGAGCCAGCTGCGCCGCCGGTGGCCACCACCGTGCCGCCAGTCAGATCGACCTTGGCGCCGCGCAGCCAGATCGCGCCGCCGGCCCCGCCGCCGCCGGCCCCGCCGTCGCAGCCTCCCAGCTGCGATCCGCCAACGCCACCCTTGGCGCTGATGGTGCCGGTCACCACAATGCTCGGGGCTTCGATCAAGACCGCGCCGCCGCCACCGCCGCCGCCAGCGCCCGCCGAGTTGGCGGCCGATCCGTAGCCGCCGCCGCCGCCACCAGAGCCGCCCTGCAGGGCGTCGTTGGTCAGGCTGGCGTAGCTGCCGCCGCCGGCCCCGCCGGGGCCCTGGCTGCTGGTGCTGCCGCCGATGGCGCCATCGCCGCCCTTGGCTGCGTGACCGCCGCCGCCGCCGCCGCCGCCATTGCCGTAGCCATTGCCGTTGCCCGCACCGGCGCCGCCGCCGGGCCCATCGCCGCCTACGGATGTCCACACGCCATAGGTGCTGTAACCGCCCACCCAGCCGCCGGGGCCGGCCGCGCCAGGCTGGCTGGCGCCGCCGCCGCAGCCATTGGTGCCCGAGTTGGTGTCGGGCGCTTTGCCGCCATCCAGCAGCAAAGTGCCGTCGATCTGCACTTTGACCGACGCCTTGATCTCCAGCGCCGCCGAGCCGGTCACCGTGACCGTCACGCCCTTGGGAATGATAAACTGCGAGAACTGGTACTTCTTGTTGGTGGCCAGCGTGGTGTTGGACTGTGGATTGAACACGCCATCGGCGGCCGTGCCGCAGTTGGAGCAGCTGCCAGTGGCGCTCTGGCCGGAATTGGCTTGTACCCACGACTTGGCACTGGCGTCGTAGAACCACGCCTGCGCCACCACGGCTGGGCCGTTGGCCTGAAAGGTCAGAGCCTGCCCATCGGCCAAATTGTCTTTGCTGACAGAGGCGATCCGGCCGTACACGTGGCCGTCCACATCGGTCAGCTGCGGCACCGCAGCCAGCTTGCCGGTGGCGGCGTACTTGAACTTGATCGAGAAGCGGTTGATGAAGCCGTCATCGCCGCTGCCGCTAGGCGACAGGTCGGTGGCCATCAAGTGCCAGTCTCCCTTGGGGGATTTGCCGATCCAGCCATCCAGGTTGCCCACCGCCATCGGCGTGGGGGACGGAAAGGCGGTCTTGAGCGCCGTACCGGTCATGCCGCCGTTGTAGAGCAGGTGGCTGACGCCCAGGGGGTCGAGCAGGGTCAGCTTCAGCTTGGAGATGTCGCTGTTGAGCACATCGACTTCGGCAGAGACGCCTTCCACCAGGCCGATGTCCGGCACGACCACGCTCAAAGAGGTGCCCTGCGGCTTGGCATTGGGGATCGCAATCGGGATTTCATTGGTAAAGACGTTGTTCAGCTTGGTGGTAAAGGAGTTGCTGAGGGCCTGGTCGCCGCCGGTGATGCAGTCCAGGCTGCCGTCGGCCTTCAGGCCCTTGACCACAAGGCCTGTGCCGCAGGTCGCACCGAGCTTGGCCAGCACCGGAAGGCCTGCCAAGTCGGCGTATTGGCCCGTGCCCGCCACTTTGGCCAGCGAGGAGGCTTTGACATAGTCGGCGAGGTCGGTCGCCTTGGCGTAGCTGCTCAGGTCTGCGGTCTTGGCGTAAGCGGCCAGATCAGCGGTTTTGGCGTAGCTGGCCAGGTCGGGGGCGCCCAACAGATCCTTGTACTGCCCGGACTTGCCAACGGCAGACAGATCGGTGGCCTTGGCGTAGCCAGTCAGCACCTTGGCGTCCAGGGCGCTGGCGGCGACGCAGCCGGTGCACTCGAGCCCGGCCGCCATGCCGGCGCGCAGGGCAAAGAAGGTGCTCTGCAGCGGTTTGCGCGGCAATTCCGGGTCCTTGTCAACGGTCAGGCCAAACCACGCGGCCTTGGCCACGGTGGTCGCGTCCAGGGGCGTCTTGCTGCCCAGGGGCCAGCTGAATTGGCCGTTCTTGACGCTGACAACTGCGTTGGCTTCCGTCCAAAGCGGCGTCGCGGCGGTCTCCGTCTCATAGACGCGGAAGCTCACGGTATAGGTCCCATCTGGCGCCGCGCTGCCCGACGAACTGTAGAGGAAGCCTTCGACAGCTACCTGGGCAGGCACCGCAGCGTAGATGGGCCCTGCTGCGGCAAGAGCCAGGGCCAGTCCAGCAGCGCTTGCCAGCCATTTCATTCCTGAAAACACCATGGAATCCTCCAGATCGACGTCGGTTGGTCCAACGCCATGCTTTGCCGTAGCGACCTGCCCTGGTTGTCTAAGCCGGCCCTTGGCATCGGGTTGCCGCCCGCCTGGTAGACAAGCTTTGTGGCATGCCACTGGGGTCGGGGGCTGCCCTGAGCACCACCCAGCTGCAAACTGGCTCGCGACAGCACTACATAGACCTTCACATCCGGACGGGTCTACCGTAGCGAATCCTGGCCCAGGTGGTCAAGGGCCAATTGGCGGGCCTGGAGCTCCAACCGGTTCCAGCTTTCATCGCAGGGGCATGGCGCTGTTGTTAGAGCGCCGGGTGCGGCCACTCGTTGCCCTTGCCCGAAGATCCGCTTGGGGATGCGTCCGGCTCTAGCGCCTTTGGCCTTGGCTTTGGGGATCCGCCACGGGGATCCGCCGAGCCTGCGACCGCGAAAGGCGCTTGACCTCGGCCTTGAGCTGCCCAATCTCCGCCTGCTGCTGCTGCAAAGTGGCCACGGCCATAGAGAGATAGCCGTAGAGGTCGACCATGTCTCGCCGGGCATCGACCGCAGGGCTGGTCGGGTCGTCGTCGATGATAAAGCCCAGATGGCGCGCCCCTTCAGGTCCTTGCGCAGTGTAGCGGTAGGTGGCCAGCCGGGTCGCCAGCAAACGGTCGGCCAGGCGCTTGGCCTCTGACTGCTGCAAGTAGTGGATGTCGCTCTTGTACTTGGCCTTGGAGATCGGGCAGCCGCCGGGCTGCTGCTTGGGGTCGCTGGTGGTGCACTTCAGCAGCGCGTTGCAGCCGTCTTTGGGGTCGCAGACTTCGCCGTCGACTTTGCACGGCCCGCCGGCTTGCTGCTCTTTGGTGCACAAGGCAATGCCCTTGTCGGTCCAGCCGCCACACACTGGGGCTCCGCAGGTCAGGTAGTAATTGAGGGGGCCGGCGCTGCACTCGCCCTTGGCCTTGAGATCGACGCCGGCCGCAACGGCGGTGCATTCGCTGCTGTAGGTCTTGCCGTCACAGCCGCACACCGGCTGGTAGAGGGCGTCGCAGGCTTCTGGGATGTCGACACACAGGCCCTTGCCGCCGCACTGGCCCAGCGGCGCCACGCAGGTCTGCTTGACGGCGCAGCCGCTGTTGCTGGTCGCGTCGCAGCTTGCCGGGCACGCACCGTCTGCCTGGACCGGCTGGCCCTTGCCGGCCGCCTCGCAGCTGTTGCCGTAGGTGACGCCGTCGCAGCCGCACACCGGTTTGTAGATAGTGGGGCAGACCTCGGGCTTGGCGGAGCAGCTGCCGCTGCCGGCGCACTGGCCGGTCTGGCCATGGCAGTACTCGCCGGCGCCACAGGTGCTGTTGTCGCCGATTTTGCAGGTCGGCAACGGCTTGCAGGACCCTGCGTACTGGATGGCTTGACCCGCCGCCGCCGCCATGCACGGGTTGCCGTAGGTGACACCGTCGCAGCCGCACTGGGCGTTCAGTTCTTTGGTGCAGCCCTGCGGCTTGGCTTCGCAGTGGCCGTTGGCCGAGCAGCTGCCCGCGGCCTTGGCGCAGTAGCTGCCCGCCGGGCAAGGGGGCAGGGAGCTCGACAATTCGTTGCAGACCTTCACGGCCACATCCAAGCCGGTGTCGCTGTCGACCTGAGCGTCCAGCGCGGCATCGGAGCCGGGCCCTGCGTCGGCATCCGCATCGGCCACCGCGTCGGTGCCTGGCAACACGTCGGCGTCCGCAACGATGTCGGCGTCGGCCCCTGTGTCGACGTCAGCCACCGCATCGGTAGCAGCGCTGTCGCCAATGGTGACGTCCTGGTCAGCGCCGCCGCTGTCGGCCGTCTGGCTGCCTGAAGACTGCTCGCAGCCAAAAAGCCCAACTGCAACCAGCAGTATCGGCATAACCCGCCGCGCGGGAGAGCGGAAATTGGCGCGCATCTCATCCTCCACTGTGGGTCGCAGAAAAGACCCAACCCACCTGCAGAATAGCACGCCAGCGGCCCGCGGCAGAGGCCCCAAGCCTCTGGCACGCTGGTCGTCGAAGGGCCAGGGCCAACCGCAATCCGCTTTGGCTATCTCAGAGCTTGCGGGCGAAGGTAAAGCCGGCGGCGCTCTGGGCCACCGGCATCAGCTCCAGGTGGTTGATGTTGACGTGGGCTGGCTGGCAGGCGCAGAACCAGATCGACTCGGCGACGTCGGCGCCAGACAGCGGCTGAAAGCCCTCGTACACCTTGTTGGCGCGCTGGCCATCGCCCTTGAAGCGCACCACAGAGAACTCGGTCTCTACGGCGCCCGGCTCAATGCTGGTCACGCGCACTGGGGTGCCGTTCAAGTCGACCCGCAAATGGTCAGAGAAAATCGAGACAAAGCCCTTGGTGCCGCCATACACGCTGCCGCCGCCGTAGGGATAGCGCCCGGCCACCGAGCCCAGCTGGATGATGTGGCCGCGCTCGCGCTGCAGCATCCCGCGCACCACCGTGCGGGTCACGTGCAACATAGCCGTCAGGTTGGTCTCGATCATGACCTGCCAGTCAGAGTCGTCATTCTCCCAGAACTTGCTGAGGCCCAGCGCCAAGCCGGCGGTGTTGACCAGGCAGTCAATCGACGCAAATTCAGCGGGAAGGGCCGCCAGGGCCTGCTCCATGGCCGGGTGGTCGCGCACATCCAGCGGCAGCGGCAGCACCTGCGGCCCCAGCTCGGTCGCCAATTCCTGCAAACGCTCGGCCCGCCGACCACAGGCAATCACCCGGCTGCCCGCCGCCACCGCCCGCCTTAGCACCGCCTCGCCTATCCCCGCCGTTGCCCCTGTGACCAGAACTACCCTTGGCTGCATCGCTGTTTCCTGCCGAGGCATTGGGCCTCGCGGCGGCGCAGTCTAGCACAGGCCCCGCCGAATGCCTCCCCGCAGCCGCCGGTCGACTGCGGCCCGGCGCTGCGCTACGCTTGGCCTATGGACATCTTGCTCGAACGCCCTGACCTGGTGATTGTCGACAAACCCGCCGGCTTGCCCAGCATCGCCGACCGCTTTGGCTCTGACAGCGTTCACCAGCAGTTGCAGGCCCAACGCGGCGAAAAGCTGTGGGTGACCCATCGGCTAGACCGCGAAGTCACAGGCATTTTGCTGTTTGCCCGCACCGCCGAGGCCCACCGGGCGCTGTCGATGGCGTTTGAGCATCAGCAGGTGCAGAAGACCTACGCCGCCCTGACCGGTGGCCAGAGGCCGGGCGCCGATGGCAGCCATTTTACCTGGAAAGACACGCTGATGCGCGGCAAGAAGCGCGCCTATGTCCACCCCGCAGGCAAGCCGGCGCACACCGAGGCGCGTTTTGACGGCCCGGGGCCCCTGCCGGGGCTGTGGGCGTGGTCGCTGCAGCCGCGCACCGGCCGCAACCACCAGCTGCGCGTGCACTTGGCCAGTCGCGGCTGGCCCATTGCCGGCGATGGGCTGTACGGTTCAGCGGATCCGTGGCCGCTGCCGGGCATTGCGCTGCGGGCGGTGCGGCTGGAGCTGCCCGCCGGCATCGTTGGCCCAGCGCTGACGGTGCAGGCCCCCGGCTGGGTTCTGCCCGGCTGACCGTTTTGTGGGCAGGGCCGGGGCAAGTCCCGCCAGGGCAGGAGCACCGCGCAGGCACCAGCACTTTGGCGATTGGGCTTGGTCAACCCATTGAACTGCTTGAGACTTGAATGGGGGGGCTGCGGGTGGCACACTGGCGCCGCTGACCAAGGCTGTGGCGCCGCGGTCAGCCCCCACAGCACGGCGGACCCATGAGCAAAATCGCAGACAACCGACGCGGCAGGACGACCGGCCTGGCACTGGCCGCTGGCTGGCTGCTGGCGGGCTTGGGCACAGGCTGGGCGACCGATGCGCACGCCGACCTGGGGGACGAGGTCGCCGCTTGCGAATTCGCCGATTTTCAGCGGTGTGCCGCGCTGCAGACGGCGGCGGCGTCGCGCAAAGCAGAGATCCCGGCGCTGGCCGCCAAGCTGACTGCCGCCGCCACCCCGGCCGCGGCCAAGGCGAAGCTGGCCCTGGGCCTGGCCATGTTGGACGCGCGCGAGCACAAAGACGCCCTGGATGCCGCGGCCAAGCAGCTGGCGGGAGCCGCAGAGCTGGCCGACGTGCGCGCGGCTCAGGCGCGGCTGGGCGATCCGCGGGCCATCCCTGACCTTCTGCAGCTGGTCGCGGCCGGCCAGCCTTTGCGCAATCGCCTGCTGGCGGCGGGCGGGCTCGGCGTGCTCCACGCCAAAGAAGGCGCCGAGCTGCTGATCCAGGCGCTGGGCGACGCCAAGGTGCCGCGCATGCAGGCAGAGGGCGCCAAAGCTTTGGCTTTGATTGGCGATCCGCGGGCAGAGCTGCCCCTGGCCAACTTGGCCGGTACGGCCGGTGCCTTTGTGCCGGCGCGGACCGAGGCGCTGCAGGCGCTGGCCCGGCTGAGCGCCCCGCGGGCCCGCACGCTGGCGCTGCTGCTGGTGGCTCACCCGTCGGCAGAGCTCGGCCGCGCGGCGGTCGAAGTGCTGCGGGCGCACTGGGTGCCCTGGGCCGAGCCGGCGGTGCTGGCAGCCCTGGACCTGCCCGGTCGGCGCGGCGCTGCGGCGCGGGTGGCGGCCGACCGCCTGCTGGCGGCCATGGGCCCCAAGCTCTTGACTCTGGTGGCCAATGCTGGCCTGGAGGCAGACGAGCTGGTGTTTGTGCTGGACGCCATTGGCAAGCTCAAGCCCGCCGGTGCCAGCCAGGTGCTGCTTCAGCGGCTCAAGAGCGACGCCGCCGTCGAAGAAAAGATCGAGCTGCTCAAGACTTTTCCAAGAATCGGCGACCTGACGATCCTGGCGGAGTTGGTGCCCTACCTGAGCGATGCCGAGAACCGCATCGTCGCCAACACCGTCTACGCCCTTGAGAATCTCTCTGGCCAGCACCTGGGGCCAGACGTCAAGGCCTGGCGCCGCTACACGGGTCTGGATCCGGCGGCCAAAGACAGCAAAGACAGCAAGGTCAGCAAGGATCCCAAGACGGCGCGCCCCGCGCCCGCTCCCGCGGTGCCGTGACCGCCGGGGCCAACCTGCCCCAACCCGCCCATCCGGAGGCCCCATGCCACTTTCCCGCGAACAAATGGCCGCCCGCGTCGCCGAAGAACTGCGCGATGGTTTCTACTGCAACCTGGGCATCGGCATTCCGACCCTGGTCGCCAACTTCATTCCGGCTGGCATGGACGTGGTGCTGCAGTCAGAGAACGGCATGTTGGGCATTGGCCTATTTCCCTTTGAGGGAGAAGAGGATCCCGACCTCATCAATGCGGGCAAGCAGACCATCACCGAGATCGCCGGTTCGGCCTACTTCAGCTCGGCCGATTCGTTTGCGATGATCCGCGGCGGCCACGTCGACCTGACCGTCCTGGGTGCCCTGCAGGTCGGGGCCAACGGCGACCTGGCCAACTGGATGGTGCCGGGCAAGATGGTCAAGGGCATGGGCGGCGCCATGGACCTGGTCGCCGGGGCGCGGCGGGTGGTGGTGGTGATGACCCACACCGAGAAGAACGGCGACCCCAAGATCCTCAGCACCTGCACGCTGCCGCTGACTGGCAAGGGGGTGGTGAACCAAATTGTCACCGATCTCGCGGTCATCGATGTCACGCCGACGGGGCTGCTGCTCACGGAAATCGCCAGCGACACCACGGTGGCAGAGGTTGTGGCCAAGACGGCGGCGCCGCTGCAGATCGCCGACCACGTGCGGATCCTGCCGGCGGGCGCGCCGTGAGTTCGGCTGCCGAGCGCCTGGTTTGCGCGGTGATGGCCGGTGGCTCAGGCACGCGGTTCTGGCCGCTGTCCAGGCAGGCCACGCCCAAGCAACTGCTGACGTTCTTTGGCGATCGCACCTTGCTGCAAGCCACCTTTGACCGGGTGGCTCCGCTGTGCCCCGCCGAACGGCGGCTGGTGGTAACGGCGGCGCATCTGGTGGCACCGGTGCAGCAGCTGCTGCCAGAGCTGCCGGCGGGCGCGGTGATCGGCGAGCCCATGCAGCGCAACACCGCTCCGTGCATGGCAGTTGCTGCCCTGGCGGCCCTGAGGCTGGACCCAGACGCCATCTTGGTGCTGCTGCCGGCCGACCACTGGATCGCCGATCCGGCGGCGTTTCGCGCGGCGCTGGTGCTGGCGGCTCAGCGGGCCGATGGCGGTGCCATTGTTACCCTGGGCGTGACGCCAAGCCATCCAGAGACCGGCTACGGCTACATCCAGCTGGGGCCAGAGGTGGCAAGCGGCGTGCGCCAGGTGCAGCGCTTTGTTGAAAAGCCCAGCGTCGAAGTGGCTTTGCAGTACCTCGCCGGTGGCCAGCACCTGTGGAACGCCGGGGTGTTTGTGCTGCGCGCCGACCGCGCCTGGCAGGCTTTGCAGCAGCACGTGCCGGCCATTGGCCAGGCCTTGCAGCCGCTGTGGGGCCTGGACCCGGGCAGCGAGCCGTGGCAGCAGCAGTTTGTCGAGCGCTTTGCCGCCTGCCCCAGCATCTCGATTGACTATGGCGTCATGGAGAAAGAGCAGGCGATTGAGGTCGTCCGCCTGGACGCCGGCTGGAGCGACGTGGGCACCTGGCTGAGCTTGGCGGGCATGCGCGCAGAAGGCCAAGAGAATTTCAGCCGCGGCGATGTGATAGCCATCGACAGCAGCGACTGCGTGCTCATCAGCACCGGGCCGCTGGTCGCGGTGGTGGGGCTGCAGGGCATTGCGGTGGTGGCCACGGCCGACGCCATGCTGGTGCTGCCGGCAGAGCGCAGTCAGGATGTGCGCGAAGTCGTAGCGGAATTGCAGAAGCGCGGCCGCAAGGATCTGCTGTAGCCGCCCCACCTTGCGTCTGTTGGGCGGTAGACCCGAAGTCGCCTGGACCCAACCAGAACTCGCCGCTGCTACTGCCACACGATCCCGGCCACCATCGCCCCGTGAGCCAGCGCGGCCACAATCACCAGCACGTGAAAAATCTCATGGTAGCCAAAGGTCTTGGGCCACGGATCGGGTTTGCGCTTGGCGTAGATGACGGCGCCAGAGGTGTAGCAGACGCCGCCTATCGCCAGCAGCGCCACCCCGCGCGGGCCAATCGCCGTGGACACGCTGGACCACTCGCTCAGCACCAGCCAGCCCATCAGCACATAGAGCGCGGCCGACACCGGCTTGGGCGCGTGCACCCACGCCAGCGACTTGACGATGCCGACCGCGGCGCCGATCCACGCCACCATCAGCAGCCGCCGGCCCTGGGTTTCTGGCAGCGCCAGCATGGCGACTGGCGTATAAGTGCCTGCAATCAAAGTGTAGATCGCCGAGTGATCGATGCGCCGCAGCCAGGCCCGGGTAGAGGGCTGCCAGTTGGGGCGGTGGTACAGAGCGCTGGCGCCAAACAGCCCGGCCACGCTGGCCACGTAGATGCCCACCGCCAGCGCCGCGCGACCGGGCGGAGCCAGGGCAAACATCGCCCCGCCGCCAATGAGGCTCAAGAAGAAGGCCCACTGGTGGGTGACCCCGCGCCAGATAGGCTTGTCGGCTGCGGTTTTCAAGGGCGTATCAGCGGCTGACTCGGTCATGGCTCCCCGTTGCACAGGCAGCAGAGCGGCGCCGGCGCAAGGCCCACGCCAGGCCAGCTAACCCTGCTGTCAGCGCCGCCGCGGCTGCGGGCGACGTCCGGTGGGTGGGGCCGGCCGTGCAACCGCTGTCTGCTGCGGCGGCGAATTGGTGGGCGGCGGCATCTGAGGTCTGTTGGATGTCGATAAGTTGCAGCGGTGCGGCCGCAGCGTCGGCCTGGTCGGGGGCTGCGCCATCCGCCAATTCATCCCCTCCGGGATCGGCCTTGCTGAGGTCTGCTGGGCCAGGGTCTGCTGGGCCGCCGTCATCGGTCTTGCCTGCGCTGTCGCTGCTGGCCGTCGCGCTGTCCTGGCTGTCTTTGGGCGTCTGGTCTGGTGCGTCGCTGTCGCCAGCGGCAGTGGCATCGGCGGCGGGCAACGGCGTCAAATCGCAGCTGTCACCGACGCCATCGCCATCCTGGTCGTCTTGGTTGGGGTTGTATTTTACTGGACAATTGTCCACGCCATCGCCTTCGCCGTCGTTGTCATCGTCGGGGTCGCAGGCATCGCCCTGTTGGTCGCCGTCCAGGTCGACCTGGTTGGCATTGGCCAGGTAGGGGCAGTTGTCCAAGGCGTCGATCCAGCCGTCCTTGTCGCTGTCGGGCTTGGTGACTGGCAAATCTGAGACGCTGCCGGCATCTTTGGCGGCGTCCGCAGCAACGGCATCTGGCGCGGCGGCATCTGGCGCCGTGACATCTGGCGCCGTGGCATCGGGGGTCGATCCGCCATCGGGCCCGGGATCGGCCGGCGGCAGCGGCGTGTCGTCTTTGGGGTCGCAGACGTCGCCCAGGCCGTCTTTGTCTTTGTCCTTCTGGTCGGCGTTGGCCACCAGCGGGCAGTTGTCGTCTTCGTCAAAGACTTTGTCGTTGTCGTCGTCGCCGTCGCAGACATTGCCAATGCCGTCCTGGTCTTTGTCTTCTTGGCCGGGATTCTTGATCTTCAGGCAGTTGTCTTTGGTGTCGACCACGCCATCGCCGTCCACGTCGGTGGGTTGGACCGAGGCCACCAGCGCAAAGTCCAGCACCAAGTCCTGGTTCTTGGCCAGGGTCTTCTTGACGGTCTGGGCCACGTAGCCGCTCAGCGTCACGGTCACCGTGTAGGTGCCCGGCGCTACCGACAGCAGGTAAGTGCCCTTGGCGTCGGTGGTGTCGGTGGGGCCGCCGCTGACCTTGACCTCGGCGTTGGCCAGGACCTTGCTCGCCTGGCCGGCCACGTAGACCTTGCCTGAAAGCGACGCCATCGTGCCGACCTTGGCCGCGTACAGGGCCAGGTGATTGCCCACGGTGCGCTCATTGCCGTCGGACGGCGAGTTGACCACCCCTTGCCCGGCCACGTACATCGTCGTAGAGCCGCCGCCGTCAAAGTTGATGGCATCCCAGGCGCCCAATTCCTTCATCAGCGCCGCCTCTTCGTCGCAGCGCATGCCCACGCTCAAAGAGGGCTGGCGGCCGTCGACCACGGCCATCAGCAGCTTGGTGCCGGTCTTGTCCAGGCCGACCATGGTCCGCGGGTGGCGGGCGGTGCAGAAAGCGCCCTTGGTGGCCGAAGTCGTGGTCTTGCCGTCTTGGACCAGCAGGGGATGGCCCGAGACGGTGCCCCACATGGTCTTGGTGTCAAACTTGACGATCTCAGAGGCAATGTGCACCACCGGCTTGGCGGGCGTGCCCTTGGAGAAGGTCAGGTTGGCGTCGCTTTTGTCATCCGCGGTGTCGGTCCAGGCCTTGCCGTCGCCCGCCGCCAGGCCACCGGTGGCGTAGGTCGCGTAGCTGAAGAAGTCGCCGTTGATGGCGGCCTGGGCGCTGATCTGCTTGGCAAACGCTGAGGTTTTTTGCTTGCGCTGGGCACTGGTGGTCGCGTCGAGCTGGACACCGGCGATGGTGGTATCGATCACCAGGACCCAGATGCTCCACTTGGGGCTGGCCGTGGTGCGGTGCAACAACTTGACGCCGTCATAAGGTGTGGACCACTTGTCGGCCGCGTAGGCCCCGGTCGGTCCCGTCCCAACCAGCCCAAGCAGCCCGACCAGCCCGACCAGCCCAGCCAAACCAACCTGCAGCAACCAGGGCCACAGCCACGGCCTGCGGCGCAGTTGCAATCCGCGCTGCGCTTTGCTTTGGCTCGGTCGTGTGCTGCGCATGGCCACCTCCGCCGCTTCCCCGTTGCCCGTCCCGTCAACCACTTTGGCAGCCCCGTCAGGCAAGGCCCCGTGCAACCGCGGCTGCCTGCAGACGATTGGCCAACACCAGCAGCCGCGCCGCCTGCAACACCGCCGTCTCAGTTTCCCATGGCCGAGCCTGAACCGCCACTGAAGTTTTGCGGTTGACCTGCTCTTTGTTGCTGCGCGGCGGCAACGGGATGGGCGCGATCTTGCCGCCGGCCCGCTCCAGCCGCGTGTCCCAGGCGGTGGGGGCCATCTGCTGTAACCACTTCAGCAATAACAGGTAATTGGATGTCGATGAGGCCGTGCGGTCGGGGCCCAGGCCGCTGTACTCCAGACCCTCGCTGTCCAGGCGCAGCCACGCCTCGCCGCCGCTGGGTCGGCTGGCCCGCAGCCACAGCAGGCAGAAGAAATTGCTGTCAACGCTGTGGCTTTTGGCTGTCTCGGTCTGCTTGGAGGGCAGGGGGACGCCCATGGCCAGCTTGACCATGCTGGTCTTCTTGGTGGTGGTCTGGGTCGTCACGCTTTGGCCCTGGTCGGCCCGGCACGGCAGCACCACCGCCACCTCGGTCCACGACGCTTGCAGGGCCCGCCCGGCGCGATCGGCCACACTCAACCCTGCTTGGCTCAAAGAGAAGGTTCTGACCTCCAGCACGTCGGCGTCCATCTCCAGCGCCGCCTGCGAGATCGGCCAAGCCTGCAGCCCCAGCGCACGCAGCCGCGCCGCCAGCTCGCGCGCCGGCTCCACCTGCTCGCCCCACGCCACCACCCACGGCAGGCCGCGCAGCAGCGGCTGGCGCTGGTCATAGGCAGAGCTGCCCAGGGCCTGGGCCAGCGCCTGCGCCGCCGCGTCCACGTCTAGAGCTGGCGGCACCAGCAGCACCCCGTACATGCCAAACCTCCACCGGCAAGAGACTGATTAATCCTGCTAAATCAATAATGTACAAATGATGTGGCCGGAAAAAGCTAGCGCCAAGCCCCCGGCGTCAGCCAATGTCGCCAAGCCCTGCGTCAGCCAATGTCACCAAGCAGTGTGTGCAAGCCGATGCTGCGCAGCTTGGCCAGCGGGTGGGGCTTGCTGGTCTCGTGGCGGGCCCGGTTCTGCAGGTCGCGCAGCAGCGGGTGGTCCAGGGCCAGCAGAGCGCGGCGGTGGTGGCCGGAGGTGGCCCGGTCGGGCAGGTGGTCGGCCGTGCGTGCCGCCCAAAAGTGCAGGCGCCCCAAGGCAAACGGCGACTTCTCAGCGGCGATACCCCGCTCAAACAGCGCCAGGGCATGGCCCAGCTGGCCGCGGCGCAGCGCCACCGCTCCGCCCATCAGCTGCAAAGTGGGCTCGCTGGGCAGCAGCTCGGCGGCGCTGGCCAGGTGAAAGCCGACTTCGTGGGGATCGCCGCCTTGGGCCTCCATCTGCGCCGCCCGCAGGTAGTGGCGGTGGGCCAACTGCGCCGGGCCGCTGTCAAAAATGCTGGGCTGGGCGTGAACGGGCGCGCCGCTGATCGGCAGCTCCTGCACGCCCACCGGCGAGTCCCAGTCCCACTTGACCGCCAACGCCGCCCCGCGCCCGGTCGGGCAGCGCCCCACCGACAAGTGGAAGGTCTGGCGCTGCGGGTCCGACACCACGGTCTGCACGCTGGTGGCTTGGGCCAGCACGCCGCCCGCGACCCTCTCCAACTCCGGCGCGTCGGCATCGTGGCCGTCGCCCAGCCAGCCGAACAAGGCCGGCACGTCCAGCGGCTGCCCGGCCACCGCTTGCTGGGCGGCAAACTCCAGGCGCTTCATGCGGCTGTGGGTGTGCCACGTCCAGCCCGGCGAAGGCGCCAGCTCGCGGTGGCGCAGCTCTGGCGCCAAGTAGTGGTTGGTGCAGGTCCGCCACGGGTTGTCGCCCTGGGGCCAGACCACCGCTGCTCCCGCCGCGTGGCACTCCATGACCACAGCCTTGCCCTCCGCCGCCGACGAGATCGACAGCCCCCAGGTAGAGCACACCCGGCGCTCGCGCAAAATCGCCTCTGCCTGGGCCAGGTTGCTGGCCTTGCGAATGATGTCGTGGCACAGGTCCAAGATCGACGCCCCAGAGAAGGACACGTCGCGGTGCAGGCGGGTGTGCGGGGTCAAGGTCAGACCCGCCTCATTCCACACCGACACGCCGGGCGTGTCGCCGCCGCGCACCGTGGCAAAGGCGTAGCGCAACCCCTTGTCTGGCGTGCAGAACACTACCACCGGTGCCGCATCCCACACACCCACCCCGGGAAAGTCAAAGTTGCGGCCGTGCAGCATCCGTCCATCCACGGTGGCAGCGCCCCAGGCCATCAGCGTAGAACAAGCCGGCACCGCTTGGCGCATCCACGGATCGGCAAAAGGGCCCAGGGCATGGCGACCGGCCAGCCCCACCGCGTTCTGAAACAGGTCCATGGCCAGCAGGTGGCGCGCCTGGCTGGGCGACTGGCCACAGGCTCGCAAGAAAGCATCGGTCCGGGCTCGCAATTCTGGGGGGCGATGGCTCTCCATCCGCCGCGCCAGGGCAGCCAGCAGCGGTCGCGCCAGCGCCGGCAGCGCCCGATCCGCCGCGGCAATCGCGCTGCCGCGGATCATCTGCTCGACCATCTTGGGGTAGTAGGCCGCCGTGGCCTGCCAGCCGCCGATTTGCTTGAGCAACCGACCGTGCTGGGCGCCCATCTCGCGCTGGCTGCCGCGGAGGTGAAACACGGCCAAGGGCAGCGGCTGGGTGATCAAGTCCAGCGAATTCAGCGGTTGTGTGACGTCGCGCATGGGCTCCCCAAAGGCCTGCTCAGGCAAAGAACCCACCGTTTGGGGCTACCCGGGGCTGTGGCAAGACCAGGATAGCGCGGGATCGCCTTTTCGTCGCGGCTGCGGTGAATCAGAGCCGCCCAGCGGCGTCCTACCGCGGGGGCCTGCAGATCGCAAGCTCGCCAAAGACCAGCTGGCCTTGCTGGGCCGTGGCCTGCCAGCCATGGGCGGTCGGGCGCCTTGCCAGATCGACCCGGATTCGCTATTGGGCAGTCTGTGGTGACCTCTCTTGGGTGACCTCTCTTGGGTGGCCTCAGCTGGGTGGCCACAGCCGCCGCTGCACCTTGGCCGCTCTCACTCTAGGAGGTTCTTTGTGAACCGCGCTCCCCGCTCCTTGCTGACCCTTGCCTTGGCTGCCGCGCTGCTGGCCCCGTTGACCAGCTGCGACGCGCTTTTGCAGATCGCTGAGACCCAGGCCAACAACCCGGCCGTACAGCCACTGATGCCCACGGTAGAATACTCTGGCACTGAGCTGGTGGAGTCGCCGTCCAAGAGCATGATGGCGCGCTACTATTGCCCGCTGGTGGTGCCCGATGTCGGCCTGCCCGGGACGGCGTCGCTGGCGTGTCAGGCGGCGTTTGGCGCGCCGCCGCTGGCCTCGCAGATGCGCGTGTCTTTTGACCTGAAGTTCAAGGTCAAGAATCCCAACCAGTTTCCCATTCCCGTGGCCGAGCTGTTGGCGGCGGTGGTCGTCTTTCCAGACAAGACCAACCAGTCGCTCGGCGCAGCCTGCGTGGCGTTTTGCGGAACAGACCAGCCTGGCTGCACCGGGCAGCCCGGGCCGGGCGCCTGCGTGTCCAAGAGCACGGACATCAAGTCGATCGCCGATTTTCAGAACGCGGCAGCCGGCTTCTTGATCGCCTCGGGCATCCAGGCCCTGGCTGGCCAGCAGCCGAGCTTTGTGATGCCGCAAGTGGTCCAGGACGCTGAAGTCTTGGTCACCGCGCGGTTTTCCTTTGGGGCAGAGGCGCTGCTGCAGGTGCTGTTGCAGCTGGCCAAGCAGTCGGCCGCGCAGCTGCAGGCCGGTAAGGCCCTGGATTTTGTGATTCCCTATCAGATTCAAGGTGGTGTCTGGCTCGACGTGGGCTCGCTGGGCCGGGTGGTGGTTGGCTATGGCCCGACCTCTGGCGTGTGGACCATCCCGGCAGAGCAGCTGGTGCCCAAGCGCGGGCGGTAGACACCGTTGCTGATTGAGTTCAACGAAATTACCGGGCTGTGTGCCGTGGCTCTGGTGGCCGGGGCCGTGGACGCGATCGCTGGCGGTGGCGGTCTGCTGACCTTGCCGGCCCTGCTGCTGACCGGGTTGCCGGTGCAGGCTGCGGTGGGCACCAACAAGGGCCAGGCGGTGTTTGGCTCGGGCTCGGCGCTGCTGACCTTTTGGCATGCGGGCCGCATTGAGCTGCAGCGGGTCCCGGCGCTTTTCTTCAGCGGTTTTGCCGGCTCTTTGGGCGGGGCCCAGCTGGTGAGCCTGCTGGCGCCGGCCGTCTTGCGGCCGCTGGTGCTGGTGCTGCTGGTGGCGGTCGCGGCGGTCCTGGCTCTGCGCCCAGCGTTGGGGCAGCGCCAGCGGTCGGTAGAGGGGCAGCAGACCCTGCGCGCCGTGCTGATCGGCGCCGTCATCGGCTGCTATGACGGCTTCTTTGGCCCCGGCACCGGGACCTTTCTGATCCTGGCGCAGGTAGCGTGGCTGGGCGACGACCTGACCCGCGCCTCTGCTCACGCCAAGGTCGTCAACTTTGCCAGCAATCTTGCGGCCATGCTGCTGTTGCACGCCAAGGGGCTGGTGCGCTGGGAGTGGGCCCTGCCGATGGCCGCGGCCCAAGCCGTCGGCTCGATCGTCGGCGCGCGGCTGGCGGTGCGCGGTGGCGATCAGCTGGTGCGCAAGGTGGTGCTGGCGGTGGTGGCGC
>CAIXGW010000183.1 GCA_903919145.1 uncultured Myxococcales bacterium
AAGCCTGAGGATCCTGTCTGGCTGCCAAAAAAGTCGACGCTGCGCGGGCCGCCGGATGAGCTGTTCCCGCCGGACGTCGATGAAGCTGGGCTGCCTGTAGAGCTTGATGCCGTCGACGAGGACCCCGGCGAGCCGTTCTTTGACGAGCTGCCCGCCGACGAGTGGGCCGCGTAGCTGGGGGGCCTGAGGGTCTGCTGGCTGGCGGAGCCCTGCGCGGATCGGGGAGATCAGCTTGAACTCACCTGAAATTTAACGGTTGACGGCAGTCTAGGCCGGGCGTAGGCTCGTCGCTGACGGCTGGGATGGTCTTGGTCGGGGGCTGCATGGCGCTGGCGGCGTGGTTCAATGCGCGGGCACCCGGTTTGCGGACCCTATGCATTGGCGGTTGACGGGGGTGATCGGCTGGCGTAGACTCGGCAATGACGGCTGGGATGGTCTTGGTCGGGGGCGAAATGGCGCTGGCGGGGTGGTTCAGTGGGCGGGTACCCGGTTTGCGGACCCTATGCATGGTTGACCCGAACCCGCCGACTGTGCCGAACCTGCAAGCGCTACAAGTCCGCGTCGCGCGTGTGGAATTGCACGTGGTCGACCGTGAGGGTGCGGGGGACAGCAGCCTGCCTTACTTCGACTCGAGCTACGAGCGCGATGCAGTCTGGTGTCCCGGCGCCGTCGACAAACCGATGGCATGGACGGGTGTGACGGGCGAAGACGGCGCGGTCGAAATCGGCACCATCATGGTTCCTGAAGGTCGCCTCAATCAGGTGCGCGTGACGGTCGACCTGGCCGACGCCCACAGCCTGACGGTCGACAACCAGGCCTGCGAACTGGTGCTGGGCGCGGTCAACAAGGTCACGGCAACGGAGCGGTACTTCAAGATCGCTGAGCCCTTCCGTGCGGTTGACGTATATCGCAACACCAGAACCGAATTGCTACTCGCGCTAGACCCCGCTGCGAGTTTGGTCCAAACAAAAAACTGTTGGGGTTTGGACCCTTACCTGCGCATCGCTCGGTTGTGGAGAAACAACCAAGAGTTGGCAGTGAACTGATCTGGTGGCGCGTAAGCACCCGTCGCAGCACAACGCGTTGACACCTAGATTCTGGGAGCCGCATACTCTGTCTGAAGATGAAGCAAACTCCCTGTGCCAACGTCAGTAGCAGTCATCGGGTTCTAGCGCTCGCAGTGGCGTTCGTGGGTTTCGTGAGCGGATCCGGCGGTCTCTCAGCCGCAGCCGCCCATGCCGCTGAGGCTGCGCAAAGTCCTGCGGTCGCCGCTCCCGAAGCCGTTACCGTCACAGCGCATTCGACCGGTGATAGCACAGCATCTGCCCTGCTGCTGCCAGCGCTTGGCGGCGAAGAGGATCCCACCGGCCGTCGGGTGCGCGTGGGTGCATTCGCCGACTTGGGCTACGCGGTGACCAAGAATGGCAGCAACCGCGACTTCCAGATTGGCCAACTGGTCTTGCACGGCACAGTCGACCTACCGCGCGGTTTTGGTGTGTTCACGGAAGTCAGCGTCAACAGCACCCCAAGTTGGGAGACCCGGGTCGAGCGTATCCTGATTTCGTACGAGTATAGCGATGCGCTCAAGTTGACGCTGGGTCGCCACCACCTGCCCGTCACGTGGTGGAATTCGACCTTTCACCACGGCCTATGGCTGCAAACGACCGCGCGACGACCGCTGATGATCGGCTACAGTGACGCCTTCATCCCCAATCACGCGGTCGGTCTGGTCGCCGAGGGGCTGCTGCCTGTCTTGCCGGTGTTGGGTATCCGGTATCACCTCGGTGTGTCCGGTGGCGGCGATGATCACAAGCACACGAGTGACGGCTCGAAAGAGCCGGGGCGCCTCGCTGCCACGGCGGGCCTGTGGTTGGAGCCGCCAGCATTGCCAAATCTTCGGATCGGCTCTGTGGCCTATTTTGACCCGCATCGGACCCGCAATGGCAAGCACGTCGCAGAGACGCTGGTCGGCTCGCACGTCATCTGGTCGGGAGAGCGTCCTGAGCTCGCGGGCGAATTCGTGCTCGTGCATCACCAGTCAGACGGGGTGGCCAACGCGTACTGGAGTCAGGCTGCCTACGTGCAGGCCGCGTGGCGGTTGTATGGGGCGGCGGAAGCGTTCAAGCCCTACGCCCGCTGGGACCGTATGCGCCTCAATGCCATCGATCCGACGCTGAAGACGAGCACCAGCCAGGACTTGTGGACGGCAGGTGTGCGGTGGGACGTGATTGACTCGCTGGCGTTGCGTCTCGAAGGTGCCCGTCGCGAGGTCGTCGGCGCGACGGCGTCGTGGGAACTGCTGCTGCAGGCGAGTGCTGCGTGGTAGCGCTTACACTCGCTTCGACAAGAGCGCGCCTCCTGGTGGCATATTCGTTGGTGCTATGGGCGTGTATCGGCGTCGTATCGTCGGCGGAGGCCGCGGTGGCAGTTGTCGTCCACCCAGCCACCGCGGTCACGCAGCTGACCCAGTCCGAGCTGCAGACCTTGTTGCTGGGCAACCGACGCTTCTGGTCGAATGGGGCCCGCGTCGAGCTGCTGATCCGCGGAACGCCCTCGCCCGAACGCAGCTGGTTTGTCGAGCGCCTTTGCGAAATGACCGAGCCGCGCTTCCGCCAGTACTGGCTCGGGATGACTTTTCGTGGTCGAGCCACCGCGCCACCGCGGCCGCTGCAGACCTCGCAGGCGGTCGTCGCGGCGGTCGCAGCGATCCCGGGCGCGATCGCCTTGGTCGACAGCGATACGGTCACGCCGACCGTACGGGTCGTGGCCATTGACGGCTTCTTGCCGCAAAATCCGCGTTATCCGCTGCGATGACCCGTGCATGGCGATGGACCTGCTGCTGGAGCTGCCCCCATGACCTTGCGCTGGCGAATCCGTTGGGGTCTGGCAGGCTTATTCGCGCTTGCCATGTTCGCTGTCGCGCTAGGTCAGTGGAGTCGCTCGGTGCGCACGGAGGCCAGCAACGCGCTGGTCGAGGCCCTGACGACCGAACGGGCCGTCGCCGCGACGAACAGCTGTTTGACCAAATTGCAGCGCGAAGTCACCTTGTTGGCGGGCTCGGTCGGCGGCGAGGCGGCCGGCGGCCTGGACGCTGAGCTCACCCACAGCGTGTTGGACGAAATTGCCCGCTGCGAGGCCGCATGGCGTGAAGCCCGCGTGGGGGTGATCAGTAAGATTCCTGAGGCCGAAATCCCCAGTACGATCTTGCCCTTGCTTGACGACTGGCGCTACGTCGTGCCGCGTCTGGGCAAACAACAAGTCGAGGCGACCACGCGGCTGGCGACCCGCGCGGATCCGGCGGCAGAGACGCTGCTGGGCGAAGAGGTCCCCAAGTTGCAGCGTATGTATGTCGAGCGGACGCGCGAGTCCGTCGCCGCTGCGCACGCTACAGCGGGTCGCGCCGATCTGGTGTTGTCGGCCACCTTGGCGCTGACGGTGATTCTGCTGACCGTGGGTGCGCTGCTCTTGCTGCGGCGCCTCAGTCTGGGGCTGGGGGCGCTCATCGACGGGACCGAGGCTTTCGGTCGGGGTGACTTACAGCACCGCGTGCCAGCTGAAGGTCGCGACGAACTTGCGCTTGCCGCCCGCGCCATCAATGACATGGCCGGACGCTTGGCGCTGGCCAACGAGCTGCTGCAGCAGCGCGCTGGCGAGCTCGAACAGTCGCTGCAGACCCTGCAAGGTGCACAAAAAGCCTTGGTGCAGCAAGAGAAAATGGCTGCGCTGGGCGGTCTGGTCGCCGGCGTCGCGCACGAGGTCAACACGCCGATTGGGGTCGCGCTGACCTCGGGCACGATGGTGCAAGAGCAGCTGGTCACGCTTACGGGTCATGTCGAGGCGGGAACAGCGACCAAAGGCATCGTTCGGCGCTCATTGTCCGACGCCCATGAGGGCCTCGAGTTGATGGTGGCGAATCTGCGGCGCGCGGCCGACCTGATTCAGTCCTTCAAGCAGGTGGCCGTCGATCGAGATCAACCCGCGGTGCGCAAGACCTGGTTGCATGAATGGACCCACGAGGTAGTCCAGAGCCTGTCGCCGCTGGCCAAAAGACACCGCGTCAAGGTCGCCACGGTGCTGCCCGAAACATGCCAACTTGACTTGGCGGCAGGGGAATTGCAGCAAGTGCTGACCAACCTGCTGATCAACTCGCTCGTCCATGGCCTTGCCCCACCTGACCCAGAGGACACCTTCGTTTTGCCTGCCGAGCCGATGGTGACTGTTGCTGTGCATCTTGAGGCCGATCGCCTGCATCTTCTGATTGGGGACAACGGCCGGGGCATGGCGGCCGAGGTCGCATTGCGCGTCTTTGAGCCTTTCTTCACGACCCGTCGCGGTCAAGGGGGCAGCGGGTTGGGGATGCACATCGTCTACTCGCTGGTGACGGAGCGATTCGGCGGCACCATCGCGGTCGACACTGCGCCTGGTGAGGGGTGTCGCTGGCATGTCTACCTTCCTTTCGATTCGCAAGCGTTGCGACGCACCAGCGCACCAATGGCGACGGAGTGTGTATGAGTTTTTCTGACGATGACCTGCTGTTCGACGATGACGAAGGGGTGCTCGTCGACGACGAGAACCAAGAGGATAGCGCGCACGGCAGCACCGGAGGCTCGCAGCTGACTTGGCGGGTGTTGGTCGTCGATGATGAGCCCGATGTGCTGCTCATGACGCGACTCGCCCTCCAGAGCCTGACAGTCGACGGCATGGCTGTGCAGTTGCACCTCGTCGGCAGTGCTGCAGAGGCGCGACGATTCTTGGCCGAGACGCCCGACGTCGCGGTCGCCATTGTCGATGTCATCATGGAAGATTTGACGGCAGGTCTCGACCTGGTCCGCTGGATCCGCGACGGTCACGGTGACAGCAACATGCGGCTGGTGCTGCGAACCGGCCAGCCTGGGAACACACCCGAGGCGCAAGTCACGGCGCAGTATGATATTCATGACTATCTGGGCAAGGCGGAGACGACCGCTCGACGCCTGATGACTTGCGTCATCGGCGCGATCCGTGCTTGGCGCGACATCTGGACGATCCGTCGCCAGCGACAGGGCTTACAGCGTGCCCTTCGGGCTGTCGGACAATTGTTCGACACACCCGGCCTGCGCGAACTGTTGGCGGCTATTCTCGACCAGGTGACGGCACTGCTGCTGCCGCGCCGCAGCAGCCTGTTGTTGTTGGGGCTGGAAGGGTCACTGCAGGAAGACGGGGGGATCGTGCTGGCGGCGACTGGCAAGTATGCCGCGACTGTCGGACGAGCAGTGCCCGAAGTGCTCGACGACGCGATCCTGCGCGAGCTCCAGCCGCAACTGGTACAAGGTGGCGTCGTCCGCACGGGTGAGCTCGTTGGCTATGTGTTTGAACTTGCAGGAGAATCGCGACCACTCCTGCTGATCGATGGCGGTCCACTGCAGCCGTGGGAGCAAGAACTCGTCGAACTGTATTGCCATTCCGTAGCGCTCGCGCTGCGCAATCGCAGCCTGTGGGAGCAGCAGTTGTCGTGGTACCGCGCCATGCAGCGCTTCGTCCCGCGCGAGTTGACCGGGCTGGTAGGCAAGGCCGACCTGCGCGAGATCCGCGCGGGTGACAGCAGCAGCCAGTCGATGGCGGTGTGCTTTGTCGACGTACGCCAATTTAGCCAACTGGTGCTGCGCGAGGGCAGCGACCGGGCATTTCGTTTGCTCAATGAGCTGTTTGCCGACTTGGGTCAGGTCGTGGCGCGCCATGGTGGCGTGATCGACAAGTATATGGGCGACGGCGCTCTGGTGCTGTTTCCGGGCGGACGCGGGGCCTTGTTGGCTGCAGTGCAGATGCAGTTGCGCTGCGAGGCGCTGCGGCAGGCGGCTGCGCCAGGCCAACCACAACTACGTATGGGGATTGGCCTTCACTGTGGCGAGATTACCGTAGGCGCAGTGGGCCACGACGAACGCATGGACATCAGTGTGGTATCGCAGGTGGTCAACCTGACCTCGCGTGTGCAGGAAGTCGCGCGCAATTTCACCTGTGATATCGTATTGACCGACGAACTGGCCGCCGAGTTGGATGACGCGCACCGTCAGGGCCTGCGACCGTTGCTCGTGCACTTGCTGCGTGGTGCCGAGCAGCCCGTGCGACTGTGGGAGTGCATGGAGCACCTGCCCCAATCGGTCCAGCAGGCGCGGCTGCAGGCGCAGGCCTCGCTGCAGGCCGCAACTGCGTTGGCGCAGCAAGGGCGCTGGGCGGCTGTGGTGGCCTCGTTGGCACCGCACGTATCTGCAGACGAGACCTGCCACCAGCTGCATGCGTATGCTATTGAACTAACGACGAGGCACCCATGACCCACCGTCTTCCCCTGCGACTTGTCGTCTATGTGGCCAACTACGTGGGTCGCGACATCGACGCCGACATGGCCCAGATCGAACAGGCCTCGCACAGGCACAATCCGAGTGGGCAAATCACCGGGGCACTTCTGTTCGATCGCGGACAGTTTGTGCAGGTGATCGAGGGGCCACACGACGCGATTAGCCTGCTGCTCGATCGGTTGCAGCGCGATCCGCGCATTTCGGAATGGCAGACGCTGTTGGATCAGGACACAGACCACCGCTCGTGCGAATCATGGGCGATGCGCATCCTCCGCACCGACAACGGCGAACGCGTGCCCGTCGCAATACTCGATGCGTTTCGCGACAAGTACTTGCGGACTTTCAAAGCCGATGCGTCGGGGTTCATTGAGCTTTTTACGGCGATCATGCAGTGAACGGCGCCCGAATCGATGGCGATGGCTAGCTAAACGCCTGATCTTCGAATTCAGACACCCGGCCTCCATTACGCCGCCATCCGCAGGTCGGCGACGGCGCGTGCACCGCGTCCATCATAGTTGTCCAGGTAGTTTAGGGCGCTGTCGACTACCGACTCGATGTCGGTGTG
>CAIXGW010000184.1 GCA_903919145.1 uncultured Myxococcales bacterium
CATTCTCTGTGTCACGCTGATCGCCGCGCCTTGCACCTGGCCGTCAAGCCCTTGGGACCGGGCATCGCGAAGGTAGTGCTTGTGGATGGCCCGCATCAGCGCTTGGTGGACGGCGTTGCGGAGGTCGGCGTTCCAGGCCAGGACGTAGCGGAGGTCAAATGGCAGGGTAAATACCCATTGCCTATAAGGAATCTCAGGAAGGATCGCCGTCGTCATGTGCTCGGCTTCTTCGATCATACGCTTCCATCACACGACGGGCAGAGTCCTCGCACTTTGCAGCTGAAGGCGACCAGCACATACTCCGTCTGCTGCCAGAGCCGGGCTGCCCGTTTTCGGCCCTCCCAGCCGGCGCCGAGGCGCTATGACCCAGGGCGAAGTCGCCGCAGAGGGCGTAGTGCGGCTAGACGACGCTGGGCTTCGCCAGCGCGAAATATGGGCCCGGCGCCGATGTGTTTGGTTCTACGGAGTTCTGCGGAGCGAGACCTGCAGCGCGGGCCGGGGCCCAGGCTGCTGCAGGCCCTTGCCCGCATCGGGGCTCCCGGCGCGCCGGCGTCGCTGCCGCCAGAGCTGGCTACCCCCAAGGAAGAGCCGTGGCTAGCCAAGGCTGCGCAGGCCGCCAGTCGAGCTGTTCCCGCCGGATGTCGATGACCCCGGCGAAGCGTG
Source organism: uncultured Myxococcales bacterium (assembly GCA_903919145.1). Taxonomy (GTDB): domain Bacteria; phylum Myxococcota_A; class UBA9042; order UBA9042; family UBA9042; genus SXRM01. The sequence goes on from CAIXGW010000184.1 coordinate 664, forward strand.
CTTTGACGAGCTGCCCGCGGACGCTTGGGCGCCATGGCGCTGGCGAGGTGGTCCGATGGGCGGCTGGCGTGCATGGCCTCTATGCATAGCGCGCGACCAGCCCAACCAGCTCCACCCGCTGGCCCTGCGCGCGGCGACAGGCAAGCTTCCCGCCGAGTGGGGCCCCAAGTTGGCCTGAGGGCCCTGCGCCTTGGCTAGGCGGTCGCGTTTTTGGGCTCTTGCCTGCAAATCCTTGGGGAACCCAACCAGCTCTTCAGGGATGAGTTCATTTCAGATCGCTACATCGCTGTGCCCACCGAAAGTCCGGTAGAGGCGTTGCACGAGCCCCGCCGTGCGAATTGCACCGCGAACGCACCGGTCAGCGGCGCAGGTACCCGTCCACGGCCACCCACTGTGACAATTCTCGCGTGACATGTGACGTAGCGGTTGACATCGCGTCACAGTTGCGGCAGATTGTCTCACCTGCGACGGCGCCCTTCGCGCCGCACGCCCAAATAGAACGACGGTGCTGGGGGGGAAATGAACAAGTTTAAGTGGTTGTGTGCGACACTGGCGACCATTGCACTGGCGGCCTTGGCGATGCCTGCATTTGCACTGCAGGCTGTAGGGCCAACGGATCCCACCATCGGATTCCCGACCTGGTATCAGGATCCCACCGGCATCACGTTGGCTCCTTGCCTCGATAACGACGCGATGTGCCTGTTTGCGCTGCCGGATCCGAGCGCGACGCTGGCGTTTCCGGGTAACTTTCCCGACGAAATGCTCTACTGGATGGGCGCTTCGGCTCAGCCGACCAATGGTGGTGGCCAAGCTATGGTCGAATTCGCCATTGAGGGCACGTTTACCAGTGGTATCCCCACGCCCGGCGAGCAAATCGTCTTCGCCCGCATGCGAGTCCGGATGGACAACCTCGTTGTCGGGGCCACCTACCGCATCACACACCCTTTTGGCGTCCACGACTTTGTGGCAACTGCAGTCGGCAAAGGCGGGGTCAACGCAACCGTCGACGTCGGCCTGTGCCCAGGCGACTTTGAGGGTGCGCTCAAAGGGGTAACGACCGCCTTCTTGCAGTGGGATCCCGCCGAATCGCCCGCGCCGACTGGCTATTTGGGCGACCCAGCCACGCCACATACCGTCATCGGCAGCCCCTTGGGCACCAACTTTGTGCGCATCGAGGGGCCCTCTGTCGGCGGGCCGGGCGTAGATGCCATTCAAAATAACAACTTTACGATCGTAGGAAAGCTCTTTACCGGCGCGATGCCGATCCCCTTGCGCGCTTCGCGGGCTACCTATGTGCGCACCGCGACCGCCACCTATGTCACCGTCTTTGGCGAGTCGGTTGCTGTCGCCACGCTAGCCGCCAACTCTGCGCTCACGGGCACTTTTGCCCTCGTCGGCGACGGAGTTTCTGGGCGCTTTGTCGGCACTCAGACCTTGCCCGCCGGCGCTGACTTGCCGACCCACGTTGCGGTGTACCACACGGGCGACGCGACGCTGACTCCCGTGACCATTGCGCTGGTTGACCAAGTCACCGTTGCCGACGCCGTCTACGATCCGATCTCTAGGCGTCTGCAAGTTAAGGCATTTTCTGCAGATTCGGCAGCAGCTCCTACCCTGACGGCTTCCGGCCTGGGCGATCTAGATGCCACGGGCACCCTGACGGCCGTCAACGTGCTAGCGCCAAAGTCGCAGATTCTGGTTCAGTCCAGTTTGGGTGGGGCTACATCCATCGCCCTGCGGATCGACCCGGGATCTCTGCCGGCCCCGCTGCCGCCGGTGGCCATGGCGGGCACAGACTCTTCGGTGGCCATCGGTGCCACGGGCACCTTGGTGGGCAGCACCACTGGCGCGACGCCGTTGACCCAGGGTTGGACTCAGGTCAGCGGTCCGAGCGTGATCTTGACGCCCGCCAGCGCCACCACTGTGACGTTTGTGGCCCCGGCTGTGACGACCGCCACCGCTCTGGTGTTTCGCTTCACCGCGAGCAACGATGCCGGCAGCACCAGCGACGATGTCACAGTCTTTGTGAACCCCGCGCCTCCGGTCGCCGTTATCGCGCCAGTTGCCGCGGTAGCCTTGGGCTCCACGGTGCAACTGGTGGCAACCGGGAGCACCGGCAGCATCAACTCGTATCAGTGGACCCAGGTCGCCGGGCCTGCCGTCGTGATCGCAAATTCCACCTTTGAAACAGCCAGCTTTGTGTTTCCGACCAATGCAGCAGTTGGCGCACCAGGGGGCGTGGCCACCATTACCCTGAAGCTGTGGGTTAGCGGCCCGGCAGGGTCGTCGACGGCCATGATCTCGGTAGCTAACCAGCCAGCAGTCGATGCGCTCACTGCCACCACAGTTCGCTATCGCATAGGCAAAGCGCGGTGGGACATCGCCGGCACGGCGACAATCGTTTCGGCAAACAAGGTTACGGCCTACCTAGGCGCGCCAACTACGGGGGCCGTCATCGGCACCGCCACGGTTTCCGCCACCGGGGTTTGGGCTATCCAGATTCTTGGCTCCAAAGTTCCCGCCACCGCAACCAGCAAGGTCTATTTGGTCTCCGCCAAGGGCGGGCAACTCGGCCCACTGGCCGTCACTGTGACCAACAACTAAGTAGAAACTCGCGCCAACCACCTGTAATTACACAAATCGTCAGGACGCCGTGTTTCGTCCATCGAGGGTGCCGGAGGCCATGCGGAATCTAGTACCCCAAACCCCAAGTTCGTTCCGGGTTCCGGAACGGACGTGGTTTGGGGTACGGAGAAAGACCCAGCAGTAGTAGCCAAGACCTGTGAACAAGAGCCGGGTGTAACCCGGATCGAATTAACGGCCTTGGGTACTAGCCCACTAGTGCCGCGAACCCGAAATTATGCATAGGGTCCGCAAACCGGGTACCCGCCCATTGGACCACCCCGCCAGCGCCATCTCGCTCCCGACCAAGACAATCCCAGCCGTCAGCAGCCAGCCTACGCCAGCTGATCACCCCCGTCAACCGTCAAATTTCACGTCAGTTCAAGCTGATCTGCCCGGTCCGCGCAAGGCTCCGCCAGCCAGCAGACCCTCAGGTCCCCCAGCTACGCGGCCCACTCGTCGGCGGGCAGCTCGTCAAAGAACGGCTCGCCGGG
>CAIXGW010000185.1 GCA_903919145.1 uncultured Myxococcales bacterium
TGCCCGCGGCCGGCGGCGCCGAAGGGCGCCCCTGCGCTCGCAAAAAGGGGCGTCGGACGCCCCCCCTAGCGGGCCCGCATCCCTCTTGCATTGCCGGCAAGGGCTTGATCTGACTCCCCTTGGCCAGGCGGGCCGGCGGGCCAGCGACCGTTACCCGCATGGGACGAGCCCCGGGCGTCGCGCGGCTGCGGCGGGCTCCGCGCACCTCAAACCACCCAGCCGCGGCGCGCCCGAGGGCTCGGTCGGCCGGGCTGGCCCTGGCGAGAAGTTTTGGCGCGGCAACTTGTCTGACCCAGGGGAGCGCGCCGCCAACGTCGGTACGGCCTTAGGCTTGCTCGGCGTCGAGCGGTGAGGCCAGGCTGGTCGCTGGTCAAGGCCTTCAGCAGTTGTAGACACTTACGCCGCCCTCTGCCCAACGATCTCCGCGAGCAATTCTGGATGCCCGTCGAGCAACCGGAGCAACACGGCTGCCGATCGGGCGATGGCAATCTCACCTTTCTCCTATTTGTGGAAAGCCATGGGGCCACCGCCCAACACGCGGCCGGCTTCGCGCTGCGACAAGCCGAGCCGGCGCCGAATACGCTGGAATTCTGTAGCCGGCAACGTGCCTTCGACCTCAGCGCGCAGCGCCAGAAAAATGGGCTCGGTGGCTTGGATGTCAGGCTCATCAAAACCCCCAAGGCGCAAAGGGCCCAAAGGGCTCTCTCGCCCCAAAGTCTGTCGCAAGCTCTACTTGGTCTGGACCCGGTCGCGCAGCCAATTGGCCATGGCGGTCATGCCGTCGTCTAACGTTGCGCCTTTGCAGATGTTCCACACAAAGCCGTTGCTGCCGAATTCGTTGGCGACGCCGATGTAGCGCGAACCGTAGCCCGCTTCGCCGCGCGGACCGGCGCAGATGTAGGGGGCCTGCGAGCCCGCTTGGTTCTTGAGGAGCGACTTGTAGTAGCTGGCGCGGTCTACGGCCATTTGCTGCTCGACTGTCAATCCGCCTTGGCCCACTTCGGCCAGCGTATCGCCGGTCATGGTGGCAAAGAGCACCTTGGTGGGGTCGATTTTGAGCGACTTGAAGCGTTCCGTGAATTCGGCGACGGAAGCAAAATTGGCGTTTTTCAGCAGGTTCGACGGATTGGCCGCGACGAGGTCGGCGATGTTCTTGGCGGCTTCGGCCTCGCAACTCGCCTTGCCGGCACCTGTCAGAGTGTAGCAGTCGCTCGGGCATGTGCGCGGAGGCACGCCGGCCTGCTTGTCTTTGCTTTTCATGTATGCGCAGTAGCCGTTGTTCAAAGCAGTGTTGCCCGCCAACTTGTCGCCTGAGCTCTGGCAATACGTCATCGTCTCGGCGGGAATAGCGCTCTTGATTGCAGCTGGGCTGTCTGACAGGTCGAATGAGTAGGAGCAGTCGTCGTCGTCGGAAACGGCCACCAACACGAGATAAGCATCAGGCCTGACCAATTGCAGGTACTGGCAGTCGGGTCCGGGCTTGCCGTCCGCGCCAGCGGAGCAGTTGATTCCCATGGGATCGAGCGCGGTCCACAGCGAGCGCAAGCCGCCTTCGAATTGCGCTTCCTTGGCCTGGTTGGCGCCCAATGAGGCTGAGCAGCGGAACCAGTCGAGCTGGGTGCCGACTTTGTTGCCACTCTTGTCTGTGATCGCGATGGATTGCTTGAGCACGGCGGGCAGTTGGTCCGGCGTCGGGCAACCTTCGGTTTCAGGTGGGAACATGCAACCAGGAACCCCCGTGGACTTGTTGCAGAAGACGCGGTGCTTTCCATCTTCTGGGACTTCGGGCTCAAACTGGGCATAGCAGTCCTCGTCCTTCTGGCAGCGCAACTGACAATGCGAGTTGACCGAGCAGTTGTCGTTGTTGGTGAACTGGGGCGATGCGGCGTCTGCCTTGCAAAACCAACTGCCGGCGGGCAGGGCTATCGGCGTGAAGCACTCTTTTCCCTCCACCGGGCACATGCTGGTCTTGCCTTCCGCATTGTACATCTTGAAGCATTTCGGTGCGGTGCATTCGGCATCAGTCATACACGGCATCTTGACGCGCTCAATGGCCGAAGGCGGCAGCGTCGTGGCGGCCTTGTGCACAAACTGGCCGATCTTCTTGATCTCCACGGCATCGGGAATTTGCTGAACGCTGACGACCGCCATCTGCGCGTCGACAGCTTGGCCGCCAGTGGTTGACGCCAACGCCTTGGCAAAGCCAGCGAAGGCCTTCGCCAGTTGCCGCTGCTCTTGGGCCATGGACGAGGAGTGGTCGATCATCCAAAGGAAATCGACTTTGATGGGCTGACCTGCGCTCACCGCCGCATCGCCTTGCGAACTGCTGGCGCCACTGCCGTCGGCATCTGTCAGCTGGCCGACTGCAAAGGTGTCGCCTAGCACGGCGTCCGCCGCGGTGGTACCTGGGCTCGCGGTCGTCTCGCATCCAGCAATCGCCAAGCCAATAGACCAGCACTTCCAATGTGATCGCATAGAGCCTCCTGCTCAGGAGGACCGATGCGGCGCGCCCAACCCGAGCTACAGGTTGGCCCTCCGCCACCAGGACTGCAAGCGCCATGTAAACGGGATCGCCACCGGGTGCCCGCTTGGCGCTTGTTGGTGCTGCGCATCGACAAGGTGCTCCAACGCAAAGGGTCGCTCTCTACGTCGCCCGCAGGGCGGATCTACCCCCAAACGCCAAGCTCCGCCCGTTGGTCGCCCTGGCTGGGGCGCTGGCCCCGCGGCGGCGCAGCAAGCCCAAGGCGCGGGCGCACGACAGTCAGGTGGCGCTGACAGATGCGATCAGACATGGCCTATCGGACTGAAGGGCTGCACCTTTGGCGCGCAGCCAGGCCACTTACGCCAACAGCTCTGTCAGCCGTGGCAGCGCTGCGGCAACTGGCATCACTGCCACGGCGCCGTGCTGTTCTGCCCGTTCGCCCATGTACAGCAGCGTCGCTTTGGCTTGTGGGTAGTCAGCGCAGAAGGCCTGGAGGCCGGCAAGGTCGGCGGGCCGCACTCGGTTGGCGTGCTTGACCTCAATGGCGTGCAGCCCGCGCTCGCCGTACAGCACGAAATCGACCTCTTGACCGGCAGCAGTCCGCCAAAAGTGTAGGGTATATCCAAGATTGTGCAGGTCGTTGATCGCCCGAAGTTCCTGCCACACCAGGCCTTCCAGCGCAGCGCCTTGGATTTCCGCCGGTCGGTCCAGCGGACCTTTGGGCCGCAACGCGCGAAAAACCCCCACATCAAAGAAGAACAACTTGGGATGCTGCACCAGCCGCCGCGCCGCGCGCTTGGTAAACGCCGGCAACCGCACCGCCAGCAGCAGATCCTCTAAGACGCCGACAAAGCCTTCTACCGTCTTGCGATCGACGGCGCATTCGCGCGCGACTTCGCTCAAGTTAAGTTGGGCGGCGTGAGAAAAGCTCGCCGCTTCCAAGAACCGCGAAAACGCCGCCATGTTGCGGGTCAAGCCCTCTTGGAGCACCTCTTCGCGCAGGTAAGTCTGCACGTAGCTCTGGAGGAATCGCTGCGGGTCCGGCTCGCTGCCAATGGCTGGTAGGTGGCCAAACTGCATGGACGTTTGCAGGTTGAACTGGTCCCCCAGCTCTTCTGCCGTCAACGGATACATCCGATAGGTCAAGGCCCGCCCCGCCAACAGGTTGACGCCGCCCCGCCGCAACTTGCGGGCGCTGGACCCGGTCAGGGCGAACACCGCGCCGCGCTTTTCTATGAGCCGGTGCACCTCGTTGAGCAGGTCTGGCGCCCGTTGCACTTCGTCGATGACGATGGGGCCAGGCCCGGCCGCCAGCACCAATTTCTCCAAATCGCCAGGGTGCGCCAACAGCCGCTGCCAAGTCTCTGCTTCGAGCAAGTCAAGGAGCAGGGCCGGCTTGAGCTGGCTGCGGATCCACGTCGACTTGCCAGTGCCGCGCGGACCGAACAGGAAGAAGCTCTTTTCAGGTTGAACAGTTAGCGTTCTGGCGAGCATAGTTCCATTTTGCTGTGCAATTCGGCGACAGCGGTTCCATTATGAAGGCTGCTGGCGCGTCGTCAAGGCCGGCTGGACTGCGGACGGCAGAGATGGCCTCGGTCCAGGGCGGCATGGCGCTGGCGGGGGTGGTCACCTGTGTGGCTAGACGATTTGAGTGCGCGATCGAGGCCAGCTGGAAAGCGGCGCAGGCTGTGCTCTCAGCTGTCGAAGGGCTGACAGCCACGTCGCCCAAGATCGCGATTCGGGCATCGCACGGCATCCGCTGGATCGATGCTCAGACGACAGATGCTCTGCTGGTGGCCATCGACGACAGCAACCTGACTTCGCGCACTTAGAGGGTGTTTGCATTTGAACTGCGGAGTCCGACCTTCCCTGTGCGGCAATAGCGCGTCGTTTCAGATGGTTTTCAACCCGGCTGCTGAAGCAGCGGGCTATCATGACGCCGTCTGCCTCCGCAGACGGCCAGACCGGGCCGCCCGTGAAGACGGGCGGCGCTATGATAGCCCGCCA
>CAIXGW010000186.1 GCA_903919145.1 uncultured Myxococcales bacterium
GCCCCGGATAGGGAGCCCGGGGCAGAGCCCCGGCGGGTGCCCGGGGCGGAGCCCCGGCGCGTGCCCGGGGCAGAGCCCCGGATAGGGAGCCCAGCCAATGAATTGGCGGGCTATCATTTCGCCGTCCACCTGCGTGGACGGCCATCGGCGCTAGGCGCCGATAGAGTGGCCAGCAGGGCAAAGAGCCCTGCAAGCCCTGGCCTTCTTACCCGGCCGCGCCCCACAGCTTGACCGCGTCAGAGAACGCGCCAGCCTGCTCGCGGATGACCTGAAACTGCCCTGTGTTTTCTGCGTATTTGAAGCTGGTCTGCGGAATGCCGGCTGCGTGGAGCGCCCGCTCTAGCATCGGCTGATCCAGCAGCGCCGGGTCGCAGAAGCTGGCCGCCGCAAAGATGACACCATCGGCGCTGGACTGCCGCACTTTCTCAATCAGCGCAGCGCCTTTGACGTCGTCTCCGATGTAGCGCGAGGCCGTGGCCTGGCCGTGTTCGACAAAGCCCATGGCCAGGGCCTGCAGCGGGTCGGGTGCATCCAGGTCCAGGTCGCCGTCGATCATCCGCAGGCCCAGCTGGAAGTCGTCGTCGACGATGTCGCAGCCCGCCTGCTCCAAGGCGCGGATGAGCTCAAGCGGGGCCTGCTCGCAGAACGCCCCGACCAGCACCACCCGCACGTTGTCGCGCGGCCGGGCGTGACGCTGGGGCGCGGCCTGGATAAAGCGGTCGAGCAGGTCCAGGTGCTCTTCAATGGGCAGCGATCCGCCGGCGCGCAGCAGCAGGTAGGCCTCTGAAGCCGGGCAGCGCCACGGCTCGCGACGGCGCAGGTCATCGAGCTGGGCAATCGCGCGGCGGCGGCGGTTCTCTAGCGCCATGGCGGCGCGCAGCCGGTCCGGCTCATAGGGCGTGGCCCCGCGCTGTGCCAATTCACCAGCGATCTTGCCAAGCTCGTGCGCGTAGAAGCGCCCGCCGATGGTCGGGTCAAAGTTCTGCGGCAGGTCGACGTAGGCTGAGTACTTTTCTGGAAACAGCAACTTCCACATGCCACCCAGGTTGCGGATCACGTCGCAGATGCTTGGAAACAGCATGCCGTCCAAGACGGATAGCTCGCCGCCCAGGCCTAGCTCTACGGTCGAGCGCGGAATGTGGCAGATGTAGCTCTGGAAGTAGCTGTCTCCGCGGATGATGTCGACTTCTTCGCCGCCGCCAAACACCGCGACGGGCAGCACGTCTAGCGCCTCTAGCAGTACCCGCGGCGCGTAGATGGGCATGTGGCCGATCGCCAGCTGGCCCGGGTGGGCGTCTTTCCAGCGGCTGACATGGTTGAGGCGGTGGTCCTCTAGAATAGCCCTGCACTGCTTGAGGATTTCGCCGCACACGTCGCCTGGAATGGCCGACGCGCTGGCAGTGGACTCGGCGATCATGCGTCCCTCCAAAGGGGGCTGCGGCGGGCCAGGAAGGCTGCGATGCCCTCATTGCCGTCGTGGCTGGGCAGAAGCTGTTGCAGATAGCGCCGTTCGGCGGCATCCAAGTCGGCACCTAGCGCCGTCTGCAGGGCGCTGGTCTGACGCACTGCGGCGGTGGCGACGCGCAGGCAGTAGCCAGAGAGGCCGGCAAAGTGGCGCTCGACCCAGCCCAGCACCTCAGCTTCAAAGGCCTCGCCGCTCAGGATTTCGGCAAATCCGCACTGGCCGGCAGCCTGGGCGGGCAGCTCGGCGCCGGTCAGCAGCAGCCGGTCACTGAGGGCGCTGCCCAGGCGCAGCGGCCCCAGGACAGCCAGCACCGGCGGAAACACGCCCAGCTTGATCTCGGGGCAGGCAAACTGCGCTGTCGGCGACGCCAGCACCACGTGACAGGCCAGCGCCACCTCAAAAGCCCCGCCGAGGCATTTGCCCTGTACCGCGGCCACCACCGGCAGCGGGAATCCGGCAATGGCTCTAACCGCCTGATGAAACGTCGCCAGCATCGCCGCCGCCTGGTCAGGCTGGTGCTCTTCTACGCTGGCGCCAAAGCTGAATTGGCTGCCCGCTGCAGCGATCACGGCACAGCGCAGCCGCGGGTCGTCCTGGTGGCCGCGCAGGTGGGCGACCAGCTCCTGCAGCACTGCGCCAGCCAGCACATTGCCCTTGCCGGCGCGCAGCTCTAGCCACAACAGCTTTCCATCCAAGCGCTTTTCTGCGAACACCAGTACCCCAAACCCCAATTTCGTTCCGGGTTCAGGAACGGACGTGGTTTGGGGTACGGAAAAAGACCCAGCAGCAGAGGCCAAGGCCGGTGAACAAGAACCGGTTGTAACCTGGATCGAACTGTCGGCCTTGGGTACTAGCTCTGCCACGGCGACCTCCTTGCGGCTCTGGTTGTCTCCGAGCTATGGCTGCTCTTGCCGATAGAGGGCCCGCCCGGCCCGCGCCGACGGCTTGAGCACCGCCTCGATAAGCGCATCGTCTTGCCGCTCGCCCGCCGCCAGTCGCTGGCGCAGCGCCACAAAGTCGATCTCGCGCTCGGCCCGGTCGCCAAAGTGAAAGGCCGCAAAGCCAGACGCTGCCTCAGTGTTCATGTTCAGCGCCAGCCAGCTGCGGTTGCTCTCTGCGTTCTGGTACCAGTGCTGCAGCTTCTTCTTGCGCACGCTCTCTAGCGTCTTGCGGGTGCAATCCGGAAAGGTGTGGGCCAGCCGCGTCACCAGCCGATCGACGGCCGCATCCAGAGGCGCCAGATCGATGGTCAGCTGCGCAGCCGCGGCTTTGGCCTGGTCTTTGGCCGCCCCGGTCTTGTACTCGCCCAGGATCACCCGGCCGAATTCGTCGGCGTAGCGCTCTGTTTCGATCCAGGGATTGGCGGCAAAGGTGCCATCGGCGCGCTTGTGGACCGGCACCACCTCATTGACGACGCCCAGCCGCGCCGCCTGCACGGCCGACCACGGCTCGCACAGCACCAGCGACTCTACGGCTTTGGCAAACCCCACAAACTGATCCAAAAAGTCGGTCGATCCGCCATCGGGAGCCGAGCCGTGGACCGGGCCCGCCTGGCCAAAGCGCGCGTGGTCTCCCGCCACAGAGAAGTCGCAGGCCATGCCGATCTCCTGGCCGCCGCCGATGCGCATGCCGTTGACGCGGCAGATGACGGGCTTGTCGCAGTGCAGGATGGCCGTGACCATGTCATTGAAAAGACGCATGTATTGATGGTATTCCAGCGGGCGCTGGGCATAGTAGGTGGCGTACTCTGCGGTGTTGCCGCCGGTGCAAAAGGCCTTGTCTCCCGCGGCGGTAAACACCACCGCCACGGCGGCACGGTCATTGCTGGCGCACCGAAAGGCCAGGATGACTTCCTTGACCGCCTCGGTGGTATAGGAATTCAGCTGCTTTTCATTGTTGAGCCAGATCCACACCTGGTGCAGCCCGGCAATCGGCTGGCCCTGGTGATCGCGAACTGGCCGCGTCTCATAGAGGATGTGCTGGAACGCTTGGTTGGACACCAGGTTGTGGTCGATCAGGGTGCGGCTGGTCATGGGTACCTCTCAAGAAAGGGCAGTGCCAGGCGGGCAAAATATCGCCCAAGGCAATGTTAAGTCTATAGAGTCAATCATCTTTCAGGTCAGCGGATCCAATACCATCCTCTTGGTCAGCTGGTGGCCGGCCATGGCGCCCAAGAGCTCATTGACCTGCGACATCGGCGCGTAGTCGACCAGCGGCGCCAGCTGCACCTGGCCGCTGGCGATGAGGTCCAGGACCGGCGGATACTGCTCGGGCGGACAGCCCCAAGAGCCCAGCGCCGTGCCGTCAAAGGCCATCAGGTTGGACAGGCGCAGCTCAACCGGCTGGGCGCAGTAACCGACCTGTACATAGGTGGCGCAGCGGCCCAGCAAGCTCCACGCCAGCTGCTGCCCGGCGGCGGCGCCCGAGCACTCAAAGATGCGCCAATTCAGCGAGTCAACGCCGCGCTGCTTGGCAAAGCCCTGGGCCTGGGCCTTGACTTCCTTGCCCGGCCGACCGGCGACGGCCACCGCGATGTCGGCGCCCAGCGCAAGCGCAGCGGACAGCCGGCTCTCGCTGGTATCCAGTGCCACCACCGCCGCGCCCAAGGCCTTGGCGATCTGCACCACAAAGCTGCCCACGCCGCCGCTGCCGACCACAAACGCCACATCGCCGGCCTGTAGCTGGGCGCGGCGCACCGCCTGCCACGCCGTGGAGACCGCATCGGCTACCACGCTGAGAGCCCGCAGGTCGCCGACGGCCAACTGGCCCACTGGCTGCAGCGGTGCGGCCGGCACCAGCAGGTGGGTCGCAAAGCCGCCGTGGTCGTCATTGCCGGGCATGACTTGCTTGGGGCAGGCGTTGCCGCGGCCGGCCTTGCAGTAGGCGCATTTGCCGCAGGGCAGCACCGCCGGCACGATGACCGACTGGCCAATCAGGTGCTCGGCGCCCTCTCCAGCGGCCACGACCTTGCCCACCACTTCGTGGCCCAGCACCAAAGGCAGGGCGTGCTTGGGCGGCACCGAGCCGTCGGCGTAGCCCAGGTCGGTGTGGCACAGGCCGCACGCCAGCACCTCGACCACGGCCTGACCCGGCCCCGGCTCTTGAAGCCTTAGTTCGCGTTGCACCAACGGCTGACCCGGGGCCAGCAGCCACCACGCATGCGCGGAAAAACCCATGAGCGTTCCTCAATTCCGGCGATCTCGCTGCCATCGCTAGAATCCGGAACGAACGTTCGTTTGTCAATCTGGCACGCTTGGCTCTTCTGTCACAGCAGGGTCATGCCGCCCGCCGCCGCAGAAGCCAACCAGCGAACTGGCCAAAAACCCGATTCAGGTCAGCGGCTCATAGCCAAACACATCAGCAGTGACCTGCAGGGGCGCAAAGCTGCCGCGGAACGCTGCGCCAAGGTGGTCTGCGAGGTCGCCACTGGTCCAGCCGCCGTGGCGGTGCAGGCTGCGCGTCGGGCGCATCGGCTCAAACAAGGTGATCTCACTGCCGCGCACGGCAAAGACCTGACCGTTGATGTCTTTGGCGGCTTCGCTGCACAGCACCGCCACCAGGGGTGCCACCTGAGCAGGGTCCAGCTGCTGCAGCCGCGCCAGTCGCGCCTGGGCGGCGGGGTCTTTGGCCGGGATGCTGGCGGTCATCCGCGTCCACGCAAAGGGAGCCACAGCGTTGGCCCGCACCCCGTAGCGCTGCATGTCCAGGGCCACGCTCTTGGTCAGCGCCACCAGCCCCAGCTTGGCCGCGGCGTAGTTGGCCTGACCCACGCTGCCAATCAGCCCAGAGGTCGAGGTCATGGCCACCAAGGCGCCGTGGCCTTGCTCCTTGAACTGGTCGCTGCAGGCGCGAAACAGGTTGAAGCCGCCTTTGAGGTGCACGGCAATGACGGAGTCAAAATCCTCTTCGGTCATGCGGTGAAAGATGACATCGCGGACGATCCCGGCGTTGTGCACGGCAAAGTCGACCTGGCCCCACTGGCGCAGCGCGTCGTGGACCATCGACTGGGCCCCGGCGAATTCCGCCACCGAGCGGGTGTTGGCCATGGCCTGGCCTCCAGCCTGGACAATCTGCTGGACGATGAGCTCTGCCGGCGAGTCCGTGCCAGCGCTGCCATCGAGCCCAGCGCCCAGGTCGTTGACCACCACCGCCGCGCCCTGCCGCGCCAGCTCCAGGGCTATGGCTGCGCCAATGCCGCGCCCTGCCCCAGTTACGATGCCTACTTTGCCGCTCAGCAATCCCATAGCCGACCTCTACCGCTGGTGTGCAGCGGATACTGGCACAGCTGGCCGGCGGCGTCGGCGGTGGCGGGATGCCGTGGCGCACCGCCGTGACAAAGCGATGACGGCACTGAGCTCAAGCCTAGGAGCCTGTCGGAGAAATGCTGGAGCCTATGGATAACTACCGAAAACTATTGTATCGACGCAGGCATCCGACAGGCTCCTAGGGCGATCGTCTTGCGAGCGCCCAGGCGGGCGAAATATTGGAATTCACTTCCAATATTTCTTGCCCGACTGTAAAAACCAAGATTGGCGGGGAGCCTGTTCGGGATTATCCCGACAGGCTCCTAGCTGGGTTGCGCGACAGGCTCCCAGCGTGGCCGCTGAGTAAGGCGCGAGCCCCGTGTGTTTCATTCATGACAAAGGCCGACCGCTATACCGGCTGATCGGCTTGCCCGGCGGCAGGCCAGGTCCGATAATCGCCCTGGCAAAGACAGTCTGAGCCACGAGGCGACCATGCCAGAAGTCTTCAGTGCAATTCTGGTGCAGCATGAGCACAATCCCACGCGCCTTGTGCAGATCCTGCGCGACGTGATGGCGGCGGTCGGCGAGCTGACTCCCAAGAACATCACCGCGATTGCCTTGGGTCTGGGGCTGCCGCGCGCCCGCGTCGAAGGGGTCGCGTGCTTCTATTCCTTCTTTGAGACCGAGCCGCGCGGCCGCTACCGGGTGCTGTTCAGCGACAGCGCGACGGACCGGATGGCGGGCAGCGTGCAGCTGCGCCAGCGCCTGCTCGACGCCTTTGACCTCAAGCTGGGTGAGGTCTCGCGCGACAACCTGGTCAGCATTGGCACTACCTCTTGCACGGGTCTGTGCGACCAGGGGCCGGCGCTGCTGGTCAACGGTCGGGCCATCGCCCGGCTGACGCCGGCGCGCATCGGCGCCCTCTCGTCTCTCATCCGCGGCGGCTCGCCGGTCGAGGACTGGCCGGAGAATCTGTTTGCCATCGACGTACACATCCGCCGCGCCGACCTGCTGCTGGCGACGCCCTACCTGCCCGGTGACCTGCTGCAAGCCGCCCTTGCCCGCGGGCCCCAGGGCTGTATCGACGCGGTGCGCCAGGCCAACCTGCGCGGCCGCGGCGGCGCCGGCTTTACCACCGGCCAAAAATGGCAGGCCTGTCGCGACGCTCCGGGCGAGGCCCACTACGTAGTCTGCAACGCCGATGAGGGCGAGCCCGGCACCTTCAAGGACCGGGTGCTGCTCAGCGACTACGCCGACCAGGTGTTTGAGGGCATGACGGTAGCCGGGTACGCCATCGGCGCGCGCCAGGGCTATCTGTACCTGCGCGGCGAGTATGCCTTTTTGCAGGACCACCTGCAGGCCATGCTGCAGCGCCGCCGCCGCGACCACCTGCTGGGCAGCGGCATCCTGGGCGTGGACGGATGGGACTTTGACATCCAGATCCACTGGGGCGCCGGTGCCTATATCTGCGGCGAAGAGTCGGCGCTTATCGAGTCAATGGAAGGCAAGCGCGGCATCCCGCGCAACCGCCCGCCGTACCCGGTGACCTGCGGCTACTTGAACCAGCCAACCGTGGTCAACAACGTCGAAACCCTTGTAGCTGCAGGCTTTATCGTCGGCCAGGGGCCCGAGTGGTTTGGCAGCCGCGGCACCCCTCGCTCTGCCGGCACCCGCCTGCACAGCGTCGCTGGCGATGTCGAGCGCCCAGGCGTCTACGAGTACCCGTGGGGGGTAACAGTGCGGCAGGTGCTAGAGGACGCTGGCGCCAGGCTCGAGCGCACCCAGGCGGTGCAGGTGGGGGGCCCCTCTGGAACCTTGCTTGGACCCAGTGAATTTGGCCGGCGCATTGCCTTTGAAGACGTGCCCAGCGCCGGCGCCTTCATGGTGTTTGACGACAGCCGCGACATGGTCGAAGTCATTGACAACTTTGCCCACTTCTTTGCCCATGAGAGCTGCGGCTTCTGCACGCCCTGCCGGGTCGGCACCACCTTGATCGCCCAGATGACCCACCACCTGGTCCAGGGAAAGGGAACCCGTCGCGATCTCAAAGACCTGTCAAAGGTGGCGCTGGTCATGAAGGCTGCCAGCCACTGCGGTCTGGGCAACACCGCCGGCAACCCAATCCTGCAGGGCCTGCAGAAATTCCGCCCGGCCTTTGACGGCAAGCTGGCATCGACCGAAGTCCTGCCCTCTTTTGACCTGGATGAAGCCCTGGCGGCTGCCCGCGAAGCCACCGGCCGTGAAGACGAAGATGCTCATTTCTTTGGCGAATACTGTGCCGAGGCGGCCAACCCTGCCTCTGCCCTGGCAGCCCACACCAGCAGGGCTGCCCCCACGGCCCTCTCTGCCCGCAAGTCCGAGGTCCCATGAGCGACAAGCTACCGCAACCGGCTGGGCTGCCGATCTTCCTGCTCGACGGCCACGAGATCCCCTTTCAGCCCGGCCAGACCGTGATGCAGGCCGCCCTGGAGGCCGGGTTCTACATCCCCCACCTCTGTTTTCACGAAGAATTCAAACCCCACGGCAGCTGCAAAGTCTGCACCGTCAAGGTCAACGGCCGCACCGTGGCCAGCTGCACCACCGCCGCCGCGGCCGACCTCGACGTGGAGTCCGAGACCAGCGAGCTCCGCGATCTCCGCAAGACTCTTGTGCAATTTCTGTTCACCGAGGGCAACCACTTCTGCCCCTCTTGCGAACAAAGCGGCAACTGCAAGCTGCAGGCGGTGGCCTACGAGCTCGACGTCCTGTCGGCCCACTTCAACCCGATCTTTCCCGACCGACCGCTCGACGCCAGCCATCCCGACGTGCTGCTCGACTTCAACCGCTGCATTCTCTGCGAGCTGTGCATTCGCGCCAGCAGCGAAGTCGACGGTAAAGACGTGTTTGCCCTGGCCGGCCGCGGCATCACCAAACACCTGATCGTCAATGCGGAATCCGGTCGCCTGGCCGACACCAAGCTGGCCGTCAATGACAAAGCCATGAGCGTTTGCCCGGTAGGGGTGATCCAGCGCAAGCGCCGCGGCTTTGCGGTGCCGATCGGCCAGCGCACCTATGACCAGAAGCCGATTAGCGAGGTGACCATCAGCCGCTTGCAGGGCCACCCGATCGGCCACGCAGAGGACCAAGAGGGAGACGGCCGATGACTGCTGTTGCCAAGAAGAAGCTCAGAGTCGCTACAGTGTCTTTGGCCGGCTGCTTTGGCTGCCACATGTCGATCCTGGACATCGACGAGCGGCTGATTGAGTTGCTGGAGCACATAGAGTTTGACCGCTCGCCGCTGACCGACATCAAGACCTGCGGGCCCTGCGACATTGGCATTGTCGAGGGCGGGCTGTGCAACGCAGAGAACGTCCACGTGCTGCGCGAATTTCGTCAGAATTGCCGGATTTTGGTGGCAATGGGCGCCTGTGCAGTCGGCGGCGGGCTGCCGGCCCAGCGCAACCACCTGGACATCCGCGACTGCCTGCAGACCGTCTACCTGACGGGCATGGGCGTGCAGCGCGGCTTTATCCCCAATGACCCCGAGCTGCCGCTGCCGCTCGACAAGGTCCATCCGCTGCACGACGTGGTCAAAATCGATTACTTTCTGCCGGGTTGTCCACCATCCGCCGATGCCATCTGGAAGTTCTTGACCGACCTGCTGGCCGGCCGAACGCCCAGCTTGGGCCACGGCCTGCTCCACTACGACTAGGGGTTCACCATGGCATTTCCCCTTGAAAAAGCTGAGGATCCCACCAAGCTGCGCCGGGTGGCGATCGACCCGGTGTCGCGCGTCGAAGGCCACGGCAAGGTGACGATCCTGCTGGACGACGCCGGCAAGATCCACCAGGTGCGCCTGCACATTGTTGAATTTCGCGGGTTTGAGCGCTTCATTCTCGGCCGGCCGTACTGGGAAGTGCCGGTGATGGTCCAGCGCCTGTGCGGCATCTGTCCGGTAAGCCACCACCTGGCCGCGTCCAAGGCGCTGGATCTGGTGGTCGGCGCCAAACGGGTGACGCACACCGCCGAGCTGGTGCGGCGGCTGATGCACTACGGCCAGATCCTGCAGTCCCACGCGCTGCACTTCTACCACCTGGCCTCGCCGGATCTGCTCTTTGGCTTTGGCAGTGCGGTGGCGACGCGCAACGTGGTGGGGGTGCTGGCGGCCTTTCCAGAGCTGGCCAGGCAGGGGGTGCTGCTGCGCAAATATGGCCAGGAGATCATACGCTTGACGGCCGGCAAGCGCGTCCACGGCACGGGATCGGTGCCGGGCGGCGTCAACAAGTCGCTGACGGCAGCGGAGCGCGACGAGCTGCTGGCGCCGCTGCCCGACGTCAAGCAGTGGCTGCGCAGCGGGCTGGCGGCGCTGACCGGCCTGTATGGGCAAAACCGTGAGCAATACGATAGCTTTGGCACCGTGCCGTCGAGCCTGCTGTCGCTGGTGGGCCGCCAAGGCCAGCTGGACCTGTATGACGGCGTGCTGCGGGCTCGCGACCAGTACGGCAAAATCATCTTTGACGGCCTGGATCCGCAGCAGTACCGCAGCCAGCTCAAAGAGAACGTGCGCTCTTGGAGCTATATGAAGTTTCCCTTTATTGGCTCGCTGGGGCCGGAGGCGGGGTGGTACAAAGTCGGACCGCTGGCGCGCATCCAGAACTGCGACGTCATCGACACGCCGCTGGCCGAAGAGGCCCGCCAGGGGCTGCTGGCGACCTCGCCCACGCGCCAGCTCATCCACGCGCCGCTGCACTACCACTGGGCGCGGCTGATCGAGATGGTCCACGCCGCCGAGGTCATTGAAAACCTTTTGCACGACCAGGATCTGCTAGGTGATCAGCTGATGGCGAGTGGCCCGCGGGCCATTGCAGGCGTTGGCATTATCGAGGCGCCGCGCGGCACGCTGATCCACCACTACGAGGTCGACGAGCAGGACCTGGTGACGATGTGCAACCTCATTGTCTCGACCACCCACAACAACCAGGCGATGAACGAGGCGATTCGCCAGGTGGCCCGTCAGTATCTGGACGGCCAAGAGCTGACCGAAGGCCTGCTCAACCACATTGAGGTGGCGATTCGCGCCTATGACCCGTGCCTGTCTTGCGCCACCCACGCCCTGGGCAAGATGCCGCTGCAGGTCGAGTTCGTCGATCCGGCGGGCAAGGTGGTGCAAAGGCTGGTGCGCGATGGCGAAAATTTGGCCGCGGTGTCCGCTTGACCACAGTCGCGCCGATTCTGGTGCTGGCCATTGGCAATCCTTCGCGCGGTGACGACGCGCTGGGGACGGCACTCATCGACCGCGCAGAGGTGCTACTGCAGGCCGAGATCGCCCAGGGCCAGCTAGAATTTCTTACGGATTTTCAGCTGCAGATCGAGCACGCCTTGGACCTGCAGGGCCGGCGATTGGTGATCTTTGTCGATGCCAGCGTGCAGGCCGATGGCTTTGCTTACCAGCCCGTAGCAGCCGCGCGCGACCAGAGCTTTTCCAGCCACGCCCTGAGCCCAGCGGCGGTGCTGGACACCTACCAGCAGCTGTATGGCCAACCGCCGCCGGCCTATGCCCTGGCGATCCGCGGGGTGGCCTTTGAGCTTTTTGAGGACCTGAGCGCCCAAGCCCGCAAGAACCTGGACGACGCGGTGGCCTTCCTGGTCGGAGAGCTGCAGTGGCAGGTGGCGTGCCAGACGTGGCAGCTGCGGGTGCAGGGCACCGTGCAAGGCGTAGGCTTTCGGCCGTGGCTGGTGGGCGAGGCGCGGCGGCTGGGGCTGCGCGGCACCGTTGGCAACTCGGCGCAAGGGGTAGAGATTGTGGCCCAGGGCCCCGCCGCGGCCCTGCAGGACCTGCTGTCTGCCCTGCGCACTTGTACCCCTGCCGCGGCCCGCGTCACCCACCTGCAACAGAGGGGGACCCTCTGGCAACCCTTTGCCACCTTTGACATTATCGCCAGTGAGGCCAGCGGCGAGCTGCGGCTGTCGATCCCGCCGGACCTGGGGCTGTGCGCCGACTGCGAGCGCGACCTGGCCAACCCGCTGGACCGCCACTTTGGCTACGCCTTTGCCACCTGCACTGCCTGCGGGCCACGCTACTCGGTGGGGGTGACCCTACCCTATGACCGTGCTTCGACTACGCTTTCTGAGTTTCCCCTGTGCCCTGCCTGCGCGCGCGACTACGCCGACCTGGGCGACCGGCGCTTTCACGCTCAGGCCATCGCCTGCCCGCAGTGCGGCCCGCGGCTGTGGCTGTGCGACCGCCAGGGCCAGCCATGCCCCGGCCAGGACCCGCTGCAAGACGCGGCCGAGCGGCTGCTGCGCGGCGAGATCCTGGCGATCCAAGGTCTTGGCGGCTTTCACCTGGCCTGTGATGCCAGCCAGTCGGCCGCCGTGCAGCGGCTGCGCCTGCGCAAGCGCCGCGAGGCCAAGCCTTTGGCGGTGATGGCCTTGGACCTGGCAGCGCTACAGCCGTGGGCGGAGGTCAGCGCCGAGGCGGCCGCCCTGCTGGTCTCGGCGATCCGGCCGATTGTGCTGCTGTCGCGCAGAGATACCGCGGGGCAGGGCCCGGGCTCGCTGGCCCCCGAGGTGTGCGCGGGCTCGCCGCAGCTGGGGGCGATGCTGCCCTCCACGCCGCTGCACTGGCTGCTGCTGGCCAAAGTGGGCCGGCCGCTGGTGATGACTTCGGGCAACCTCAGCGGCGAGCCGATCCAGCTGACCCTGGACCAAGCCCTGGCCCAGCTGGCCGAAGTGGCCGACGCCTTTGTGACCCACGACCGGCCGATTGCCCGCCGGGTCGAGGACTCGGTGGTGGCACCGCTGGCCGGCCAGCTGCGGGTGCTGCGGCGGGCGCGCGGCTATGTGCCGGTGGAAATTCGGTTGCCCTTTGCGGCTTTGGAGCCGATCCTTGCCGTTGGCGGTCACCTGAAAAACAGCGCCTGCGTGGTGGTTGGCGACCGTGCCTGGCTGACCCCGCACCTGGGCGACCTGGATAGCGTGGCCGCTGAGCAGGCTTTTGTGCGCGAGGTCGAGGGGTTTGAAC
>CAIXGW010000187.1 GCA_903919145.1 uncultured Myxococcales bacterium
CAGCTGCCCCACCTCAAACTCCAGCCCGTCAAAGGGCGGCAGCGCCAGCTTCTCGTCATCGCCAAAGCAGCCCAGCACGCTCCAGCGGCCGCCAGCGAGCTCCCAGACTTCGACCATGCGCTCTTGGGTGTCCACCAGCCAATACCAGGGGATGCCGGCCTCGGCGTAGACTTTGCCTTTGGTGCTGCGATCGTAGCGGAAGTTGCTGGGCGAGAGGATCTCGCAGACCCAGTCGGGGCGCAGGTCCAGCGGCCAGTCGTCCACCAGCTCCGGCAGCCGCTCCTTGCGGTAGCCGCACAGGTCGGGGCGGACCACCCGGGTAGGACTGAGCCGCACGTCTAGGTCGGCCAGAATCCACCAGCCAACGTCAAGTAAGTTGGCGTCGTGGCTGGAGTAGGCGCGGTAAAAGCGCACCTGCGGGCTGCTGTGCCTAGTTCGCGGCGCCGCGCGCAAGTAGGGCCTTCCATCGATGATCTCAGGCATTTCCTGTTCCGGCAGGTGCACGATGTCCTCCCAAGTCCACAGACGCTCGTCAGCCATGCCGCACCTCCGCAGGGCAGCATAGGCGGCGGCCCGCTGCGCCACAAGCGCGAGCCAGTTTTGGCCACGTCCAACCCCTTGGACGTCGGCAATGGCATGGAATGTCAAAACTATCCGTCAAGCGAGTCGGCAAGCATTGCGAGGGACTGGGGGACTTAGCCCGCCTTCGCCCCAAACAGTTGCCCGACCTCAAACTCCAGCCCGTCAAAGGGCGGCAGCGCCAGCTTCTCGTCATCGCCAAAGCAGCCGAGCACGCTCCAGCGGCCGCCAGCGAGCTCCCAGACTTCGAGCGTGCGCTCCTTCGCGTCCACCAGCCAATACCACGGGATGCCGGCCTCGGCGTAGACTTTGCCTTTGGTGCTGCGGTCATAGCGAAAGTTGGTGGGCGAGAGGATCTCGCAGACCCAGTCGGGGCTCAGCGGTAGCGGCCAGTCGTCTACGGGTTCTGGCAGACGCTCCTTGCGGTAGCCGCACAGGTCGGGGCGAACTACCCGGTTGGGCCCCAGCCGCACATCCAAGTCAGCCAGGATCCACCAGCCTGCGCGGAGGGGCGGGCCCATGCCCAACAAGGCCGCGCTGACTTCCCATGCAGCGACGCTATGCCTCATGCGCGGCGCCACGCGATAGTAGGGCTTGCCGTCGATGATCTCAGGCATTTCCTGTTCGGGCAGGTGCACGATGTCCTCCCAAGTCCACAGCCGCTCTTCAGACATCTCGCACCTCCGCAGCGGAGGATAGGGCGCGGCTGAGGGCGCTACAAGCGCTGACGGCGGCCAGACGGCGTGCATCGGCCGTGCCAACGGTGTCTTCTTGATCCCGCTGGCGATTTGTCGACTGAGCCGGTGTCGCGCGGCGGCTGAGACCAGGATCGATACCGCACCCGAGACCGTTCGCCTCAGGTGGAGCCCCAACCCTTGACCGTGCTACCCTGCCGGCCGCCTTTGCTGGGGTTGCCCGTGCTGTTTTCTTCCACGCTGTTTCTGCTGCTGGCCCTGCCGCTGGTGATGTTGGTCTACCACCTGCTGCCGCACCTGCTGCGCAACACTTGGCTACTGTTGATCTCGCTGGTGTTTTACGCCTGGGGCGAGCCGCGGTTGCTGTGGGTGATGCTGGCGTCGATGGCCGGCAACTACCTGCTCGGCCTGTGGATGGGCCGTGTCTACGCCACGCCGCGGGCCAAGGCAGTGCTGGCGGTGGCGGTGACGGCCAATTTGGCCAGCCTGGCGTGGTTCAAGTACGCAGGCTGGATGGCGGTTTCGGGCAATCATCTGCTCCAGCCGCTGGGGCTGCAGCTGCCGGTGCCGCAGGTGGTTCTGCCGCTCGGCATCAGTTTTTACACGTTTCACGCGCTTTCCTATGTGGTCGATGTCTACCGCGGCGATGCCAAGGTCCAGCGCGATCCCACCAAAATCGCCTTGTATTTGGCGCTATACCCTCAGCTCATCGCCGGGCCGATCCTGCGCTACCACGACATGGCCGACCAGTTGGGCCGCCGCCAAGTTCGCCTGGACGACCTCGCCTACGGCTTGCAGCGGTTTGTGCTGGGCCTGGCCAAGAAGGTCCTGATCGCCAACACGTTGGCCCGTCCTGCCGACGCGCTGTTTGCTTTGCCTCACCAGGAGCTGTCAGCGCCGCTGGCTTGGCTGGCCGTGGTGGCCTACACCGGGCAGATCTACTTTGATTTCTCTGGGTATTCTGACATGGCAGTGGGCCTGGCGCGGATGCACGGGTTTGTGTTTACAGAGAATTTTCGCTGGCCCTATGCCGCCCAAGACGTGCGCGGCTTCTGGCGCCGCTGGCACATCTCGCTGTCCAACTGGTTTCGCGACTACCTCTACATTCCCCTTGGCGGCAATCGGGCTTCTGAGGGGCGCACCCGCATCAACCTGCTGATTGTGTTTCTGTTGTGCGGCCTGTGGCACGGTGCCGCCTGGACATTTGTGGCCTGGGGGCTGTGGCACGGCGCGTTTCTGGCGCTGGAGCGCACTGCGTGGGGTACTTGGCTGCCGCGACTGCCGCGGCCGCTGCGTCACACCTATGCGCTGCTGGTGGCCATGCTTGGCTGGGTGCTGTTCAGAGCTGAGACCTTTGAGCAGGCCACGGGCATGGTGGTGGCGATGGCCGGGATGGCGCCCGGCGACACTACCCGCTGGTCCCTGGCGCTGTACCTGGGCCGCGACGTGCAGCTCGGCTTGGTGGTGGGGGCGGTGGCCAGCCAGCCTGTGCTGCCCTGGCTGGGCGGGCACTGGCAGCGCTGGCGGAGCCGCGGCTTGGGGCCAGCGGGCCACCTGGCCGACGGCTTGCTGCAGGCAGGGACCATCGCCGCGCTGCTGCTGCTGCTGGTGGCCAGCGCCGTCATGCTGGCAGCAGCGACCCATAACCCATTTATCTACTTTAGGTTCTGAGGAGGGCTGCCGATGAGTTCGCCCGTGACAGCCTCTCCTACCGCCCGCCCCCAGTCGCTGCTGGCTCCCCTGGCTCAGGGCCTGTGGGTGCTGCTGGCCGCCGCGCTGGTCTTGGCCCCCAGCGCCGACTGGGCCTGGGGCATCGATCCCACGCCGCCGCCTCAGGAAAACCGCCGTCTGGCCGCCCAGCCGGGCTGGCCCAACAGCCTGGACGAGGGGATCGCGTGGCCCGCCAAGGTAGAGGCTTGGTTCAAAGATGGGTTTGGCCTGCGCAATTCGCTCATCGCCTGGCACAGCACCTGGATGCTCGACTACCTGGGGGTCTCGCCCAACAAGGACGTGCTGATCGGCAAGCAGGGCTGGCTGTATTTCGGTATCGCCAAGAATGTAGATTCCTATCGATGCCTTGCGCCCTTTACTCCGGCCGAGCTGAAGGTGCAAGTCGCCGAAGCCAAGCGCCGGCAGCAGTGGCTGGCCAAGCGCAAGATAGGCTACGGCCACGTGTGGGTGCCGATCAAAGCCAACATCTACCCAGAGTACCTGCCCAGCGGCCTGACCAAGCTGGACCAGCCGTGCCGGCTGCAGCAGTGGATCGCCGCGGTTGGCCAGGCTGGGGTGCCGGTGCTCGACTTGACCAGTGCCCTCAAGAAGGCCAAGAGCGCGGATCCTTTTGAAATCTACTACCGGACAGACACCCACTGGAACCCGCGCGGCGCTTGGCACGGCTATCAGGCCATGGTGCCGTGGCTCAAGAAGCTGGTGCCGACCCTGCCGACCCTGACCGCCGATCAGGTGCATTTTGCCATGCGCAGCGATCGCGGCGGCGACCTGGCCCGGATGCTCGACCTGCAAGAGCGCTACCGCGGCATTGACCCCTTCTTGGAGCTGCGGCCGGCCCGTGCCAAGCTGGTGGCCAACACCGCCATCGCTGCCAAGGGCGTCAACCTCGCGACGTTTGAGTGCGCCAGCTGCGGCCCGCTGCGCGGTGTGATGCTGCATGACAGTTTTGGCAACCACTTGCGCCCCTTTGTGGCCGAGAGTTTTGCCCACCTGGTCGCTGCCGAATTCGCCGGCTTTGATGAGAAGCTGCTGGAGGCTGAGCGGCCGGACTTTGTCCTGGAGGTTCACCTGGAGCGCCAGCTGACCCCCGAGCGATAAAATATCAAGCATGGCATGGACTTGACAAAGCCCTGGGTATCCGCCGCGGCCGCCCAACCCGCCCCCCGTCGCACAACTGTTGCTTGCCAGCCAGGGCCGTTCCGCGGTACACCGCCCGCGCCGGGGGAACCCCGCCGGCCGACCTGCCATGGAGAACCGCCCGATGCCCAAGGAATCCTTTGTAGAAATCAATGGTCAGACCCGCTACCTGGATCCGTGGACCAGCCACACCCACCTGACCTACACCGTGACCAAGATCCACGAGATCTTTGAGACGCCCTTTCAGACTGTTGACGTCTTTGAGGCAGAGGACTGGGGCACCGTGCTGGCCCTGGGCGGCGTGACCAACGTCACCGACCGCGACGAGTCGGGCTATCACGAAATGCTTTCTCATCCCGCGCTGTTGGCTCACCCCAATCCCAAGCGCGTGCTGATCATCGGCGGCGGCGACGGCGGCACCCTGCGCGAAGTGCTGCGCCATCCCGAGGTCGAGCTTTGCGTCATGGTCGACATCGACGGCGAAGTGATTCGCTGCGGTCGCCAGTACTTTCCGCAAGTTGCCATAGCCCTGGATGACCCGCGGGCCGAAGTCATCGTCGGCGACGGCCTGGCCTATGTCGAAGAGCACGCGGCGGCCGGCGATCACTTTGACGTGATCCTCATTGACTCGACCGACCCGGTAGACGCGGCTGTGGAGCTGTTTACCGAGAAATTCTACCGCCACTGCGCGACGTTGCTGGGCGACCAGGGCATCTTGGTGCCGCAGTCGGACTCGCCGACGTTCTACCTGGACCGCGTGGCCCACGTCTACCAAACGCTGGCGACGATCTTCCGCCACACCAGCCTGTACATGGGCCAGGTGACGGCCTATCCGGGCGGCCTGTGGGCCTACACCGCGGCCAGCCAGGGCATTGACGTCGGCGCGGCCCAGCAGCCG
This sequence comes from uncultured Myxococcales bacterium, assembly GCA_903919145.1. Lineage (GTDB taxonomy): Bacteria > Myxococcota_A > UBA9042 > UBA9042 > UBA9042 > SXRM01. The sequence goes on from CAIXGW010000187.1 coordinate 5,041, forward strand.
GCTTCGGCGCGGATCCAGGCCTTGGAGTCGGTGCTGCGCTATGCCAATGGCCCGTTTATCCAAGGGTCTTTTGCGTTGCCGACCTATGTGCGTCGGGCGCTGGCAGGGCTACCCAAGAGCGCGCTTCCTTCGCTGTCGGATACGCCGTAGTCCCCTGACCAGCCACGGCTGGCCCGCCGGGGCCGCCACAGGAGCGCGTGATGTGGATCGACCGGGCCATCAAGTGGTTGCTGCCGCGTGAAGAACGCTTCTTTGACCTGCTGGAGCGCGGCGCCGACAAGGCAGTAGAAGCCAGCGACGCCCTGGTGCAGGCCTGTGCCCAGGGTGTCAACCTCAGCGATCGCACGGTCCAGGTGCAGCGCCTGCGCGACATCGAGCACGCGGCTGATGACGTCATTCGCGAAGTCTATGAGGGTTTGAACAAGACCTTTGTGACGCCGCTGGACCGCAGCGACATCTATGCCCTGGCCACCGAGCTGGAAAACGTGGTCGATCGGATGACGTCGACGGCGTCGCACATCGTGGTCCACAGCATGGAGGATCTGCCGGCTGGCGCAGACGAGCTCAGCCGCATCATCGCCGCTGGGGCCGTCCACACCCGCGATGCGGTGCGAATGTTGCGCGGGCTCAAGAACCTGGACCAGATCCGCGTGCACTGCGTGGCGGTTCACCGAGCCGAGCACGATGGCGACCAGGTGTTTCGCCAGCAGATAGGCGCCATGTTCCGCGACTACAAAGACGCCATCCACCTGATCAAGCACAAGGAGTTTCTAGAAGGCCTGGAGTACACGCTCGACGTCCTAGACGATGTGGCCTGCGCCGTCGAAAACATCGTCATCAAGAATGCGTGATCCATGGAAATGATGTTGGTCACCTTGGTCCTGGTGGTGGTGCTGGCGCTGGTGTTTGACTACATCAACGGCTTTCACGACACCGCCAACGCCATTGCCACCGTGGTCTCCACCGGCGTGCTGCCGATCCGCACGGCGGTGCTGCTGGCGGCGCTGCTGAACTTCTTGGGCGCTTTTGCCGGCGAAAAGGTGGCGGCGACCCTGGGCAAGGGCCTGATTGAGCCGGGCCATGTCACCCAAGTCGTGGTCATGGCCGCGCTCATTGGCGCCATCGTCTGGAACCTGTTCACCTGGTACTTTGGCATCCCTTCGTCTTCCTCCCACGCGCTGGTTGGTGGCTTGGTCGGCGCCGGCATGGCCCGGGCGGGCACCAACGCTGTGCAGTCCGCCGGCTTGCTCAAGACGGTCAAAGCCCTGGTCATCAGCCCGTTGTTTGGCTTTACCATGGCCTTTTTGGTCATGATCGCGATCCTGTGGCTGGCGCGGCGGGCCAAGCCTGTGCAGATGAACAAGCGCTTCCGCTGGCTGCAGATGGGCAGCGCCTGCCTGATGGCGTTTTCGCACGGCAGCAATGACGCGCAAAAGACCATGGGTATCATCTACATGGCCCTGATCGCCCACGGCACGCTGACGGCCCATGACTCCGTGCCGCTGTGGGTCAAAGTCAGCTGCGCCCTCGCCATGGCCCTGGGCACGGCTGCCGGTGGCATGCGCATCATCAAGACCATGGGAACCAAGATCATTGATCTCAAGCCCATCCATGGTTTTGCTGCCGAAACCAGCGCCGCCGCCACCATCCTGGTTGCTTCGCAGATGGGCGTGCCGGTGTCGACCACCCACGTCATCAGCGGCTGCATTCTGGGCGTGGGCGCCAGCCAGCGCGTCTCAGCCGTGCGCTGGGGCGTGACCACCCGCATCCTGTGGGCGTGGGTGCTGACCATTCCCGTCAGCGCTGCCGTGGCCGGCGGCGTCTATTTGCTGGCCCGCGGCCTGGAGCGCTGACCCCAGTCGCGCAAGAATTCCAATCAAAGCTCGCCGCCGGTTGGCGTACCGTGCTTTTACGTCACGCGGTCGATGCGCACGATCCCGGCCTTGTTCAGCACGACCCGCACCCGCATCAGCTGCTCTGGGCTGCTGCCCGAGGCGGTGATCCGGGCCACCCGCAGCACCAGATTGAGGTGGTAGACCTTGGGGAAGAGGCGGGCAGCAAAATTGCCGGCCTTGGGGTCGTAGACGGCCACCTGGTCCACGGTATCGTCCATCCGCACCAAAAAGTGGCGCACGTTCAGGCGCAGGATGTCGCGCAGGCGAAAGTGCTCGGCTGGCTGCTCGCCGCTCTGGTCGCGGCCCACCAGCAGCTGCTTGCGGTAGTGGATGACTTCTTCCTTGGCGATCTCAGCCAGTCGCACCGTGCGCTTGGCCTGGCGCAGCTGGCGGACCTGATGGGGCACGTCGGTGCTGGTTTCAAAGAACATCACTTCGCGCAAGCGGATTTTCAGCATGCCCAGGCCCACGGCTGCCAGCGACTGGCTGGTCAGCATCAGGTCGTGGTCAAACTGGCGCAGCCGGCGGGTCAGGTATTCGTTGGTCAGGACTTTGATGCGATCCTTGGCGACATAGGCGGCCACCGCACCGGTAAAGAACCAGTACTTCAGATCGTCAGAAAGCTGGGCCAGCGTCAGGGGAATCTGAGTCGCCAGCGCCCAGATCGCCCCCAGCGCCGCGCCCGACGCCGCCGTGGCGTTGCGCAAGAAGGTGTCGCCGCGGGCTGTGCGCATATCCAGGTAAAGCGCTTGGTGAATCGATTTCTTGAGCGAAGAGATCCGGTAGGCCGCGTACTCATTCCACGACGCCGAGGCCGGAGTCATGCTCAAGTAGCCGTAGTTCTGCCGATATGCCGCTTCGCTGCCGGCCAGACTTGCCACCTGCAGACTCAGGCGCATGCCAAGGGCCGCTCCGTCGATCAGGGCGGGAGTTTGGGCAAACAGCAGGCCAAGCTGGGCCAGCTGCATCTCTGTGCTCAGGCTCATGTACTCGTCGGCGGTCCGCAGGGCCTCCGCCAAGCCGCGGTGCAGCAGCATTTCATAGGGCCAATAGGCGGCGCGCATGCTGCGAAAGGCCCACAGGCCCTGGTGCAAGCGGCTCAGCGTCGCCGCCAGCTGCGTCTCCAGGTCGCAGCGTTCCTGGCTGCTCAGGACCTCTTGCTCGACCAGCGCCCTCATCTGCCGGCACTCGCGGGCCAGGCCTTCTACGTACAAGTAGGCATAAAGCTTGACCAGCACCAGCACCGGCCGCGAGGCAGGCGGCCGCGGCGCTGACCGGACCCGCGCCAGCAGCTGCGCCAGGCCGTGCAGGGGCGATCCGGGCAGGTCCGGGCGCGACAGGGCGTCCAGGGGCTGTGGCGTCACATCCAGCCGCACCAGGGCGGTCACGTCGCCATAGAACTGGTCTTTGCTGTAGTTGCCCGCATGGACACCGACGTTGGGCGGCACAAACAGCCAGGCATCGACCTGGTAGCGGCGCTCTTCGGCGTCTTCGCCACCTAGCAGGGGATAGGAAAGGCGAATTTCTAGTTGCTGGGGGTCGTGGATGGCCGTCTCAAGGCGGATGTCGTCAGCGGCGGAGCTTCCCAGGTCGCGCCCCTCGGCGGCGGGCACTTCGACGCCAGACTCGCCAGACTCTCCGCCCGACTCGGCAGCGACGCCCGGCGCCCCATAGGCCGCTTTGACAAGGACGCTCAAAGGCTTCATGCGCGCGCCAGCTCAATCCAGTTCTGGGTAACGCCGCCCTGGCGCTCGGTGCCGGCGCTGCCGCCTACACTGCTCAGCAGCTCGGCCACCCCGCGCGGCTGCCAAGCCTCGCCCTGGGTCCATACCACCAGCCGCAGCCGGGTCGGCGACCACTGCCCGCGTACCCGCAGCTGCGTTCCGGCGCTGTGGGCCAGGGCCTCCTGCAGCCACAGGGTCACGGCGCGGCGCACCTTGCCGCCCACGTCGACCACCCCAGCTTCGCCGTCGCTCAGGTCAAACAGGATCTGGCCATGGCTGTGGGCCAGCAGCTCGGCCAGGTCGCTTACCGCTTGGTCGCACAGCTTGGCGGCGGCCACAACGCGCAGGGCTTGGGCCCGGTCGGTCCAGGCGGCATCGGGCCCAAGCCGCGGGGCCTTCTCGACTTCGGCACCGGGCATGCTCTGCAGAATCAGGGCAATCGTCGATGCACCCGACGGCGCCGCCACCGTCAGCCAAGTGCCCAGCAGCGGCAGCGGCAGCCACGGCACCCGCAGCGACATGGACTCGCTGGCGCCGCTGGCCAGCACCCGCGCGATGGTCGCGGCATGGGTGGCGGGCTCTAGCAGCTGGTGGGCGCGCTGGCCCTCATCTTGGACGCTGGCCAGATCAAGCATCTGCCGCGCGCGGCTGTTGATGGCGTGCAGCTGGTTGCTGTCGTCAAAAATCAGCACGCCGCAAGGCAGGTTGTCCATCACCGCCCGCAGCGTCATCCGATCGGCGCCGGCCTGCACCAGCCGGCTGCGCAGCTCAGCGGCCAAGTCGGCCAGGGCGCGCGCGGCATCGCCAATCTCGTCTTTGCCACCGACTACCACCGCATGGCCAAAGTCCCCTGCGGCGAAGGCCCCGGCCGCCTCTGCCATCCGCCGCAGCGGCCGCGACACCACCACCGCCGCCAGCAGGCTCAACAGCACCGCCCCGCTGAGGGCCAAGGCCCCGGCCGCCTTAAAGAATTCCAGGAAATCGGCGGAGGCATGGTGGAGCATGCGCGTGGGCATGGCCAGTCGCACCACCCCGTTGGCCGTGCCCTTGGCGGGAAAGCGCACCGCCACATACAGCGTTGGCTGGCCGGTGGTGACGCTGTCGCGGTGAGCGACGCCGCGGCCCTGCAACAGCGCCTCTTGAATTTCAGGGCGATTTCCGTGGTTCTCTAGGGTAGCCGCAGGGGCGCCACTGGCCCCCACCTGCGCCGAAGGCCGCAGCGCCACCGAGTCGCCCAGCACCCGGCCATCGGACGCGACCACCGTGACCCGCTGCGGCACGCTTCGCACCAGCCTCTCTGTGGCGTCTGCCAGCTGAGCGGGGGCCACCAGGGCCAATCCCTGAGCCAGCGTCCGGGCTTGCCTCTCCAGGTCCTGCTCCACAAAGCTCTGCAGCTCTTCCGGGACATTGGTGCGCAGATAGACATAGGTTGGGACGGCGATTAAGCCCACCACCACCAAATAGCTAATCATCACCTTGACGTGTAGCGGAAAGCGCATCCAGCTGAACCGTATTGCGCCGTCGCAGACGCGGAAGAGGGAACCCCTGCGCGGCGCGGTCGCTCGGCCAAAAGCGTTGAGCGGGCCAGGGCTCTTCAGCATGGGGCTTGGGCTCCAGGGGTGTCAAGCGCGCCAGAGCCCTTGGCCCATTCGGCGATCCGGCAGAATTCACGCTGCGGATTCTGAAGCCTTTGGCCCGACGGCAGCTTGGCGCGGCGCCCGGCCAGCGCTATTCTGCAGTCATGACGACACTGCGGACCCCGACATCGCTTTTTGTGCTCGCGGCCGGCCTGGCCATGGCCTGCGCCCTACCTGTCCAAGCCGCGCCCGCGTGGGCGGTCAAGGGCAGCCAGGGGTCGGTGGTGACCCGCTTCGAGCCTCCGCAAGGGGCGCAGCGCGTGGCGGTAGGGGCAGATAGCTTTGGCCATTTTCTTAGGCAGTTGCCGCTGCGTCCGCCCGGGAGCCCGGTGCTGCTGTTCAATGGGCAGACCAAGGGCAACCAGAGCGTCCACGCCGCGGTGCTGGACATCGACACCGGCAGCCGCGACCTGCAACAGTGCGCCGATGCAGTGATGCGCCTGCGCGGTGAATTCCTGTGGTCCCACGCGCGGTCGCAGCGGGCCTGCTTTGTCAGCGCCGCGGGCAAGAGGCTGACTTTCCGCGGCGGGGCCTACCCGGCATTTCGGCGCTGGCTAGACAGCGTGTTCACCTGGGCCAACACCGGGTCGCTGCGCAAGCAGATGGTGCCGGTGAGCGAGCCCGCCAAGGCCGAGCCGGGCGACGTGTACATCGTCGGTGCGGGCGGGGGATTGCCCTTTGGTCACGCGGTGTTGGTTGTTGATGTGGCCCAGGATGCGGCAGGTCAGCGCTGGCTGCTGCTGGGGCAGAGCTACATGCCGGCGCAGGACATCCACGTGCTCAAAAACACCCAGCATCCTCAGCACGGCGCTTGGTTTGCCGCGCGCGCCGATGGCGGGATGGAAACCCCAGAGTGGACCTTTGCGGCCGGGTCGCTGCGGCGGTTTGGCGCTGCTGAGTGCAGCCGATAGCAGCCCGTCGCCACGCCGAGATAGTCCAGTCAGGGATTGGATTTGTCCGCAGGCCGCGGCGTGGCGCTGCTACTCTGGGGCTGCGCCGCGGCGCTCGCGCTTCTTGTCGCTGACGATGCGTTTGTCCGCCAGTCGCCTGCGCTTTTGGGCCTTGGGCACCTTGGTGGCCACCCTCTCTTCGGGCAGGTCCCAGGCGTCGGCCAGGCGCTGGCGCAGGCGCTCCAGGGCGTCGCGCAGGTTCTGCGGCTGGCTGCGGTGCCGCTGGCTGATGGCGCGCAGCTGGCCGCCAAACTTCTCTAGCACATGGGCCGGAATGTCCTGCACCTGGGTCAGGTCCAGCAGCACGTCGACCTTGGAGTCGGTCTTGTTGACGTGCTGGCCGCCGGCGCCACTGGCGCGACTGGTGCGGATCTGTACGGCCTGCTCTGGCCAGTGGATATCGTTTGGGTTCATAAGGTTCTATTGGGCGGTGGGCGCTTGCACGCGGCCATCGGAGTCGATGCGCACCAGCTTGCTGCCCTTGAGGGGCCCCTCGGCCAGCAGCGCGTCCAGCTGGGCCTGGACCTTGGCCGCGTCGCCGACCACCAGCACCATGGCTTCCGCCGGCCGCACATGGGCCTGACCGGCCTTCTGGATGGCCTGGGCCGTCACCGCTTGCGCGCGCGCCACAAAGCCGCTGTACCAGTCCAAGGGCAGCCCAAAGTAGAGCAGGGTCTGGAACGTGTTGGCGATGGACCGACCGCTGGCCCAGCGCGCCGGCAGAGAGAGGATGGCCCCTTGGCGCTCGCGCTCCAGTTCCTCCGCGGTGACGGGCTTGTCGCGAATTCCATTCATTTCAGCAAAAACTTCTGCAATTGCCGGCCCGGTCGCATCGGCGCGCACGCTGGCCTGAAGGTTCAGCAGGCTGCCATCGGGGCGATAGCCGTAGCCGCCGCCGGCGCCATAGGCCCAGCCGTGCTTCTCGCGCAGGTTCATGTTGATTCGGCTAGAGAAGCCGCCGCCCAGGATCGCCATCATCAGCGCGGTGGGCTCGTAGTCTTTGGCCTTGCGCAGCGGTCCGTGGTGCATGACTGCGATGACCGACTGCTCTGCGCCGGGCTGATCGACAAAGAATAGCTTTCCTTCCATGGGTTTGGCCGGACCGACCGCCGCTCGCTTGCTGGCCTTGGTCGTCCACGGCTGCAGGCGCTTGCCCAGTTCGGCATCGACTTCGGCGCGCGTCATGTCGCCCACCACAAACAACTTGGCGTTGCTGGGAGACAGGCTTGCGGCGTGGCCTTGGCAGTCCGCGACCGTCAGCGCTGCCAAAGACTGCGCTTGCACCAGCCGCCCCCAGCCATGGCCTGGGCCAAAAGCCACTGCCGCGCCGACCCGGGCGGCCACGCTGGTCGGATTGCCCTTGCTGGCCTGCAGCGCTGCTTGGCGCCGCGCCACCAGCCGCGCCAATTCCTCTTGGCGCAGACCTGGCTTGAGCACAGTGTCGGCAAACAAGTCCAGCGTTGGCAGAAGGTTGCGCTTGAGCGTGGCGGCCTGCAGACCCTGCTGGTCCACGCTGGCCCAGGTGGCAATCGAGCTTCCCAGGTCGCCCAGGGCCTCGGCCAGCTGCAGCTTGTCTAGGGCTTGGGTGCCTTCGCCCTGCAGGGCCATGCAGACCGACGCCAGGCCCTCTTTGCCCGCCGGGTCCCAGGCACTGCCGCCTTCGACGACCAATTCCAGCGTGACCACGGGCAGTTCATGGCGTTCAACCAGCAGCACTTCCAGGCCGTTGGCCAGCTTCCAGCGCTCGGCCTTGGGTGTGGCCACGGGGCGAGGCGCACCGGCGGCGGGCGCCTTGGACCGAAACTCGGCCTCGGGAAATTGCAGAGCTGGCGGCTCTGCCTCGGCGGCGGCGGGCTGTGCTGCAGCGGGGATTGGCGCGGCGGGCTGTGCCGCTGGCGGTGCCGCCCATGCGGTGGGCGCGGCGGCCAAGGTCAGCCAGGCCGCGGCAGCGGTCCAGGTCGCAGTGGGCTTCACTTGGCACCTCCGGCGGGCTTGGCGGTGCCGGCAGCGGGCGCGCCGCCGGGCACAGAGATGACTTCTACCCGCCGATCCGGGCGCAGAAACTGTTGCACCACCGCCCGCACCGACTCGGCCGTCGCACCGCGGTAGCGCTGCAGGTCCTGCTCAATGGCGTCGGTCTTTCCCAGGTAGTGGCCATAGCCCAGCAGCACCTCGCAGCGCGACAGCAAGCTCTCCAGCCCCCAGACAAAGCCGCTCTCTACCTCCAGAACTGCCCGAGCCAGCTCCTTGGCGCCCACGGGCTCCTTGGCCACCCGGTCCAGCTCTTCGGTCAGCACGGCCAGCACCTGGGCGCGGTCGGCGCCGGGGCGCAGGTCCACGACTACATGAAAAGTCGAGCTCAGCTGCGCACTTTGCTGGTAGACGGCCACCGACTGCGCCAGCTGCAGCTGGTGGACCAAGCGCTTGTACAGCCTGCCCGTGCCGCCATTGCCCAGGGCATGGGCCAGCAGATCCAGCTCTGCATCGCCGGCTTGGTAGGACGCCGGGCTGTGCCACGCCCAGTGGACGCGCTCTAGCTTGGCCAGCGGGTCGCTGAGCAATTCGCTGACCGGCGCTTTGAGCACCGGTGCGGCAACGGTCCGCCGCTGGGGCTTGGGCGCGGCCGGGAAGGCGCCAAACCACTTGTCTACCAGCTTCTTGCCCTCGGCCGAGTCAAAGTCGCCGGCCAGGCAGAGGGTTGCGTTGCTGGGTGTGTACCACTTCTGAAAGAACTGGCGGACATCGCCGACACTGGCCCGCTCCAGGTCCTGGTGCAAGCCAATGGTCAGGTGGCGGTAGGGATGGCCTTCTGGGTACAGCGCCCGCCAGACGGCAAACCGCTCCAGGCCATAGGGCACGTTGTCATAGCGCTGGCGCCGCTCATTGCGCACGACCTCGCGCTGATTGTCCAAAGATTTCTGGTTGAGCAGGTCCAGCAGCCAGCCCATCCGGTCGCTCTCTAGCCACAGCGCCGTTTCCAAGTGGTGGCTTGGCACCTGCTCAAAGTAGTTGGTGCGGTCGGTGTTGGTCGTGCCGTTGATCTGCGACGCCCCGGCTTTCTTGAGAATGTCAAAGTGCACGTCTTCGCCGATGTGCTTGGCGCCCTGGAACATCATGTGCTCAAACAGGTGGGCAAAGCCCGACCGGCCGGGGACCTCGTCTCCCGAGCCAACGTGGTACCACACGTCCACCGCCACCAGCGGCGTTGAGCGATCCTCAATGAGCAGGACCTCCATGCCGCTGGGCAGCACATAGCGCTGGTGGGGAATTTTTGGGGCCGCCTCGGCCGCTTGGGCCGCTTGGCCAACCAGGGTGGTGGGCAGCAGGCTCAGGGCCACCGCCGCCGCCCATCGGCTGGCTGTGCGCATCGCTCTCATGGTTGGTTGGTGCATGCTGTGTGGACCTTGGCCGGTTGGGGCGGCGGGCAGCATACACAGCCGTGCCAGCAGTGGTCCAGCCGGTGGCCGCAGCTTTGTGCCAATTACCTGCAATAGCTAGTTAATTGCCGTCCTGGGCGCAGGCTGCCAGCAGTCGCGCCAGCTCAGCCTGGCGGTCGCTGCGCCAAGCAGTGGACCACAAGCGGTGGACCTTCCAGCCAAGCGACGCCAGGACCTGGGGGCGCAAGCGGTCGCGGTCGCGGGCCGTCGCCGCTTGGCCATAGGAGGGCCCGTCCAGCAGCACCGCCAAGCGGAAGCGCTGCGGCGCCGCCGGGTCGCGGACGGCCAGATCGATGCGCCACTGGCCCGCGCCCAATTGCGGTTGCACGGTGTAGCCCGCGTGGGCCAGGGCCTCGGCGACCTCAGCTGCCACCAAATCCGCGCTGGCGGGCCCGCTTTGGGCTTGGGCTTGGCCGCCCGCTTGGGCGTATCGCAGGAATTCTCGCAGCAGCAGGGCGCCGCGGGCCTGGGTGCGCCCGAGCTCAATGTCCTGCCAGCACAGCGCAGAGAACACCAGCAGGCTCTGGCGGGCCCGGGTGATCGCCACGTTCAGCCGCCGCTCGCCGCCGGTGTTTGACAAAGGCCCAAAATGCATCCGCAATTTTCCGTCGGCGTCCTTGGCGTAGCCAATGGAAAACAGGATTTCGTCGCGCTCGTCGCCCTGCACATTCTCCAGGTTCTTGACGAACACCGCCTCTGGGCCGGCAAAGTGGCCGTCGAGCTCCGGCGCCTGGACACGGGCGTCGTCCAAAAGCTTTTGGACCAGGCTCTGCTGAGGCAGGCTGAAGGAGACTACGCCAAAAGTGCGGGTCCCCGGCGGGTGGCGCCGCAGCGCCTGCAGCAGGTAGTCGACCAGCGCCTGGGCCTCCTTGGGGTTGGTGCGGGCCAGCCGCCCGCTAGACTTGGCCTGATAGACGCCGTCTGCGACGTGCCGCCAGCGCACCCCCAGGTCCGGGTGCAGATCGGCCGCTGCCGCAAAGATCATCAGGCGCTGGTCATAGAAGTGCTGGTTTGAGAAGGCAATGAGCGAGGGGTGGCGGCTGCGGTAGTGCCAGCTCAGCCACTGCTGCGGCCACTGGGCCGCAATCGCTTCGTCCAAGACGCTCTCCAATTCCGCCACGTCGTCTTCCGCGCTGGGCTCTTGCTCGTCGCCGGTTGACTGGCGCTGAAAGAACGCTGTCGGCGGCATCTGCCGAGTATCGCCCACCACCACTACTTGGCGTCCGCGGCCGATGGCGCCAATGGCGTCGTGGGTGCCGATCTGCGAGGCTTCGTCAAAGACCACTACATCAAAACGCTGGTCAGGCCTGAGGAATTGCGCTACCGACAGGGGGCTCATCAGCAGGCACGGCTTCAAGCGCGGCACCAGCGTCGGCAGGCTCTCTAGCAGGCGGCGGATCGGCAAGTGGCGCATCTTCTTGGCCCGCTCGCGCTGGATCAGGGCCATTTCCCGATTCGGCAAGCTTGGCTGGAGATCATCGGCCTTGGGCACCCGGTCAGCCAGCAGACCCTGCAGCCACAGGCGCGTGTGCTCCATCATCGCCTGGTCGACGGCGGCAAACCGCTCGAGCCGCCGCTGCTGGCTGGCGACCTCAAAGGTGTCCAGCGCTGGTTCGCTGGCGACCGTCTCGTTGAACCAATGGGCCAAGAAGGACTTTTCTGCAGCTGCAGCCAATTCGCCTGGCGCCACTGGGCCCGACTGAAGCGCCTCTACCACCCCGCCGAGCCCCGCCAGCCGCGCCCGCTGGGCGTCGCCCTGCCAGGCCAGCCACGGGCGCAGCGCGGCGCTTGCCCCTTGCCAGCGCTGCAGCCTCTCGATCCACGGCTGCACCTGCGCCGGCGCAGTGCCTGCCTGCCAGCCGAGGACCGCCGCCAGCTGGCCATAGCTGTGCTGCCATTTGTATAGACTTTGCGCAACTTTGGCCTGGGTCTGCCGCAGGGCAGCTGCCAGGTCCTGCCACTGCCCCTGCCGGCCCGCATGGCGTAGCTGCTGGGCCAGCTGCGGCGCCGCGGCAGCCACCTCTTGGGTGCAGGCCAGCAGCCGCTCGGCTTGCTGCAGCAGGGCGGCCACGGCCGTCGGCGCGTCGTCTTCTGGAATGGCCAGTGGCGCGACCAGCGCCAGGGCCTGCTGGCGATGGCTGTGCAGCGGCGGCTCAGCGTCGCTCAGCTCGGCCGCCAGCTGCAGGTCCTGGGCCAGGGCCGTGCGCTCGCCAAGCGGGGTCAGCGCCACGCTGGCCAGGGTCCGCCGGACCGGCCAAAGCATCAGCCACGCCCACCACCCGGGGCTGTGCTGCCAGCGCCGCACCCGCAGCAGCAGCCCGCCCACGTCCAAGCGGTACAGCAAATTGTCATAGCGCAGGGCTAGTTTTTGTCGGTGACCGCGGGCGCTGTGCCAAGCGGCGGCGTGCTGGGTCAGCTGCTGTGCCTGCAAGGGCCAGTCGGTCTGCCAGATTGCGCTTGGCAGGTCCGCATGGGCAACGGTCTCGGCCCAGGTCTGCAGAGCCCGCCAGCTGGCCTCGTCGGCGGGAGGCAGGCACTGCAGCAGGTCGATGAGCCCCTGCTGGGCAGCCTGCAGCCCTTGGGCCGCCTGGTCGGCGTGGCCCAGCAGCTCGGCCAGCTTGACGTGGGCCTGGGGATCGGCAAGGCCAGCCTGCAAGTCGCTGAGCGGGTGCTGGTGCACGGCGCCCAGGCGGCTGACCCTAAGGGCCAGCTGCTCAAGCAGCTCCTCCGCTTTCTGCCATTTTTCCTCTGTCCACTGGCTGGGGGCCTCGGGCCGCCAAGCGAGATCTGCGCTCCCCTGCAGCTGCTGCAGGCGCTCGGCGGCCTGCCACACCGATCGGCCCAGCGGTCGCTTCTGGTGCAGCGCCCGTGCGTAGGCGTTGAGCTCGCCGCGCAGACGCACCGTGGTGTCACCGTCGCGTTGCCACAGCGGCACTTCGGCTTGGCGGGTGCTGTCCAAAGCGCGGCCAAAGGAGGTCAGCACCGCTTTCTTGTTGGCTTTGTGGCTGTGCAGCTCCAAGCACCACGGCCCAAGGCCGGTCGCCTCCAGGCGCCGCTGGACGACTTCCAGAGCGGCCATCTTCTCCGCCACAAACAACACGGTCTTGCCGCGGGCGAGGCAGGCGGCGATCAGGTTGGTGATGGTCTGCGACTTGCCGGTGCCGGGCGGACCGTGCAGCACAAAAGAGCGGCCCGCCAGCACGGCGGCCACGGCGGCCTGCTGGGTCGAGTCGGCGTCCACGACCCCTGGCAGGTCAAAGGGCGTGGTGGCGTCGTCCAGCTCGTGAGGCGATGGCCCCCGGCCGTTTTGCTGCAGGAATTGCGGGTGGCCGTCGGCCAGCAGGCGCACCGCCGGGTTCTCCAACAAGAGGTCGGCGTTGTCCTCCAGGTCGCGCCACAGGGCAAAGCGGCTGAAGCTGAACGTCCCCAGGTGGGCTTGGTCCAGCACCTCCCAGCGCGGCTGGTGGGCCACGGCCTGGCGCACCACCGCCAGCGCTTGGGCCACGTCCAGGCCGGCGTCGCCCTGCTCCAGGGTCAGCAGCGGCGACAGATCAATCGCAAAATCCCTGCGCATCTTCTCTATCAGCGCGGCATTGGGGCTGGGATCCTCGGCCAGTCGGCGCAGGCGAACGCGGGCCCGGCGCCGGTCGACTTCCAGGGTCACCGGCCACAGCAGCAGCGGCGCCAGGTGAAACTGGTCTGCCGTCGCCGTTTCGGTCCAGCGCAGCAGCCCCACGGCCGCATACAGGCTGGCCGCGCCGCTTTCTTCCAGGTCGCGGCGAGCCTGCAGCTCCAGCTCGCGGGCCCTCTCCAGCAGCTCGGCGGCGGGAAGGGCGGTGTGCAGCTGGCCACTGCGTAGATCCGCAGACTGGGCCAGCCATTCGGGGTCATCGGGACCGCGCACCACCACTGCGCCGGCAGCAGCATCGCCCGGCAGCCGCGGCGGCGCCGCCAGCAGCTCAAAAACCTGGTCGCCGGCCAGCAGGTCTTCAAAGGCGCCAAGGTCAGGCACTTGCAGCGGCAGAGAGGAGCGCGAGATCGGCTTGAAGCTCAGCATCTTGTTGCGCAGGGTCAGGTCGACCAGCCGGTCCTTCCAGCGCTGCCAGCGGGTGGGCGGCGGCGCCTGGGGCAGCGGCGGCAGCTCGGGCAAGGTCAGGCTGTGCTGCAATTTCTCTAGCAGATCCGCCCGCGGCCAGCCGCCCAGATGGCCCGTGTCCGGCCCAGGTTGGCGGGGGATGAGCGGCTGCAAGGGCAGGGGCCGATAGGCAGCATCGCGCAACACCCGAATGTCCAGCGCCAGCTCAAACTGGCCATCGTCCAGGTGGGGCAGGCTGGCCAGATGGGTGGCCTCCACCGCGGTGCCTCGCCCAGCCTCTGCGGCGTCGAGCAGCAGCACCTGGCCCAGCGCCACCTGGTTGCGCAGCCGGGCGGCGTCCTCGATTTCGCCTTCTGGAAAGCGATCCTCGTCGCACCACACCGCCGCAACCACCCCGCGCTGACCCAACACCAGCAGCGGGCGCAGCCCGGCCCTCTCCAGCGCGGCGGCCAACAGCAGCGCCAGGTCCAGCGCTGAGCCGCCGCCCTGTGCCAGCACCTGGTCGGCGGTGCAAAAAGGCTGTCCGAGCCATAGATTGGCCTGGGTCTGCGGCTGGCGCTCTAGGCGCAACAGGGCCAGCTCTGCCCACAAGGCGGCGATCTGCGCGCCCACCGCCGCCCGCGAGCGCTGCGTGTAACCGGTAAAGCTCTGGTGGTGTCCCGGGCCGGTCAGGTGCCGGGCGGCGTCGCGCAGCCACATGGCCAGTGCCGGGTGTTCTGGCTGCACCAGAGTCGCCAGCGCCGCCGGGGGCGTCTGCAAGCCCGGCCAGTGATGGTGCGGCAGCAGCAGCAGCGGCTGGCGGCTCTCTGCCCATTGGCCGCTGGGGCCGATCCAGCGCGCCACGGCCTGTAGCTGTTGAGGAGTGTTGAGGATTCTCAAGGCTTCCGTCGGCAGCTGCAGCGGCGCGGGCGCGACCTCAAAGCTCTCGCCGGGGCCCAGCGCCGGCACCGCCAGCGCGGCCGACGGACCGAGCGCCGGCTCTACGGTCAGCACCACCTGGCTTGGCGGCAGGGCCTGGTTGCCCGCCTGCACCCGCAGCAGCGGCAGCAGGGGCACCCGCGCCGCTCCCAACACCCAGGCGTACTGCGGCAGGGCGGTGAACTCTAGCAGCAACGCGGCGTCGCCATCTAAACCAGGGGTGTTCATTGCAGTCCTGCGGATCGTCGAAAAGGGGGGCCCGCCCAGCGACCAGAAGCGTCAGGGGTGCTCGGTGTAGCGGATGACCAAGAACGGCCGCGCCGCCGGCACGCCAAAGCCGGACCACAGCCCCACGGTCGACCCCAGCTGGGCATACAGCCCTTCGCCCAGCGGCCAGGTCAGGGCCAGCGCGCCCTCCAGCCTCTCATTGTGGCGGTGGGCAAAGGGCGCCAGCACGGGGGTCTCATGGGTCAAGCTTGCTTCCAGCCAAGGGTTCTTGGCATCCCAGGGGCTCTTCCAGCTGGTGGCTGCGGCCGCGGGGCTCAGGCTGCCGGCCACGCTCCAGCGCAGGGCTGGGCCATCTTCGACGTTAAAGCTCGTCGAGGTGCGCTGAAAACGCACTGCGGCATTGGCCGCCACCCGCCACGGCCCTGCTTGGCGCGAAAGGGCCATCCCCGGCGCGACCGTCAGGCCCGGCCGGCCAAAGTACTGGTCCGGGTTGCCGGTCGGCACCGTGGCCGTCAGCAGCGCTGCAGCGCCCCAGGCCTGCGGTTTTTCTGGGGCAAAGACGTACTTGGCGGCCAACGTCACGTCGCCGATCAGCGGCTCGCTTGGCAGCTTGCCGGAGTTGTCGCCGTGCAGGCTGGGCCGCTCGGCGTGCTGGTACAGGCTGGTCGGCAGCGCCACCGCCAAGGTCAAGTGGTCGACGACCCGCATACTCACTAGCAGATCGCCTTGCAGGCGATCCTGGACCAGCGGCCGCACCACGTGCAGCTCATCGCCCACCACCAGCGGTCGGTAGGCGTAGTGCAGCTGGGTCGCAAAAGACAGTCCAAACTCCGGCAGTTCGCGGGCTGCTTCGGTGCCCAGCATGCCCAGGCCATCGGTCGTTGGCCGCAGACCGGTCGTGTCGGGCAGGGCCGCCCGGCCGGTCAACGGGTAGGCGCACGCCAGCAGCAGGGCAAGGCCCAGCGCCGCGCAGCGGCCCGGCAGCGCCGACCGCCTGCGCCGCCAGCCAATGGCCAGCGCCGCCGCCAGCAGCGCCAGCAGTCCGCTCCAGCTGCTTGTGCCGCCGCTGGGCTGGGCCTGGCAAGCGGTCAGGGGCGAGCTGCCGCGCAGCACCGCGCCGTGCTCCAACACTTGGGCATCGTCAGCGGAATTCAGTGGATTGGTCTGGGTTTGTAGCACCTCAATGCCGTCGTTCAACCCGCCGCCGTCGGTATCTGCGCTGCGCGGGTTGGTGGCGTAGCGCAGGATCTCGTCGCCGTCTGGCAAGCGGTCGCCGTCGCTGTCCAGGTCGCGGTAGTCCTCCCACTCATCACCATCAGAGTTCAGCGGTTTTTGCGGCATCTGCCCATTGCCGGGGTCTACGCCGCTCTCCACCGCGTCGGGCAGCAGGTCGTTGTCCGAGTCCTTGTCGAGCGCGTCGATGACGCCGTCGCCATCGGTGTCCATGGGCTGCTGCGGGTCGCGAATCTCGGTGGCATCCCACAACCCGTCGTGATCCGTGTCTTTGTCCAGAGGGTCGGTGCCCAGCTGCACCTCCAGCTCGTTGGCCAGGGTGTCGCCGTCAAAATCGCCGTCGTTGGCCACGTCGTCCTGAGCCTGCTGTGGGTCGGTCTCGCCGCTGCTCACCATGCCGTCGTGGCTGAAGTCTTCCTGGCCGTCTGGCAGGCCTCCGCCGTCGCTGTCGGCGCGCCGCGGCAGCGTGCGGGTCGAAGGATCCAGGTCGGCCACAAACACAGAGGAGCTCTTGGCCGTGGCCGCAGGCAATGGCAACGTCTCGTTGGTCAGGCCAATTTCGGTGCCGTCAAACAGGCCGTCGCCGTCGCTGTCCTCGTCGCGGGCGTCTATCTGGCCATCGCCGTCGCTGTCGCAGGCGAAATTGGCTTCGGCGCCATCGGGCACGCCGTCGTCGTCGGCATCGCCGTCGCTTGGGGGCAGCTCCAGGCTCAGCTCCAGCGCGTCGCACAGGCCGTCGCCGTCGCTGTCGGGGCTGGCTGGCGCTTTGTCGGCATCGCCGGGGTCTCCCTCTGCCAAGTCTACGGCACCATTGCGATTGTAGTCCTCGTTGCCGTCGCTGTGGTGGTCGCCGTCGCTGTCTTTGCGCAGCGGCAGCGTCCGCGAAAGCGGGGCCACATCGGCGATCCAGCGCCCGCGCGCCTCATCGGTGCCCGCAAGCGGTGGGACGGCTGCAATGGGCTTGGTGGCGCCGGCTTCGGTGCCGTCCAGCACGCCGTCGTCATCGCTGTCAGGGTCCAGGGCGCCCACCAGGCCGTCCAGGTCAAAATCGCAGCAGGCGTTGGCTTCGGCGCCGTCGGCTACACCATCGTCGTCACTGTCGCGGTCCTGGCTGGAGGTGCCGCAGCGCTGCTCTTCGCTGTCGGCCAGGCCGTCGCCGTCGCTGTCCAGGCCGGCGGTCGCTGCTGCCGGATCGCGCGGATCGCTCTCCGCCGGGTCGACTCTGCCATTGGCATTGCTGTCTTCCAAGCCGTCGCGCACGCCGTCGCCGTCGCTGTCGGCCCTGAGCGGCTGGGTCGCGGTGGCGGTGTCCAGGTCGGCGCGGAAGTTGCCTGCCAGCAGCCAGGTGGCCTTGGCAGCGGCGCCGATGCCGCGCTCCAGCCCGTCGGGCAGCCCGTCGTTGTCGCTGTCGGCATCGCTGGCGCACGGCGCGCCGTCGCCATCCGGGTCCAGGCTCAGGTTCCACTCGGCGCCGTCGTAGACCCCGTCATCGTCGCTGTCCGGGTCGTCCTTGCGCGTGCCCAGCTCGTCCTCTTCCCAGTCGGGCAGGCCGTCGCCGTCGCCGTCCAGCAGCAGGCTCTTGTCCAGCGGTGAGTTGGGATTGAGGGGATCGCTCTCAAACGCCTGCCCCGGGGCTTTGGCAACCTGTTGAGCGCCATCGTGGTTCCAGTCTTCAGCGCCGTCGCGCAGGCCGTCGCCGTCGCTGTCGCTGTTGTCGGGGTTGGTCTTGGTGGTGGGATCGGCGTCGACCCGATACGCCCGGGCCGCAAGCAGGGTGTCTCCGTCCAATTGGCCAGGCATGGTGCTGCTTTCCAAGCCATCCCACAGTCCATCGTTGTCGCGGTCAGCGTCAATGGGGCCCGCCAGGCCATCGCCGTCGCCGTCTGAAAGGGGCTCCTGGCCGTCCAGCAAGCCGTCGTCGTCGCTGTCGCGGTCCAGCGGGTCGGCGCCCAGCTTGACCTCCGGGCCGTCTTTGAGGCCATCGCTGTCGCTGTCCTGGGCGGTCCGCTTGGTGCCAAAGGTCTTCTCCTGCGCGTCGCTCAGGCCGTCGCCATCGCTGTCCGTCGCGCGGAAATCGGCGGTGCCGTCGCCATCGCTATCGGCGGGCGGGGTCTGCCACTGGCTGTCGCCGGCCTCAGCCGCGTCAAGCCAGCCGTCGCCGTCGCTGTCCAAGTCAAACACATCGGCCTGCCCATCGCCGTCGCTGTCTACCAGCACCCCGCCCGGTGCCTCGTGGCCATCGCCAATGCCATCGCCGTCGCTGTCGGGCTTTTGGGGGTTGGTGCCGATCTTGGCTTCGACCACGTTCTTGAGGCCATCGCCATCGAAATCGCCAGACACGTCGTCCGCTGGGTTGAGCGGATCGGTGCCTTCGCCGATCTCCTGGCCATCGGCGGTGCCGCCCTTGTCGGTATCGGCCTGCAGCGGGTTGGTCTCGCCCGCGTCGACCTTGCCGTTCTTGTTCTTGTCTTCGCCGGCGTCAAACAGCCCGTCGCTGTCGCTGTCTTTGGCCAGCGGGTCGGTCTGGGTCTTGGGGTCCTGGTCGCCCGCCTTGCCCACTTCCAGCCCGTCGCCCAGGCCATCGCCGTCGCTGTCGGCCAGGTTCGGGTTGACTTCGCCGCTGTCGACCTTGCCATTCTTGTTCAGGTCTTCGGACGAGTCGCTCAGCCCATCGCCATCGGTGTCGCCACTCTTGGGGTTGGTCGTGGTCTTGGCGTCTGCGTCGTTCTTTTTGCCAAGCTCCAGGCCATCGGGCAGGCCATCGCCGTCGGTGTCAATGACCAGCGGGTTGGTGCCAAAAAAGTTCACCTCCAGGCCGTCAGACAGCCCGTCCAGGTCTGAGTCCCCGGCCGTCGGGTCGGTCTCGCCCTTGGCCTTGTCCCACACGCCGTTGAGGTTGGCGTCTTCGCTGCCGTCGGCCAGGTTGTCGCCGTCGCTGTCGGACTTTTTTGGATTGCTCTCTCCTACCTCATACAGGCCGTTCTTGTTCTTGTCTTCCTGGCCGTCTTTCAAGCCGTCGCCATCGGTGTCGCCGGTGTTGGGATCGGTGCCCTGGTGGTTGACAAAGGGGCCACCGAACTTGCCAAGCACCTCCAGCTTGTCAATGAGGCCGTCGCTGTCGCTGTCCTTGGCGCGCGGGTTGGTGCGGTTGGGCACGTCCTTGCCGTCCTCTCCCGGCTTGGTCACGTTGTATTCCGCCAGGTTGGTCAGGCCATCGCCGTCGTTGTCGTAGGCGGCATCGGCGGGGTTCAAGGGCAGCAACGGCAGGCCTTCGCCGGTCTTGCCGCTGTACTGCACCTCCCAGCCGTCGTCCATGCCGTCGCCGTCGGTGTCCTTCTTGCCTGGATCGGTCTCGCCCAGCTGCGGGTTCCATGCGCCGTCGTGGTTGGCGTCTTCCTCGCCGTCGGCCAGGCCGTCGGAGTCGCCGTCTTTCTGCAGCGGGTCGGTCTTGCTCGCCGAGTCGCCGTCGCCGGCAAAAGGCAGGGCCGTGGCGCCTGGCTGCTTGGCAGAAACTTGAGGCGTCACCAGCCCAATCTCCAGGCCGTCGCCCAGGCCGTCGCCGTCGGTGTCCAGCAACAGCGGGCTTGTGCCCCCGGTGACCTTGGCGGCGCTGCCGTCTTTGCTGATGCCGCCCTCTTTGCCGTCCAGCAGGCCGTCCTCGTCGCTGTCGGCATCGCCAGGCTTGGTCTTGAGGTGATCCAGCAGCGGCAGAGCCTCTTGGCCATCGTCCAGACCGTCGCCGTCGCTGTCCTTGTCATTGGGCTTGCTGTTGCTGAACTTTTGCTCGTAGTTGGTCGACAGTCCGTCGCCATCGGGATCCTTGCCGGCGTCGTCGCTGGCCAGCTTGGGATTGCTGCCGTCGGCGATCTCCACCGGGTCGTACAGTCCGCCGCCATCGGTGTCGGCCAACAGGGGGCTTGTGCCGTAGGCCTGGACCTCGGCGCCGTCGCTCAAGGTGTCCCAGTCTGTGTCGACCAGCAGCGGGTCAGTGCTGTGGACCTTGACCTCGGCGCCGTCGCTCAAGGCATCGCCGTCACTGTCAAAAACCAGCGGATCGGTCAGGTAAAGGTTGACTTCTTGGCCGTCGCTCAGCCCATCTTGGTCAGTGTCAGCCTTGTTGGGCAGGGTCTTGAACTCGCTGACCTCTTCGCCGTCGGCCAGGCCGTCCTCGTCGCTGTCTTTGACAAAGCGGTTGGTCAGGTAGACGTTGAGCTCTTGCCAGTCGGCCAACCCGTCGCTATCGCTGTCTTTTTTGTCGTCGTTGGGCTGGGTGGGATCGGTGCCGTCTACCAGCACCTCAGCGCCATCGTCGGAAAAGCCGTTGTCAGAGTCGACCTGCAGGGGATTGGTCTTGGTGACCTGCAGCTCCACATTGTCGGGCAGGCCGTCGCCGTCGGTGTCGGACTTGTTGGGGTTGGTCTTGGTCTTGGTGACTTCCAGGTGGTCCGACAAGAAGTCGCCATCGGTGTCGAGCTTAAGCGGGTCGGTCTTGACGGCGCCGTTCAGTTCCTCGGTGTCGGTCAGACCGTCGCCATCGGTGTCCTTGAGCAAAGGGTCGGTGCCGGCCGCCAGCTCCTGGGCATTGGTCAGGCCATCGCTGTCAAAGTCGCCGTTGCCGGCTTGGCCAAGGTTGCCAAAGTAGCTGACTTCCCAGCTGTCCGTCAGTCCGTCGGCATCGGCATCGGCGGCCCGCGCCGGCGCAGGTGCCAGCAGCAGCGCAAGCGCCACGGCCGGCCGCAGCAACCATGGAAGGGCAGGGGCTGGGGCAGAGCGGGCGTGGACGGTCGAGGGGCGCAGTCGAGTCATGGGCCGATTTTGGCCCTGTTCTGTTGCGGAAACAAGCCCTGTGGCGCAGTTTGGCTGGGCCCCTGCGGCGAGCCGCTGCCGCGCGGGCTGGGCATGAAGGTAGCAACGGGCCAGCTACCAAGCTGCCGAGCGCGGCGCCTGCAGCCTCGGTGGCAGCAGCACCCACAAGCGCTGCCGGGCAACCGCACCATTCGCTCCCCCTGGACCAGAGTCCTGGCGAGGCCAGCTCTTCCCCGCGGGCACCGGCTACTTTCGCGCCTCAAAATACCCGTGAATCGCCGGCTGCGCGGCCACTGCGGCGTAGAGCGCAAGCAGCTTGGGGAAGCGGTCGAACGTAGAGGGCGGGATGTGGTCGTACGTGCCGCTCAGGTAAGAACGCAGGATGACGTAGAGCTTGATGTCCGCCACCGACAGCGCGTCGCCGGCCATGAACGGACCGGCCATCTGGGCCGAAACCGTAGCTGCCCACTGGCTGAGCCATCCGGCGGCAAAAGCTTCGCGCGCGGCCTTCTTCTCGTCCTCGGTCATGCCCTTGCCGTCGGGCAGCTTGGCGCGGATGTCTTCGACCGACTGCAGCAGCGCCTCCTGCTGTGCCGCTTGCCACGGATCGGCCGGGTACAGCCCGTTGGCGCGGCCGATGTAGCCCAAAATAGCGTTGCTTTGCGCAAGCTTCTGGCCGTCGATGTCCAGCACTGGCAGCGCGCCAAACGGCGTTGTTGGCTTGAGCGCCGCCCATTGCTCGCGAGAGAGGCGGACGTCCTCAAACGGCAGCTTTGCGACGGTCAGCGCGAGCCGGCACTCCAAGCCGCGCGAGCCGTCGAAATCGAAGTAGGTCAGGGAAATGGCCATGGTATCTCCTAGGGATGGGCAGAGTCGCGGGGTATCTCAGGCCGCGACGGTACCCGGGGTGGGCCGTTCGGTCAACGGCAGCCGCGCGCAACCTTCCAGAATCCACGGCGTTGAAGCTGCCGGATCATCGAATTGGGCTGCGCACAGTCTGGCGCTCGCTGCCGCGCGAAAAGGCGAGACGGGGCCTGAGGGGCGCCCGCGGTGGCCGACAGGCCAGGAATCGGAGGCGATTCCAGCTGCCAAGCTAGTGCCCAGCAGCCGATACTCGCCCCAGGGCTTTCGGGCGGGGCTGGCGGTGCCACTGGCGCAATTCGAGGTTCGGACTCACCTGCTGGGTGGTGGGGCTTCGAACCGCACAACCGGAAAGACCCGGCCAGCGCCCTATCGGATAAAGAACAGCACGGCGGCTTCCGTCATCGCCTTGGTGGCGCTCCAGCCGCTGCCGGAGCCGTAGCCGTCCCAATCCCAGCCGGCAAAGTCGCCGCACTGCTTGGGCGCAGACTCGGGCACCCAGCCAGAGGAGCCGAGGCAGGCGTGCTCGCCGTTGCAGCCGTTGTACTTGATGCCTGGGCAGACGGCAAAGGAGGCCTGTTCGTTATTGTAGACGCGGAAATGCACGTAGCCGGGATCAGACTCGGCGTTGGCGTTGGGCGAGATCAGGCTGTCGATGGCGCCATTGGAGCCCTTGTCCCAGGTGACCGCCACAGCCGGGCCGCTGTTGCCGCAGCTGCCGCCGTGGCCGTTGGGGTAATTGTTCTTGAACAGGGTGTAGAGCGAGCCGCCCAGGCTGCCCAAGAAGCCGCTGGTGGTGAAGTAGCGCAGCAAGGCCGCGTCGCGCCAGCTGGTTTGGGCGCTGCCGTTCGGCACGTGCCACAGCATCACGTCTTTGCCTACCACGCCGGCATAGGCGGGTGCCTTGTAGTCGGCTTTGGTAGCATCGGCCAAGGTCCCAAAGACCTCTGTGTTTTCCCAGGCGCCGTCGCCCTTGGCAAACTGCGGTGCACAGCCCTTGGTGCTGGACCACTTGTCTCCCAGGCCGCACTTGTCGTCCATGTTGTCTTCGTGGACGCTGGACACCAAAGTCCAGCCGCCGCCGTTGGTGGTCATGTCGCAATAGGCTGGGTAGCCCTGGCTGGCGCCGGCGTTGATGAAGTAGACGCCGTCTTTGCTGGCGGGCAGCTTTGCCAGGATGTCTTTGCAGTCCTTGGCCGGATTGTCGGCCGTGCCCACGGGGAACAGCGAGAACGCTACGTATTCCTTGCCGTTGCACACGTAAAACGCCTTGTCTTTGGGGCTGGCGTACATGGCGCCGAATAGCGTGGGCCCGCAGGGGGTTGGCGCGGCGTCGCTGTTGGCCAGCTGCAGGAGCGCGGTGGCGCCGACCTTCTTGGTAGACAGGGTCTTGACCTGGACCGACCATCCCAACAGCTTGCCATCCTTGCCGCCGCCGGTTCCCTCGAAATCGGCCACAGAAATTGACCACTTGCCCTTGGGATTGTCGCCCACCCACAGCGCCAAGTCGCCGCTTTTTGGCGTCGCTGTGTCCGGAAAGGTGGCCTTGAGCACCGTGCCGCTGCCACTTAGGTCGTGCAGTACGTAGGCGTTGGCTTTGGGGTCGTAGACGGTGACTTTGACCTTGCTGATGTCGCTGTTGACGAGGTCGATGCTGACAGAGACGCCCTGCGCATTGCCCCAATCGGGCACCAGAATCTCGTCGGCGACGCCGGCGGGAAAGGCGTCGGCAATATCGATTGGGGTGGTTCCAGAGACCGCCTTCTCGACAAACTGGTTGGTCAGCAGCCCGTTGCTGATCTCGTCCAGGCCGTCTTTGGGCAAGCTGGCCGCATCGACGCCGCCGGCCACGCACTCATAGCTGCCGTCGGCCTTGAGGCCCTTCATCACCAGGCCGGTCCCGCAGCTATCGCCGAGCTTGGGCAACACTGGCTTGCTGGTCAGGTCAGCGTAACTGCCGGTGGTGGCTACCTTGTGCAGCACGGGCCCGTTCTTGAGGTCGGCGTAGTCGCCAGTGCCGGCGACTTTGGCCAGGCTCGCGGCTTTGACGTAGTCGCCAAGGTCGGCGGTCTTGGCGTAGCCGGAGAGGTCGGCGGTCTTGGCATATCCCTGCAAGTCCAATGGCTTGACAAAGCCCTGGGTCACCGCCGGGTCCAGGTGGCCGGCCTTGATGCAGCCGCTGCACTCCAGCGACTCGGCCAGGGTGGCCCGCAGCGCCGTCGCCACCGAGCGCATGGGCACAGCACTGAGAGCGGGATCGCTGCCGATCTGCATCTGCAACCAGCGCTCGCCGGCAAAAATGGCAGGTAGCAGCGGGGCTTTGCTGCCAAGAGCGTGGGAAAATTGGCCGTTCTTGACGGTCAGGGTCACATTCTGTTCAGTCCACAGCGCTTTGCCGGTGGGACCGTCGAGCACGGCAAACCCGGTGGCGTAGCTGCCGTCTGCCGTCGGGCCGCCGCTGGCAGAGGACAGCAAGCCCTCAACCTGCAGGGTCTGCTGCGCCCACGCGGCGGCGGGGACCAGGGCAGAGACGGTGAGGCCCCAGGCGACCAGCTTGGCCATCCGACGCCTTTGAAATTCTTTAAAGTGCATGGTGTCTCCTGCCAGCTAGAGGGGACCCGGCAGGCTAGCGCAGCGACGGTGTGGCGTCAAGCCAGGAGCAACCGTCCGGCCTCTCCATCCCCGGAGGAGGTGTCAGGTATTTCCAATTAACAATTAGCTCCGTTCCGCGGGCGAACTACGCTCGCCAACGCCACAAGCGACGCCCGCAGCTGGCAAAATCGCATGATCTGCTTGCCTATTATGTTGTTTTAGCTCGGCAAAGTCCTGGTTCAGCTGCGCATCACCGGCGGCGTGACCCGTCTGCGTTCTTGACCGAGCTGTGCCGGTGTCTTGGCCGCGAGCCGGTGCCTCTGCACGCCACAAAGGCTTGGTGCAGCGTCGTTGATCCCTGGCCCGAGAGCCAGCAGTTCGCCATCCAACCCGCTTCAGCCCCGCAACCCAACTGGCAGGTCACGTCCAACGGTCCAGAGTTGGCCACGGCGGTGCGGCGGATTCAGGTCCGCCGGATGCCATCGGTCGGCGACAGGCCATAGGTCCACGCCGCTGCCCCTCGTTGCCAAGCCAGCGCCCAGCAGTCGATACTCGCCCTCGGTCCTGCCCCAGCCGCCTGTGTGCGGCCAGAGCCGCTGATGTTCGATTGGTTGATCCCAGGGTTGCTGCTCGTCACTGGCGCCACAGGTCTCGTTTACGAGGTCGTGGCTGGCCGGCTGCTGTCGCTGCACCTGGGCTCGTCGGGCTCATCGCAAGCGATTACTCTGGCGACGTTTCTGGGCGGCATGGCCCTGGGCGCGGTCTTGGCCGAGCGGGTGTTGCGCCGCCGCCTGCCGTCGGTGCGCGCTCCGCTGCTGGGCTACGCGGTATTGGAGGCCTTCATCGGCCTGTGGGCGCTGGCGCTGCCGGGGTTGGCAGACCGGTGTTTTGGCATTTTTGAGCAGTGGTCCCAAGGGCTTGGCCAGGCTTCGGCCGGCGACACCGGCACACTGGCCAAGCTGGGCCTGGCCGCCGTGCTGATCCTGCCGCTGACGGCTGCCATGGGCGCCACCCTGCCGGTGTTGGCCGCCGCGGTCGAGCGCAGCGTGCCTGGGCGCGGCGTGGCCCTGGTGTCGCGCTTCTACGTGCTCAATTCCGCGGGAGCTGCCCTGGGTGCAGCCCTGGGCGGCTTTGTGCTGATCGAAAGGCTGGGCCTTCACCTGCCGCTGCAGTTCGGCGGCGCGCTCAACCTGGCAGTGGCGGCGGTGGTGGTCCTGGTCGGCCGCGCCCCTGTGCAGCCGGCGGCGCCGACCGAAGGCCCCTTGGCGGGCCCCGCCGAGGTGCCCGTGGCTTTGGTCTTTGCCGCGTTTGCCGCTGGCGCGGTGGCGCTCACCGCCGAGGTCGTGTGGACGCGCTTGGTAGGCTTGCTGCTAGGTTCTTCCGTTTATGCTTTTGCTTTCATGCTGGTGGTGGTCATCGCCGGCATCTCCGCCGGCAGCGCCATCGCCGCCAAAGCTGTGGCCAGCGGGTACGCTGCCGCGCGGGTTCTCAGCGCCTCTCAGGCCTTGGCCGCGGCTGCTGGCGCCCTGCTGTTGGCTCGGCTCGACAGCCTGCCGGTGCAGCTGGCCGAGCTGCGCATGGGCCTGCCCAGCCGTGTGGACGCCTACTCCTCTTGGCTGTGGCAGGCTTTTGCCGTCATCGGCCTGCACTTTCTGCCAGCGGCCATGGCGCTGGGGGCGTCCTTTCCGTCGTTGCTGGCTGCGGCCCGCGACGCCGGTGCCCCCACAGATCGCGCCACTTCGCGGATCCTTGCTGCCAATACGCTAGGTAATTTGCTAGGTTCTTTGGGCTGTGGCTTCTTGTTGATGCCGGCGTTGGGGATCGAAGGCGCACTGCTGCTTGGCGTTGGCCTGTCTCTGCTGGTGTCGCTGCTGGTGCTGCCGCGCCCTTGGCAGCCGGCGGCGCTGGCTTTCCCCGGCCTGATTGCCCTGAGCGCGGCGCTGCTGCTGGTGGTCGCGCCGCCCCAAGGGTTTGCGCTGGTCGCCGGCATGTTCCGCCTGCGCGACAAACGCCCCGAGCAGGTTCGGCCGTGGCTGGCAGAACAGCGCAAGAACTTTGAGATCCTTCTGCGCAATGACGGCAAAGACGCCACCATCACCGTTCACCGCGCCGCCGACCGCACCATCAGCCTGCGCACCAACGGCAAGAGCGATGGCAGCACCGGCATTGACGTGGTGACCCAGATCCTCAGCGGCTTGTTGGGGCCGGTCTACCGTCCTCATGGTCAGCAGGCCTTCGTCGTCGGTCTGGGCACCGGGCAGACGGCCGCGGCGCTGGCGGCCAACCCGCGCTGGCAGGTCCACGTGGTCGAGCTGTCGCCGGCGGTAGTCGATGCCGTGCCGCTGTTCGCCGATGTCAACGACCGGGTCTGGCAAAAAGCCAATGTGCGGATTACCGTGGCCGATGCCCGCGAGATCCTGCGCAGTCTGCCCGACCACAGCCTTGACGTCATCGCCAGCGAGCCCTCCAACCCGTGGCTGGCCGGCGTGGCCGACTTGTTTACCCTAGAGAGCTTTGCCCGGATCCGCCAGAAGTTGCGCCCGGGTGGCGTGCTGGTCCAGTGGCTGCAGAGCTACGAAACCAGCGACGCGGTGGTGCGGCGGGTGGTCTGCACGCTGCAGCAGGCCTTTGGCCATGTGGTCATCTACCGCCTGACGACTGGCGATTTGGGCCTGGTGGCCTCGGACCGGCCTCTTCAGCTCGACCTGGCGGCGGCGGCGACCGCGCTGCAAGACCCCTCGACTCAGGCCTTCCTGCAAAGCCTTCACCGCCGCGCCGTGCCCGTCAACCTGGACGAGCTGCTCGCCGCCAATCTGTGCAGCGAAGCGCGGGTGGCCGAGCTGTGCCAGGGCTTTGCCGAGCCGCTGCGCGAGCTGCAGCCAGAGGTCGAGTACCGCGCCCCCCGCGACTTCTTTGCCGGTTCCAGCGCCATTCGCACGGTGGTGTGGCTCGACCAGCGCGCGGCGGCCACCCCAGCTGGGGTCACCGGCACCGAGCTGCAGCGCTGGCTGGCCCTGCACCCGCTGGACCCGCCGCGGCGGCTGGCCTTGTTTGAGCACCTGGTGGCGATCAACCATCCCCTGGACACCGTCTTGGCCTCGGCGCTGGTGGCCCCCGACCAATTGCCCAAGAAGCTGCGGCAGGCCTTTGAAAACCTGGAGCCGCTGTCTGCAGTTCCCAAGGGTCGCCGGCCACAAATCTGCGCCGAACTGCGCCGCCGTGCCGACTGGCTGACCCATCGCCCGTATACTGTGCTTGGTCCCGCCGTCGCCGATGAGACGGTTCAGGCGTGGGCTGAGCTGTGCGCCGATCCGATGGCGCTTCCGGTGTTTTTGCCATGATGTCTCTAGAAGTGCGCCTGCCGGTGCTCCTGGGCGGGCCGCCGCCAGAGTCCCATCCCGACCTGCCGCGTCTGACCGCGCAAGCTCTGAACCTGCCGCTAGACGCCCTGGGGGCGGTGGTGGTTCGCCATCGCGCCCTGGATGCCCGCAAGCGCCGGTCGCCCACCTGGGTCCTGCGGGTCGACGTCAGCCGCATCGAAGAAGCGCCGCCCAGCACCGAGCTGCCGCCGCTGGTCCGCCCGCGCAAGCTGGCCCGGTCCGCCGGCCAATTGCAGCCGATCATTGTGGGCATGGGTCCCGCCGGCCTGTTTGCCGCCCTGGCTTTTGCCGATGCGGGGGTGCGCTGCACCGTCATTGACCGCGGCGACGGGGTAGAGGCCCGCAGCCTCAAGGTCCGCGACTTGCGCGGCGCCGGCAAGCTGGATGCCGAGTCCAACCTGTGCTTTGGAGAGGGCGGCGCCGGCACCTACAGCGACGGCAAGCTCTACACCCGCAGCAAGCACCCGCGGGTCCAAGAAGTCTATGAGCGGCTGGTCGCCCTGGGAGCCGGCCGCGACATCCTGTTTCACGCCCACCCGCATGTGGGTAGCAATCGCCTGATTCCAATGATGAAGGTTCTGCGCCTGGCCCTGCTGGAAGCCGGCCACCGCATCCTGTTTGGCCGGCGGGTCGACGACCTGCTCATCGACTCGAGCGGTGCCCTGCCGCAGATTACCGGCGTGCAACTGGACGACGGCACGGAAGTGCAGGGCGGACCGGTGATTTTGGCCACCGGCCACTCGGCCAGAGACACCTACGCCATGCTCGCCCGCCGCGGCGTGGCCATGCAGCGCAAGGACTTTGCCATTGGCGCCCGGGTAGAGCACCCCCAGGCCCTGATCGATGCGGTGCAGCTCGGGCCGCTGGCCGGAGACGAAGTCGTTGGTGCGGCAGAGTATTTCTTGACCCAGCGCGTCGCTTCGGCCGACCTGGCAGAAGGCCGCGGCGTCTATTCCTTTTGCATGTGCCCCGGTGGCTATGTGCTGCCTTCGCCCACAGTCCAGGGCCGCCTCAACGTCAACGGCATGAGCAACGCCGGCCGCGGCTCCGGGTTTGCCAACGCCGCCCTGGTCGCCCAGGTCCTGGCGGACGAATTCTACTTTGCCAAGCCCGGCGATCTCAACGCCGACCCCGACTTTGGCGCCCACGTGGCCAACGGCGCTTTGCTGGGCGTGGCCTTGCAAGAACGCATCGAGAAGGCGTGTTTTGTTGCGGGAGGCAGTGACTATCAGGCCCCCGCCCAAAACCTGCTGTCCTTTGTTGCCGGCCGCGACAGCGCCGCGCTGCCAGAGCGCTACACCTACCGACCCGGCATCCGCCCCGGCCGCATCGACCAGCTGCTGCCGCCGCGCATCGTCCAGGCCCTGCAGCTGGGCGCGCGCCAGGTCGAGCACAGTCAGCTGCGCGGCTACCTGAGCCGCGACGCGATCATTGTGGGCGCAGAGACCACGACCTCCAGCCCGGTGCGCATTGTGCGCGGCTCAGATCGCCAGTCGGTGAGCCATGTTGGCCTCTACCCCTGTGCCGAGGGCGCGGGCTACGCCGGTGGCATCGTCAGCTCGGCCATCGATGGCCTGGAGGCGGCCGAGGCGATCCTGCTGGCTGCGGGCTTGGTGGTGGTGCTGCCAGAAGTTTCTCTGTAAAAACATGAGCTTGACAAAGCCCTGGGTGGCCGCGGCGCCGTTGAGCGGCCCTCAGCGCAGCCACTCGGCGGGATCGACGGGCTGGCCATTGTGGCGGATCTCAAAGTACAGGTAGCGACCCTTGAGCGAGCCGCTCTGGCCAATGTCGGCAATGCGATGGCGCGCCTTGACCAGCTCGCCCTGCGACACCAAGACATTCTCCAGATGCGAGTACACCGAGTGCCAGCCGCGTCCGTGGTCCAAGATGACCGTCTCGCCGTAGCCCGTCAGCCAGCCAACAAAGGCCACCTTGCCCCAGAACACCGCCCGCACGGCCTGCCCAGGCGCATTGGGCCCGCGAAAGTCCAAGCCGCGGTGCAGCGTGACGGTGCCAAAGCGCGGATGGCGCAGATCGCCAAAGCCCACCTCTACGCGGCCCTGCACCGGCGGCAGCAGCTTGCCCTGCACCATCGCAAAGGTGTACTTGCGCTCGCTCCACTCAGCCAAGGCTTGAATTTGCTCAGAAAGCGCGCGGTGGGCGGCATCCTGGTCGCGGGCGGCGCGCTCGTGGAGCCGGCGATCGCTGTCCAGCTCGGCCAGCAGTGCGCGCTTGTCTCGCCGTTCCTGCTCGGCCAGGGCCTTCTCGCTGTGCAATTGCATGTCCAGCTTCTGCAGCTGCTGCAGCGCCCGGTCGCGCTCGGCGGTCAGCTTCTCCAGGGCGCGCAGCTTCTCTGCATAGTGGGTCAGGCGCTGGCGGTCGGCGGTCAGCAGTCGCCGCAGCAGCCGATCCTTGGCCACCGAGCGGCCAAAATCCTCATGCGATAGGGCAAAACGCAGGGTTGGCAGCTGGGCAATCCGCAAGATGGCCCGCAGCCGCAGCTGCACCGTCGCCCGCATCGCCTCCAGGTCGGCTTGGGCCAGGGCCCGCTGCTTCTCGGCCTGCAGCATGGCATCCGAGGCATTGGCCAAAGCTACAGAAAGACGCACGATTTGCTCGTCGAGCTTGTCGGCCCGCTGGTCGAGCTCGTCCAGGGTCTTCAGCAGGCCCAGCTCGGTTTGCAGCGCTTTTTCGTAGCGCTTGAGCAGGTCGGCGCGCTCCTCTGCGCTGAGCACGTGCCCGCCGCCGCTGGTCTTTTCAGGCTCGCTGGCCCGCGCCGGTGCAGCCATAGCCAGGCCAAGGGCCGCGATCACGGCGAGGCCGACCCTCCACAGCTGCGCCCCCTCCGCCCCCACAGCCACGGCGACTCCTACAGCTTGAGGTAGCGACCGACCGACAGCGCGCTCGCCGCCAGCCCTACCGCCGGTCCGCCCAGCACCAGCCAGGCGATCATGCCAGGAGGCAACAGCGACCAGGCCACGTTGAGCATGTAGACGTCGCGAACCAGGCCGCGCAGCTCGATGTGCAGCAGGCCCAGCAGCCCGGCCGCCAGCGCCGCGCCCACCAGACCCTGCAGGGCCCCTTCGACCAGAAACGGCAGGCGAATGAAGCCTGGGGTCGCCCCCACCAGCGCCAGGATCTCGATCTCGTCGCGCCGCGAAAACACCGCCAGGCGGATCGTCGAAAACACAAAGAACATCGAGCTTGCCAGCAGCACCCCAGACAGGACGATGCCGATGGTCCGCAAGATCTCTACCAGGGCGAACAGCAGGCGCAGCTTTTCGGCGCCAAATTCAACATCCTCAACCGCAGCCACCCCCTTGAGGGCCTGCGTCCACTTGACCAGCGCATCCACGTCGCCGCGAGAGGCCAGCGCCGCGTCGATCTCGACCTCCAGCACCGGCTGGCCGGGGATCGCCGCTTCGTCCAGCCCCTGAAGCAACTCGCTAGAAAGCAAGCGCTTGTTGCGCTCGCGGTCCTGCTCGCGGGTCAGGACCTTGACCTTGCGGATGCCCTCGTGCCCTTCCAGCTTGGTGCGCACGGCGGCGATGTCTGGCTCGCTGGCCGACTCCTGCAGGTACACCGAAAGCGCCAGTGATTGCCCCAGGTCCTGCATCAGCTTGCCGGCGTTGAACATCACCGTCGCAAACAGGCCCACCAAGGTCAGCGCCAAAGCAATCGTCAGCGCCGACACCGTTGCCAGCCACGGCGACCCGCGCAGCAGCTGCAGCGCCTGCGTCAAGACGTAGGTGGGGTGGGCCCCTCTCTTCACGGCGCCTCCCGCTTGGCGTCGGTCTGCTCAGCTGGCACAGCCGTCGATTCCCCTGCTTGGGCAAAGGGTTCAGAGAAGGCTGCGGCTGCTGGAGGCTCTGCCGCGGCGGGTGCGCTGGCCTGCAGCGGATTGACCATAGCCGCCTGGCCCAGCAGGTCGAGGCGATCCGCTGGGCCGCGCTCCAGGCCGCCGCGCAAGGGCGCCTGCCTGGGCAAGTCCTCTGCCAGCTGGCCGCGCGCCAGGGTCAACGTCCGCATGCCGTAGCGCTGGATGAGTCCCACATCGTGGGTGGCAACAATCACGGTCGTGCCGCGGCGGCCCACGTCAAGCAGCAACTGGATGATGTCATTGCCAAGATCGGGGTCGAGGTTGCCGGTCGGCTCGTCGGCCAGCAGGATTGCCGGCTCATTGACCAGGGCCCGGGCAATGGCCACCCGCTGCTGCTCGCCGGCACTCAGGTCGCCGGGCAGGGCGTCCAGCCGGTGGCCCAAGCGCAGGCCGTCGAGCAGGGTCTCTACGCGCTTGGCAATGTCCTTGCGGCCCAACCCCATGATCTCTAGAGAGATGGCCACGTTGTCAAACACGGTCCGCCGCGGGATCAGCTTGAAGTCCTGAAAAATCATGCCGATGTTGCGGCGGAGGAACGGCACGCTGGCGTCGCGCAGCACGTGGATGTTGCGGCCGCCGATCAGGATCTGGCCTTCGGTGGCGCGCTCCATGACCATCAGCAGGCGCAGCAACGTGGACTTTCCCGCGCCCGAAGGCCCCGTCAGAAAGACAAACTCGCCTTCGCGGACCCGCAAGGTGAGGTCGACCAGCGCGTCCGTGCCGTTGGGGTATCGCTTGTGAACGTGGTACAGCTGGATCATCCTGGCCAACCGTAGCACAAGCTGTCCGGTCGGGCCAATTTGCCGCGCCCGCCAGCTGGCCTGGGATCAGCAGCCATCCACCGCCCACCTCAGGCCATGGCGGCCGGCCCGCTGCGCGGCATCTCTCAAGGACTGCAAGGCGTTCTCTAGGTCGCCCAGGGGCAGCTCTCCGGCCAGGACCTGGACGCGCACTTCGCTGGCGCCGCGCTCGACCGCCCAGTCCACCAAGCCCGGCAGCTCGTGCCATGCCTGCCGCACCGGCAGCAGCAACACGGCACAGCGCAGCCCGCCCCGCTGCAGCTCGGCAGACGCAGCCTGGGTCAGCCCCTGACTCCCCTGGCTACCGGCGCCCGCGGCTTGGGTGTAGGCATCTTCGTCGGCGTCGGCCAGGCGGTGGCGCTTGACGGTCAGTCGGGTCGCCCCAGCGCCAAGCAGCCGGGCCGCCGCCCCTGGAGTCGCCAGCAGCCGGCCGTTGGTCAGCAGCTCGACCTGCCGCGCCCCCTGGCGGCGCGCCTCGCGCAGGTGCTGGATCAGGGCGGGCAGCAGGGTCGGCTCGCGGCCGGTCAGCACCACCGCGCGGGTCGCCGCCGCCCGGCTGATCTGCGCTGCCACCAGCGGCACGTCGTCCGCCAGCTCGGCGTGGTGGCCAACGCAAGTCTGGCAGTGGTTGTTGCAGTGCCGGCCGACCGCCACCGTTCGTTGCTGCCCACCGGCCGAGGCCGCGGCGGCGATGTCGGCCCTTGCAGAGCTGCCCTCTCCAAGAAGCGCTGGCGCCCCTTGGCCGTGCAGGCCCTCTGCCGGCGAGCGCCACAGCGCCTGCAGCGCCGCCAACTGCTGGGCCAGCCGCGCCGCCTCGGTGGCGGCCAGCGCCTGAAATTCCTCAGCAGCTTCGGCGGACATCCCCAGGTCAGTCAGTGGCTGTGGCCAGCGCTGCTCCACCCAGGTCAGCACCGAGCGCAACAGCCCCACCGCTTCTTCGGGGCGCACGTGCGGCGCCAGCAGGGCCTGCACCAGCTCGACCGCCGCGACCCGCCACTCGCCGTAGCGCCAGCCGGCCTCGCGACTGTAGCCGGCAAAAGCGCCGCCGCGGCTGGTGTCGGCCCCGGGGTCCAGCAACCCCTCGCGCTTGGCCTTCCAGTACAGGGGCAGGTTGGGGTACAGCCGCAGCCGCGTCAGCGTGAGACCGCGGGCCAATTCGCCCAGCGCTTCGTCCTCGCAGAATTGAGCGGTCTGCCACAGATCCTGTAGGCGAGTCCAAGGGTTGAACAAGATAAACGAGCTCGCCCCGTAGGCGTACAGCGCAAAGCCCTCTGGGTAGCTGCGGTGCAGGTCGCGCATCTGCCGCAGGGCACTGGCGTAGTCGGCCACAGAGACGCCCTTGTTGTACAGGTCAAGCTGGTCCTGGCTGAAGGACTCAAAGCCAATCAGGTGCAGGGTAAACCACCAGCCGCTGCCCTGGCACAGCTCCGCCGCCCGCCGCAGCTCTTTGCCCCAGCGCAGGATCGCGTCGCCGCGCCCCGGCACCAGCAGGCCCAGCGGCTTGAGCCCGGCCCGCTGGCAGGCCTCGATCAGCTGCGGCAGGTAGCGCAAGGCCGACTGGTCGCGCAGCACCGCCTCTTGCAGGTCGGCGCCGTGGTCCTGCCAATAGCGCAGCTGATCGACCTGCAGCCGGACCGACTCGGCCACCGGCGGGCTGCGGTAGTCGCCGCCCATAAAGCAAAAAGAGCAGCCATTGTTGGCGCTTCCCTCAGGAGCGTCGGTCGCAGCAAAAAGCGGGTTGGTGGCCACTTCTGCGGCAAAGGGGCAGCCGGTGCTCACCTCCAGCGTGCGGCGGCGCGGTGGCAGCTTGCCGTCCAGGTCGCGCGGCGTGCCAAGGGTCGTCGAGCTGGTCAGCGGCGCAAAGGGCAGCCTTGCCTCAGGCTCTGCCGGGTAGGGCTGTTCTTCGTCTGGCCACTGCAGCGGCTGGTCGGGCCCCGGGCGCAGCGCCGTGTTGATCAGGGGCACCTGGGTACCGCCGTCGCGCACGGCCATGGCCAAGTCCGTTAGGGGCTTGCGATAGGTGGCGTAGTGCGCAATGGCCGCATCGGCTTGCACGGTCTGCCACAGAGCGTCCGCGTCGGTCGCCACCAGCAGGGCCCCGCGCTGCTGCAGGTCCAGCAGCAGCGGCTCGCGCCATGCCTGATCGACGACCACCAGGGTCTGTGCATCGACCAGTTGCGCTACCTGCGCATCCAGGCCGGCGTTGTAGGCTTGGGTCGCGGCATCGCCCCCTGCGCCGCGGCGGTAGTGCACGTGGACCAGCTGGGCGGCGATGCCCGCTCTCTGCAGGTCGCCGCCGCTCAAGGCCAAGCGAGTATCGCCAAAAAAATCGCCTCCTTCCTGGGCGTGAAGCACCAGGATCAGGGCGCGCAATTGGGGTCTGGGCGGCCAGGGCCAGCGGGTCTCCATGGTCTGCAGGATGCGGTGCCGCCGGCCGAACGGCAAGAGCGATCGCCCAGCCGGGCCGTCCCCCAGGCCCGTCTTGTTTGGAGGGCCGGGGTGGGCCACAATGCTGGCCCCACGCAGCTGCGTCAGGAGGCTCAGATGGCTACTCCTCAGCTCACCATTGGCATTGGCCGCGGCCCTTTGATGTGGCTAGCGCTGCTATGGGCCACGGTGGCCGTGGGCTGCTCTGCGCCGCGCAAGCCTGCCCCTCTGACGATTCACGCGCCGCCGGTCGCCGCAGTCGATCGCGCCCGCGATGCCTGGCAGCTGCCGCAGTGGATTGTCGAGCGCATGCGCCTGGAGCCTGGGATGGTGGTGGCCGACATCGGCGCCGGAACCGGCTACCTGCTGCCGTTTCTCAGCCGTGCGGTCGGGCCAGAGGGCAAGGTTTATGCTGTTGAGATTCAGCCGCAATTGGTTGATCACCTGCGCAAGCGCGCCGCAGCGGAGCATCTGGACAACGTAGAAGTAGTCCTGTCTACAGAGACCGACGCGCCGCTGCCGCAGCCGGTCGACCGGATGATCCTCTTGCACAGCTACCGCGAGCTGGCCCAGCCGATCGAGATGCTGCGGGCGCTCAAGCAGCGCATGCAACCCACGGGCCGGCTTTTTGTCATCGAATTTCTGCCGCCGCCCGACCCGTCTGGCCTGCCGCTGCCGCTGCCGGATGAAAAAGTCCGCGTAGAGCCCGCCACCATCGAAGCGGAAGCCCGCGGCGCCGGTCTGCTGGCCACCCAGCGCTATACTGGCTTGCCGCATCAGTTTTTTGCGATGTTCGTCCATTCGGAAGAGGTGACCCCGGCGGCGCCGGCCCCTCGCGTCGAGCCCGATCCCGCTGCCCAAGAGCCGGCCGCCAAGTAGCTGGGGGCACCGTCACCGGCCAACGGATGGTAGCCCTAGCTCTGCAAAGCAGCAGGGCAGACCCACTGCTGCGGTTTGGCGGCGGCGCCCCGGCCCCCCATCGACCGCCGGGCTTGGGACCCCAGGTTCCTCAAACCTCCACTGTGCGTTGGGTTGCAAAGGGACTGGCGTTCCATCAGCGAAAAAGGCCATGGCCACGACTGCCAAGGCCCGTGAACAACAACCGGGGCTGGCCCGGATTGAACTGGCTGCCAGCGGCCCTGGTCACCAGCGCAAGGAGCGAGTCATGTCCCACCCGATCGCCATTGCTCCGTCGATTCTGTCTTGCGATTTTGCCAACCTGGCAGCTGAGTGCGCCGATGTGGCCCGCGGCGGCGCCGACCTGCTGCACGTCGACGTCATGGATGGCCGCTTTGTGCCCAACCTGACCTTGGGCGCGCCCATCGTCGCCAGCCTGAGCAAGGTGGCGACGCTGCCGCTGGACTGCCACCTGATGGTCGAAGAACCCGACCACCTGCTGGAAGATTTTGCCAAGGCCGGCGCGCGCTGGCTCAGCGTTCATCTGGAAGCATGCCGCCACCTGCACCGCACCGTCCAGCGCATCCGCGCCCTTGGCATGGCGCCCGGCGTGGCGATCAACCCGCACACCTCCTTTGCCGAGCTGGAGCCGATCCTGCCGTTTGTCGATTTTGTGCTGGTGATGAGCGTCAATCCGGGCTTTGGCGGCCAGCAGTTCATTGCCCAGGTGCTAGCCAAGGTAGAGGCCATTGCCGCTTGGCGGGCTCTGCACAACCCTGCGCTTTTCATACAGATTGATGGCGGCATCACCCCGCAGACCATTGCCGCCGCCCGCCGCGCCGGGGTCGACTGGTTTGTGGCCGGCTCGGCGGTGTTTGGCCAGGCCGACCGCACCGCTGCGATCGCCGGGCTGCGCCGCGCCGCCCAGGCCTGACGCCCGCCGCCGCGCCCTGGACCCTGCGGCCCTAACCGGGCCCAGCCAGCGCCATTGCCGGCGATCTACTGGACAAGCTGCCGGGAAATCTTACCCTTGCTCCATGCTGAGCGAGCACGTCCTCCACCGCCCCTATGCCACTGAAGCCGGAACCCGCCGTTTTGCAGAGCGCCATGGCCACGACAAGGCCAGCGACGCCTTCACTCTGGCCGGGCAGCTACGGCTTTCTTCTATTGGCATGGGGACTTACATGGGTCCCAGCACCGACGAGGCCGACGCTTCGTACACCGACGCCGTCATCGATGGCATTCGCCGCGGCATCAACGTCATCGACACCGCCTCCAGCTACCGCTGCCAGCGCTCGGAGCGGGCGGTAGGCCGAGCCCTGCGCCAGCTGCTGGCCGACGGCGAGCTGTTTCGCTCAGAGGTCCTGGTCACTTCCAAGGCCGGCTTTGTGCCGTTTGAGGGCTGTCCGCCGTCCGACATCGCGGCCTACATCCGCGCTGTCACCGTAGAGCGCGGTCTGTGCCAAGAAACCGAGCTGATGGCCGGCTGTCACTGCATGGCCGCCGACTACCTTACGGCCACCTTGG
This sequence comes from uncultured Myxococcales bacterium, assembly GCA_903919145.1. Classification (GTDB taxonomy): domain Bacteria; phylum Myxococcota_A; class UBA9042; order UBA9042; family UBA9042; genus SXRM01. The sequence goes on from CAIXGW010000187.1 coordinate 42,329, forward strand.
ATCAGAGCCGCGCCAACCTCGGCCTAGAGACGATCGACGCCTACTTTGTGCACAATCCAGAGACGCAGCTGCAGACCCTGGACCGCAGCACTTTCCGCGAGCGCATGCGCGATGCATTTGCGGCCCTAGAGGGGGCTGCCGATCGCGGCTGGATCCGCGTCTACGGTCTGGCCACCTGGTCGGGTCTGCGCGCCAAACCACAGGAGCGCGACTACCTGTCACTGGCAGAGCTTGTTGAAATCGCAGAGGAGGTGGCCGGTCCCCGCCACCGCTTCAAGGCTTTGCAGGTGCCTTTGAACCTGGCAATGCCCGAAGCCTACCTGCTGCCCAACCAACAGGTTCGCGGCGCTCAGCTGACGGTGCTGCAGGCCGCAGAGCGCCTGGGCCTGATGGTCTTTGCCAGCTCGCCGCTGCACCAGGGCAAGCTCATCCGCCGCCAGCCCAGCCATGTGCCTGATTTGGTGATCGATCATCACGCGGCCGGGCTGCCGCCGACGCTGGTCAAGGCCCTGCAATTCACCCGCTCGCTGCCCGGCGTGGCCTCGACCCTGGTCGGCATGGGCTCACCGGAGCACGTCGGCGACAACGTGCGCCTGCTGCGGGTCAAGCGCGCCCCGCTGGCGTGGCTGGCCCAGGCGGCCACCCCCTGTGTCGGCGCGGCCTATTCGCCGTGAAGCCTGCTTCTTGGATTGGCTTTACCGACGCAGCCGGAGCCCTATGGATCGCCGCCCTGCGCGGCACGGGAAGCCTGAGCGCCGTCACCGATTTGCCCACGGCAGCTTTGCCGCAGCGCCCACAGGGGGCGGTGATCCTGAGGTCGGGTCGGCGCTTGTCTGATGTCCAGCTGTTGGCCGGGGCCACTGGCGCGGTCGAAGTGGCCGTCGCCGAGCCGGTGGCCGGGGATCAGTGGCTGGGCGCCCGCCTGGAGGTCACGGCCGGCCGCTGACCAGCGTCCCTCAGTCCAGCTTGCCCTGCCGTTCGCCCGCCGCCACCAATTCGGCATACAGCCCGCCCTTTTCCAGCAGCTGTTCATGGTTGCCGATCTCTACCAGCTGGCCGTGGCGCAGCACCGCGATCTGGTCGGCGCGGCGCACGGTAGACAAGCGGTGCGCCACCACCACCGCCGTACGCCCCTGCAGCACTCTCTCTATGGCGTCCTGCACCAGCGCTTCGGTCTGCGAGTCCACCGACGCCGTCGCTTCGTCCAGCACGACCACAGCCGGGTTGGCTGCCAGGATGCGGGCAATGGAAAGCAGCTGTCGCTCGCCTGCGCTCAGGCTGCCGCCGCCTTCGCCCAGCCGGCCGTCCAGCCCGCCGAGCCGGTCCAGCACCTCGCCCAGGCAGGCGTCGCGCAAGGCCTGCACCAGCTGCGGGTCGGTGCTGCCGCGCCCCAGGTCCACATTCTCGCGCAGCGTGCCAGAGAACAGCACCACGTCCTGCTGGACCACGCCAATCGCCCGCCGCAGCGCCGCCGCACTCCACTGCTCCACCGGCACGCCGTCCAGACGGATGGCGTCGGTCGGCCCGGCGTACATCCGCGTCAGCAGCTTGGCCACCGTCGACTTGCCCGACCCGGTCGGCCCGACCAGCGCCAGCACCTGGCCGCGGCCCACGGCCAGGCTCACGTCGTGCAGCACCTCGGTCTTGCCGTCGTAGCTGAAATGCACATGGCTAAGCTGCACATCGCCGCGTACCTCGGCCGGGGCGTGGTGGCCGCTGGGCACTGCCTCGTTGGCATCCAGCAAGCCAAAGATCCGCTCCAGCGCCGCCAGCGCCCGCTCAATGGTCGCCACCTTGCCCGACAACTCGCGCACCGGCACAAATAGCCTTTGAATATAGCCAATAAACGCCACCAGCAGGCCGACGGTCACCGCATCTGGATCGCCCGCGGGCAGCAGCGCCCGTCCGCCGCCGTACCAGATCAACAGCGCCACGCACAGGGCGGCCACCCCATCCATCACCGCGTAGAGCGACGCGTCGTACCAGTTGGACACCCGGTAGGCATCCAAGTACTTGTAGTTCAGCGCCTTGTATTCCTCTACCGTAGCCTGCTGGCGGCCGTGCAGCTGCACCACCCGCGCGCCGGCCATCGCCTCTTGAAAGTAGCCACTGGCGGCGCCCATGGTCCGGCGGATATCCCCAGAGTACTTGCGCAGCTGCCGGCGAAACAGCGAGACCACTCCAATCACCAGCGGCGCCAGCAGCAGGCTGACGCCGGTCAGCCGCGCGTCCAGCGCCACCATCACCCACAGCATCGCAGCGATATCCAGGGCGTCGCCGACGATGCCGACAATGCCAAACGTCAGTACCTCGCCCACCGCCTCCACATCGCTGGTGGTGCGGCTCAGCAGCGTGCCGGTCGCGCGCGTGTCAAAAAAGCGCCCGCCCTGGCCAAGTACGTGGCGGTACACCTGGCGGCGCAAGCGGTGCAGCCCCAAGAATCCAAGCTTTTGAAGGCCGTACAGCTGCAGGCTGCGCGCGCCGTACTCCACCAGCACAGCGGCCAGGTAGGCTGCTGCCACCGTCCCAAGGGTCCACGGCAGCGCCTCGGGCAGCCCGGCCAGCGCCGCGCGAATCGGCCCGTCGATCGCCTTGCCCACCAGCCACGGCTGCGCCAAGCCGGCCAAAGTCATCAGCGGCATCGCCAACAGGGCGGCCACCAGCCAGGCCCGCGCATCGCGCACCAACGGCCAAAACCGCCCAATCAGGCGCCAGTCTTGCCCGCGTTTTTCCGGCGCTACACCTTGGCTTTGTTGTGCTTCTGCCATCAGACCCAGATCACCCTACTTCCAGCGATCGCGCTACTTCTTTGGCGGGGGCGGCGGCGGTGCTTCGACCCACTGGACGTCGTCCAGCTTGAACTTGACCACGTGAAACTCATCTTTCTCGCTGACAAAACTCTCAGTGTCGATCTTCTGCGACACCACCGCCACCAGCATCTTGCGGTCGGTCGTCCAGAAAATGCCCCGCAAGTTGGCCTTGGCCATGACCTTGGTCTCTTCGTCGGACTTGATGGGGATGTCCTTGACCTTGCCCAGGCGCTGCTTGTCCGTGCAGGCCAGCACAAAGCGCTCCTTGGTGGCCATCAGCCCAAAAAAGCTAAGGGTTTTGGTCTCGTCGGCAGGGTCCAGCGGATAGAGCATGTCTTCGATACCCGGATCGGTGAACTTGAGCTTCTTGCGCGCCTCGCGGACGGCTTTGGGGCCGTTGACCTTGGCAAAGGCGATGGGCTGGATCTTCTTGTCAAAAGCGCCGGCATCCAGATCCCACACCCGCAGCACGGGACCTGCGGCGTTGATGTCTTCGACTTCGATCAGCATCTTCTTCTGGTCGGCCGCAAAGCCGCGAACCTTGAAGCTGATCTTGACCTCTTGGGCCAGCGCCGGCACAGCCCAAAGGCCGGTCACCGCCAGGGCAAACAACAGCGCAAGGAGCCGCGGCTTGGTAAGCGAGGGCAGGGCAAGCATGGCGATCTCCTTGGCGGTACGCGCCGTCCCGTGGGCAACGCGGCACTGGGGCAGCCGATTCAGCCGGCGGCCAGCCGGCGGCGTCAGTTGACTTCGCAGCTGTGCGTGGACTCAGAGGGTTGCTTGCCGAAATTGACGCGGCCCAGCTTGCTCTTGATGCAGCTGCCCAGCGAGCTGTCCGCCGCGCCGTTGACGCTGGCAGAGACCTTGCCGACCCCGCCCATCACATCGATGGTGATCTTGGCGGTAAAGCCGCCCTCGGCCCCCGCGGCTTTGGCGCAGGCCCCCAGATCGCCAGAGCGCTCGCGGCACAACTTGCGGATTTCGGCAGACGTCACCGCTTGGCCGCCCAGCCCGCCGCCGACCACCTGCTCTTGCTTGCCGACCACGCCGTACTGGGCGCCGGCCGCCGCCAGGCGCTTTTGCAGCTCTGCCGTGCGCGCCGCCTCTGCCTTGGCCAGCTCCGCCGCCTGCTTCTCGGCATCGCCGCCTGCTGGCCGAGCCGCCGCGGCAAACTGGGCCCCCTGGGGCGCCTTCGCCGCCTTCTTGCGCGCCGCCTGCAGCATCTTGTTGCCGACCGTCGAAATGGCTCCAGCCGCCTTGATCGTCGGCAGGGGCTGCCCCGGGAGAGCCTTCGCTGCCGCGACCTGCTCTTTCTCTTCGGGAGAAAGGTCAGGGGTCACAGAGGCTTTGTAGCCCAGGTCAAACGCCGCCAACAGGTCCTTGCTGTCTTTGATCAACTGGCGCTTGCGGTTGGCAGAGGCGGTCAGCCCCACGCCAAAGCCAATGGCTCCCAGCAGCAGAGAGGCCAGCACCACGCCAATCAGCACCTTTTGGCGCTTGCTCCGCTTGTCCAGGCGGAACATCACGCTGAACTCTTGGATCAGGCTCTGGTATTCTTCTTTGGTCGGCTTGTGCTTATTGGGATCGGGCAGTGCCAGCTCCACATCCTGCAGGTCGTGGTGGTTGCCAAAGAAGGCATCACCGTGCACATCCGCCTGATTGAACGGCGAAGGGGTAGCCTTGGCTGTGCGCGGGTCGGGCTTGCCGGCCTCTGCCTTGCCCGGCATCGCCATGGGCTTGGGCGCTTCGGCAGGCCTGCCGGCTGGCCCGGGCCGCGACGGCGGTGGCTGGCGCAACTGCGCGGGGATGTTGGTCTCCATGGTTGGGCCGGCGTCGCCAAGCTGCTCGGCCTTGGGCAGCGGGCTTGACTGCCGCAGCGGCTGCGGCGCGGCAGCGGGCTTGGCGACGGGCTTGGCGACGGGCTGGGCGGCGCTGGGCGCCTGGGCCGGGCGAGGCATCGGCGCCGGGGCTGGGTGCGCAGCAGGCGACTGTACAGCAGCGGCTTGCGAAGGCGCCGCAGCCGGCCGCGGGGCCTGCTGGGGCGCTGGCTGGTGCGGGGCTGGCTGGGGAGCCGAGCGCAGTTGCTGCGACACCGCCGCCGCCGCCGGGCTGGCCGGCGCCGCCGCAATGATGCCCGACTCGCGCGCCGCCGCCACGGCCTTGCTTCCTGCCATTTCTTTCAGCAATTCGGGCAGTTCTTCAATCTTGACCCAGCCGGCCATGCCTTTTTGCCAAGCCAGCGAGTGGATGGTCAGCTCGCCTTTGCCCAGGTGTTCAGCGACCTGACCGGCGCTGAGGGGGCCCACCTTGTCTCGGCCGATGACCACAAACCAAGAAGGCGCTGCGGCAAAGCCGCCGCTGGCAGGTCCGGCGGCGCGGCCAGGCTGCGCCACCGCGGTCACGGCCTGCGAGTCGCCCGCAGAGACGCTGGTCCCCTGCAACAGCTGGCAATCCAACTGCTCTGTCTCCGGCACGGCCTTGACCAGCACCAGCGCTTTGCAGTTGGGGCAGCTGATTTGCGCCCGGCCAGCCGGCCCAAGGCGCTCTGGGGGCAACCGGTAAGACTTGCTGCATGCGGGACAAGTGAAGCGCACAATTTCCTCCTCGCGGTCGGGCCCAAACCCTGTATCTAACCCGGACTGGTCGATCTGCGCAAGCGAGTTCGATCGGCCGCCCCGGCGCTGCCAGGCGCACTTTGCTGCGCGGTCAGTGCAGTACCCGCCGCGCCGCGTCTTCGGGCACCTCAAAGTTCACGGGCTCCAGCTGATCAAACAGATCGGCTCCCTCAAAGCGCAGACCGGCTTCGCCAAACCGCACCTCGCGGGCGCCAAACTGCGCGGGCGTCAGGATCGCCTCGCCTCTGCGGTTGTAGCCCAGCGCCACCAGCGACCGCGCCGGCAGCTCAGCGGACTGGTCGGCGCTGGCTGCCACCGCCTGCCGCAGCACATACCACCCTTCGGGCGGCAGCGGCTCCAACGCCAGCAGAAACCCAGCGTTCAGCACATCGATGCCTTGCCCAAAGTCCCAGCGCCCCAGCTCCAGCTCGGTCGGCAGGTGCACTGTCGGCCACTCGTCGGGGCGGTGATCGTGTAGGTAGACCAGCCTCTTGTCGGCCACAGGGCTTGAACCCTCCAGGGCCAGCCCCGTCCGATACAGGCCGCAGGCCATGGCCGGCAACCGTTGCAGATCGCGCTCATCTCCGTGCATCCAGTCGCTCACCGCGCCTCCCCGTCGCTGCCCGGACCAAAAGGGCCAGCGCCGTCCCCGCCACTGTTGCCCCAAAGTCCTGCGGTGCGCAACCCCCCCTGCAGCCGGCTCCCGGCGTTCCCGTCGCTTTGCCCTTGATCGCCCGGCGCAGCGGTGATAGCGTGTTATGTTTGGCTCGCCAGCCGGGGTACACCCGCGCAAGGCGAATGTAAGCTAAGTTCTCTAGTTTTCTCAGGTCAAGGTCAGAAAATCTTTGGGTTTGTCGCAGTGCCGCCGGTGGCCCTGCAGCGACCCAGCCAGCTCTCGGACGCACCAGGTACTCTCGCGATCTAGCCAGCGGACACCCAGCCGGGGTCAAATCCGCAGGTCGCACTGACCGATGACGCCCCTACGCGCAGGTTCCATGCCTTACCCACGGACGCCGATGTACTCCAAACCCCGCGGCCAGACCTCGCCCTCGCTGGGCCAAGCGCAAACCGCCATTGGCGCTTTGGCCGCTGGAATTTCAGCGTTCCTGCCCCGCCTCGCCGCGCTGGGCTTGACCCTGGCTGCCGTTCAGACGGTCCTGCCGTCCAAGGCCTACGGCCAAGCCGCGGCTGCCGCCACGGCCACCGCCGATATCGCCACAGGCACCAAGAAGAAAAAGCGCCCATCGGACGAAGTGCCGCTGTCGGGCACCGTCCGCGTCAACCCGTCGCTCGGAGCCGGCTCGCTGGTCATGGGCGCCGGCAATCGCCCCTCCTTTGACGTTTCCTTTGGCTACACGCTGATGTACGCCCTGGGCAAGGGCCTCAACCTCACCGCGTCGCAGTTGTTCAACAAGAACCTGGTGACCAACGCCGACTCCGGCGCCACACGGCCCTACGACACCACCTTTGGCGACGTCCTGGTCACCTTGGGCTGGTCGCCGCGCCTGCCCGACGCCAAGGGCACCTGGAAGCCCATCACCCTGCCTGGCGGCCTGCGGATGAACACGTCGCTGACCGTCACCATTCCCACGTCGCGCGCATCAGACTACCTGGGTCGCTACACCACGCTGACCCCGGCTCTGTCGGTCAGCAAGGGCGGCCTGTGGGGAGACAAGCTCAGCCTGATTGTCGGCGTGGCCATGATCAACAACTTCAACAAGTACACCACCGCCATTCTGCCAAACACGCCGGAATTCGCTGGCTACGCTCGGCTGAACGGCCAAGAAGTGCTGCAGGGCGGCCAGGAGATCTCCACCGGTCAGCCGCTGACCTCTTTTGCGATGCGCTCGCTGGCAGTGGCCAGCCTCCAGCTGACCAAGCGGGTCAACTTCTCGCTCACCTACTTGCTGTTCAAGGGCTTTCGCTACTACGACGCGCCCAAAGACGACAATTCCAGCATCTACGCCAAGGCCGGCCGCGGCCGCAACGACTCGCAGTGGGGCATCGCCTCTCTGGGCTACAACCTGGACGAAGAAGGCCACACCGAGCTCTCGTTCAGCACCTTCACCGCCAGCGCGCCGTTCTCTGCCGACAACAAGACCTATCGCTTTCCGTTCTGGGACTTCCGCTCTACGGCGGACAACAACTCCAGCGTGGGTGCGACGTTGTCTCACTCGTTCTGAATTTCCTGTGATTGCAGGTGGCGGCGCTGTGTCGTCGACCGCCCTGATTCCCAGCCTACGGTTCTCCGCTCGTTCAGGAGCCAGATATGAAGTTCCTTCGCAACTCCTTCGTTGCCCTTGCCCTCGCCACCGGCTCAGCCCTGCTGGCCCAGGGTTGCACTTCGCAGGTGGATGAGATCGACCGCACCCAAGTCAACCGCATCAAAAAGGCGGATCTGCGCGGCGTGTGGTACGAAATCGACGTCGTTACCGACATCCCGCCTACAGCGTCCTTTGGCTTTGCCGGCCAGACCAACTACGGCGGCGAGGATTCTGGCCGGGTGATCTTTGACGTGCAGGAAAACCACGTGGTGGTGTACCCCTACAGCGAGAAGGCTGTGGGCGGCGATGCCAAGTGGACCAAGCGCAAGATCCGCAAGTACTGGGACAAGTCGATCCAGCAGCGCGCCGATCGCAAGGTTCAAGACAGCGACTTTATCGAGATCTCGACCGGCAACCCGGTGGGCATCTACCCGATTGTGTCGCAGTTTGATGTCCTTCGCGACTACAGCACCTCCACCGGCGAGCAGACCAACGTGCTGGTCGAAAACACCAGCGACAAGCCGTGGTGGCAGCGCGAGTACCTCCGCGTCGACTGGGGCACCAACCTGGTGACCAACTTGATGTTTCCCCAGGGCACCGTGAAGTACAGCCCGGTCGACTACTTTGTGCCATCGGCCGAAGACGGCGCCAGCGAGAACCCCTCGCAGTTCTACATGGCGCCCGACAGGGACTACTTCCACTTCACCCGCCGCCTGTTTGGCCAGCCAATGAGCACCGGCGCCTGTTCGCCCTACAGCCTTGCCCCCGGCGACTGCTCAGGTGCAGTCATCGAGACCCGCATCGCCTTCCGCAAGGTCGACGTCAAGCGGCTGCACGACTATGAGATCCGCCAGTTCCGCAACAACGTCGAGCAAGACAAGTTTGGCTTCTTCCTGGCTGAGCGCTACCGCTATGACGAGGAGTATGGCCTGGTCTACACCGGCCGCGACTCCAAGGCCGCCCGCTGGAACATCTGGCAGAAGTCCAAGACCTTTACCGCTGTCAAAGACGCCCAGGGCAAAGAGATTCAGTGTCTGACCGACAACGACTGCGCCAAGCCCTCGGTCTGCGACCAGAAGGACTTCTTTGAGCCCGGCGTCTGCAAGTCTGGCGCGCGCATCCCCTACAGCGAGCGCGGACTGCGGCCGATCGTCTACCACCTCAGCGTCGATCACCCCGAAAACCACCTGCGCGGCGCCTATGACACCGCCGAAGGTTGGTCAGACGTGTTCAAGGAGACCGTCTCCTGGCTGCTGTTCTGGGAAGGCAAGTGGAAGACCGACAAAGTGGCCAGCTTTGACCAAGGCGTGAGCCGCTTTGGCCAGCGCCTGTGCAAGACCAATGCCGACTGCGCCGCGGTCGCCGCGGTCTCCATGCAGATCCCGACCCCCTACAAGGCCAACCGCGTCGCCGTGCCGATCTCCAGCACTGAAGGCGTCGTTGTCGAAGAGTGCCAGCAGCAGACCGAAGGCAAGTGCGCCGATCGCGACAAGCTCGGCGGTGGCGCGGTCGTCGTCCTGGTCAACGCCAGCCCCGGTACCACCCTGTCTTTGCAGGGCCTGCCCGGCGGCCTCACGGTGGCCAACGTCGCTTACAAGAACGGCGTCAAAGACGGCAAAGTGACGGTTCAGGGCGCGGCTGAGAGCCGGGTGCTGGTGCCCAAGACCGCGCTTGGCACGGTCGACCTGACTATCGCCGGCGGCGCCCAGCCCATCGCCGTGCCCAACGTCAAGATTGGCGCCGACGAAGTGGTGTTTGTGGTTGCCGTCGGTGGCAAGTCCGCTGCCGTCCTGTCGAGCGTTGGCAGCGCCAAGTCGGGCCTGCGCATCGTCAGCGGCTACGACAAGGCTGTGGAAGTCGGCGTCAATGGCGTTCGCCAGATCGAGAAGCTCGAGTTCGGCCGCCCGTCGGAGTTTGTGTTTCAGGCCGGCGAAGCCGCCCACATCGCCATGGTCGAGCCCGGCCACCGCAGCGACGTGACCTGTGCCACCGTGCAGGGCACCAGCCAGTGCGTGGGCTGGTCGCAGCGCTTGACCGACGCCGACCTCAAGTCGCGCGAGGCGATCAAGGCCAGCCTGCCGCCGATGTTCGTGGTCTGCGAGAACCAGTTCACCCGCAGCTATGCCAAGTGCAAGGCCGACGGCCTGCTGGGCAAGGCTTCGGCCATGAACGACTGCCGCTACTGGATCGAAGACGGCAAAGACTACGGGCGCCCGGGCAAGCCCTTTAATCCCTGCGCCGACAAGAAGGACGGCGGTGCCACGCCAGAGGCCGCCAAGATGAAGATCCAAGGCGACGCCCGCTACAACTACATGTACTGGGTCACCAAGATCCACGCTTCTTCGCCGCTGGGCTACGGTCCGTCCGCCGCCGATCCGGACACCGGCGAGCTGTTCTGGTCGATTGCCAACGTCTACGGCGCCAGCCAGAACACCTACGCCCAGTACGGCAAGGACTTGGTCGACCTGCTCAACGGCGATCTCGATCCCAAGAGCCTGGCCACGGGCTCCTACATCAAGGAGTACGTCATCCGCCAGGCCAACAGCAAGCAGGACAAGGGCCTTTTTGGCGCCGTGGCTGACAAGCTGCCCCAGCAGAGCCCAGACGAGCTCAACGAGTCCGCCAAGCAGCGCGCCACCTTGCGCCTGGCCGACATGGCCGCCGCCAAGTGGACCGTCAAAGACCAGGTGGAAGCCCAGCGCCAAGCGGCGGAATTCGCCAATCCCAAGCGCCTGAACACCTGGCTGGTCGACAATCTGCCGGCGGTGGACCTCGATGCGCTGCAGGTCCGCGCTGACAAGATCAAGGGCACCAGCATTGAAGCCGCCATGATCACCGACGAAATGGTGCTGGTCGGCTCTGAAGGCGGGTTGCAGCCCGGACAAGCCTATGGGCCGGAAATGATGGCAAAGATCTCGCCGCTTGGCTGGGCCACTCCGCGCCGCACCATGGACGAGAAGAAGCGCATGCAGTACCTCGGCATCAACTCGATCACCATGGCCGAGTTCCAGGACCCGGCGATGGTCGGCCTGGCCAAGCGCCTCAAGTGCAACGAAGGCGAAGTGCCGACGGACGTCTACGAGGGCGACCTGATGGGCGGCAAGAAGTGCTACAAGGGCGACGCGCTGCGCACTGCCCTGTCGGTCTCGCTGTACCACGCCACCCTGGCCCACGAAGTCGGTCACACCATTGGCTTGCGCCACAACTTCTCGGCCTCGACCGATGCCTTCAACTACTTTGACCAGTACTACGACGAGTCCAAGGGCGGCCGCGAGCGCGAGTATGTGGCTTGCGGCGACGTGACCCTGCCGACCGGCTTGGTTCCCGGCGACGCCTTCTGCGAGAACCAGAGCTTTGGCGAGAAGTGCGTCATGAAGGCATGCTCCAAGGACGGCGACTGCCCCAATGGCACCACCTGCGGCGGCAACAAGCAGTGCCTGGACTCCGACGGCGTGCAGGTCGGCACCTGCCAGTCCAACGTGTGGCAGCGCACCTCTTGCGCCGATGACGGCGTCTGCGGCGGCGGCAAGTGCATTGACGGCTTCTGCCACGACAAGGCCGCCTGCCAGGCCAACAGCAACTGCGCCAGCGGCGACATCTGCGACGGCGGCTACTGCGTCGATGCGCGCAGCGCCGCCCCGCGCACCAAGCTGCACTATGATGAAGTCAGCGGCGAAGCCAAGAAGCTGCTGTCGCGCGCCGGTTTGACCCAGAAGGAAATCGACGGCCGCCGCACCGAGTTCCAGTACAGCTCGGTGATGGACTACGGCCAGAAGGTCAACTCGGACCTGTGGGGCCTGGGCAAGTACGACTACGCCGCCATCAAGTACGGCTACGGAGAAATGGTCGAAGTCTACAAGGACTCGACCTACCTGATGGACCGGATCAAGCAGTACGCCAAGCGCGCTGGTGCCGGCATTGAGCAGGTGTCGTGGAACATGGAGACCGAGAACTGGAAGGACAGCATCGTCCCGCAGTTCTACTACCTCAATGAGTTCATGCCACCCGAGTACAACAAGCAGCGCTACTCGGTGCCAGAGCACTTTGTCACGGCCGAGCGCTTCTTTGCCGACAACTACTTCCGCGGCGCCGCCGACCGCACCTTCTTTGAGGTGCCGTACAAGTACTGCTCGGACGAGTACCGCGGTGGTTCGATGGGCTGCTACTACTTCGACACCGGCGTCAACATGGAGGAAATCGTCCACCACGCCGCCGAAGCGCTGGAAGAGTACTACATCTTTGACGCGTTCAAGCGCGAGCGTCTGTGGTTTGGTCGCGGTGGCAGCCCCCTGTCCTACATGGCGCGCATCCAGGACCGCTGGCTGACGCCGATCCAGGCCGCCGGCCGCTACTACGCGATCTACAACAACATCTTCCGCGTGCGCTCGTGGTTCCCCGAGTGGGAGCGCCAGGCCCAGGGCTTTGCGCCGATGCGCCGCGCTTCCGAAGCCAGCTTCCGCGCCTTGACCAACATGATCTCGACGCCGGCCCCGGGCTCGTACGTCTTTGACAAGGCCAGCAACAGCTACGTCAACGTCGACTACGAAACCGGCCGCCCCGAGACCCAGCTGGACATCCCCCTTGGCCAAGGCAAGTTCCCGTGGACAACCTTTGCGACCCAGAAGGGCTACTACATGTACGACCATCCGCTGTGGATCGGCGCGTACTGGGACAAGGTGGCGGCCATCATGGCGCTGACCAACTCGACCATCGGTCTGTTGTCGGAGTACGTCGGCGAGCAGCTGCCGGTGTTCCGCGCCACCGCGATTGGCTACAACACCGTGTACCCCAACCAGCTGGCCCAGGTGCTGGGTGGCGTGGCGGCGGGCGAAATCCAGCAGTTTGCCGGCACCGTTGGCAAGGGCCAGACCGGCGCCAACTCGTACAAGGCCTTTGACCCGTTCCGCCCGGTATCGGCGACCGAGCCGCGGGTGGCCCCGTCGGTCGTCAACCACAGCCTGCGCTTGTTCGCAGCGTGGCAGGCCATCGCCAACCTCCCGGCGGGCTTCGATCCGTCCTACACCGACACCATGGCGGTCTGGCTCAAAGGCCAGGGCCCGCAGTTTGAGGTTGGCGTAGGCCAGGTAGGCGGAGTCAAGGCGCCGCTGGAAACCTGCGAATTTTCCGACCCGTTTGGTCAGAAGACCTACGTGGCGCCGCGGCCCAACTACAGCGCCGACCGCTACTCGGCCGCGTTCTCTATGTGCAAGAAGCTTAACCTGCTCAAGACCGGCTGTTCTGACGGTTCGCAGTGCCAGCCCTGCCAAGTCGGAGACGGGGCCTGCGCTGGCCCAGGCCTGTGCGGAGACAAGACGCCGTGCCGTGGCGATACCTGGTACACCAAGTCCAGCGGGGCAGACAAGGCCAAACTAACCGAAGCCATGAAGTCGGAAATCGAAGTGCTGGACTACTTGCGCCAGCTCTACTCGATCTACGGCAACATCGGCGCCGGCACCAACTAGGCTCTCCAGTCCTCAGGTCACGCTACCTGCGAAAGAATTACCCTGCGGCTGCGGCCGCGCACCTGACCCCGGAGCAAGCCATGAAGCTCGCCCAAGCCCACGTCCCCGGTCTGCAGCCCCTCAGCCTGCTGTCGACCAACCTCAAGAGCCTGACCCGCCAGCTGCTGGTGGGCGCGGTCGCCGTTGCATCCCTGGCTAGCTGTGCCCAGGACCGCGACGACATCAGCCGCGTCCAGCCCAACTACACCAAGAAGTCTGAACTTCTGGGCCGCGAGTACTACTTGCGTTCCACAGTGGTCCAGACTTCCTTTGGCGTAGGCAGCACCTTCCCGGGCGCCATGTCCAAGATGGTTCGCGGTGTGTTCGACGTTCAGCAGAACGCCCTGTACTTCTACCGGACCTACGAGTTCTTGGTAGGCTCCGAGGCGTACGCGCAGAAGTCTGACGTCGACATCCCCATGAAGGATGCCAACGGCAAAGTCATCACCCACGCCGTGCCAGAGGACTACCAGCAGATCACCTGCAACGTAGAGGGCAATGGCGAGGAGTGCGGCAAGGCCTCGCGCTGCGCCAACAAGTGGCGGACCGACAAGTGGCCAGAAGAAGAGAATTGGCACGGCAACTGCGTGCGCCTGGGCAAGAAGTACATCTACCGCGGCGCGCCGGTCCTGGGCTACCCAATTCTGTCGCACTTCGACATCGTGCGCGGCTACAGCGCGGCGACCGGCGAAGAGACCAACGTCCTGAGTGAGAACACCTCTGACCGCAAGTGGTTTGACCGCGAGTACATGCGGGTCGCCTGGGGCGGCCAGTCGGTCTCGAGCTACGATCACGACGTGCTGTTTGACACCGCAGCCGCCGGCGGCTCGACCATTATCTACGAAGGCGAGAACGCGCCGAGCGGTGAACAGTTTGAGAAGGGCGAGACCAAGCTCAACGACACCGAGCCGCAGAAGTGGTTTCACTACATCGCCAAAGTGATTGCTGCCCCGGCCAGCACCTACTTGGAAGGCTTTGGCCAGATCCCCATCTGCTTCTTCTACCCGTGGTACGCGGGCGGCGTGTTTGACTGCAACTCTGAAGAACTCAAGATCCGCTACTCGTTTCTGGAAGTGCCCAAGTTCGCCAAGGAGCCAGAGCGCGCCTACGTGGCCCGCGACAGCAACGACAACGAAATGGAGAAGTTTGGCTACTTCCGCACCGAGCGTCCGGTTTTTGACATTCAGTTTGGCAACACCCACAACGGCGCCATCCGCCGGGTAGAGCGCCACCGCATCTGGGACAAGTACGTCAAGTGCAACGTCAATCCCAAGGATGACAAGGGCGCTGACGGCAAGCCCAAGTGCGCGACCGCCAGCAAGGACACCGTTTGGCGCGGCGACTTTGACTACACCAAGATGACTCCCGTGCCGGTGGTCTACTACATCAACGCCGATCACCCGCGCGAGCTGGTCGCGGCCTCCGTAGAGATCACCCGCCGCTGGTCAGAGGCTTTTGACGCCACCGTGACGGCTCTCAAAGGCAAGAAGCCCGACCATCCGATGTACATCCTGTGCGAGAACTCCGACGCCGCCGCCAAGGCCGCCAAGGCCAAGGGCCAAGTGGTGGCCGAGTGGTCCGGCTCGGGCACGCCGGCCGGCAAGTTCTGCAAGGAGATGGACAAGCCGCACATGTTTGGCGACCTGCGCTGGTCGGTCATGCACGCCGTGCCCAATCCGATCCAGGTCGGCCTGTACGGCTACGGCCCGTCGGCGGCGGACCCGATCACCGGCGAAGTGATCGCGGCTTCCGCCCATGCCTACATCGGCGTGATGAAGCCGGGCGCTGAGGCCGCGCTGCAGAACCTGGAGCTGCTGGCTGGCATCAAAGACTGGAACGACATCAAGTCGGCCAATGAGAAGAAGTTCAAGGGCTATCAGACCAACGCTCTGAGCTTGGACGGGCCGGCCGTCAGCAAGGCGCCTGCGGCGCTGTCAGCCGTGCAGGCAGAGGTAGCGGCCATGATGGACGGCGACGTCCGCGAGCGGCTGCAGAACGAGGGCCTGCCCCTGGAAGACAACGGCGGCACCTATGCTCAAGGTCGCTTTGCCAAGATCAAGCAGGCTCCCGAGCTGAACTCGATGGTCTCTGGCGACGACGACGGCCACACCATCCCGCTGCGCTTCAAGGATCCGCGCGTGACCACGGCCAAGGGGCCAATGACCTATACCCCTGACCAGCTGCAGGCGTTCAGCCTGGCTAACTGGAACCACACGGCCGCGCGCCAGGGCCGAGAGAACGTCAACCGCGCTCTGGCTGAGAAGACCATACACTTCCAAGATTTTGCCGACAACGCGATCCTTGGTCTGGCTGACGAGTACGGCCGCCGCTATGACGCCGAGTTCTGCAAGGCCTACGCCGTGGCTCCGGGCACGCTGTTCAGCGCCACCTTTGCCGCGGTCGGCACCGATGTCTGCACGTCTGAGGGCGAGTACCAGTCGGCCGGCGCCGGCAGCGGCAAGATCTGCGCCAAGGCCAGCGATGGCAAGACCTATTGGCAGAGCTGCGCGACCAAGGGCCTGATGCAGAAGATCCGCGTTGCGCTGAACAAGGCCAACGGCGGCAGCCCCCTGGCCGAGTCCTACCGCGTCCTGCCCGGCCCGCTGTACAGCGACAGCGCCGACCCAGTCATCCGCGCCACCCAGGAAGTGGGCCGCCCGCTGGCCGACAGCCTGCGCGCCAAGTTCAAGGCCGAGCTGCTAGAGCGCATCTACATGGGCACCCAGGAGCACGAAGTGGGCCACACCCTGGGCCTGCGCCACAACTTTGAGGCTTCTACGGATGCCATGAACTTCACCAAGGAGTTCTGGACCGCCAAGCTCAAGGCTGGTAGCAAAGACGAGGTAGTCAATCCCCTGCAGCAGGACACCTACGAGCAGGCCATCGCCCGCGTTCGCGAGAAGCAGCTGGCGTCGGTCATGGACTATACCTCCAAGTTCAACGGCCGCTACGCCGGCGTGGGTCTGTACGACCGCGCGGCCATCAAGTTTGGCTATGGCAACCTTGTGGAAGTGTTTGAGAACTTCAAGCCCGCCGACCTCGACGCCGACCCGGATGGCGTGGGCCCGCTGGCCGCCGCCGCCAAGTATCTGGAGACCCCGGCCAAGACCAAGGCCGGCCTGAACATGATTCAGCACCACGGCAACCAGGACATGAACATTCTCAACCGCCGGCTGCACTGGTCCACACTGCCCAAGTACTTCAAGGGCGTAGACAACATGCTGGCCCGCAAGGATGTTTCCTGGATGGAGCTCAAGGGCGATCGCTGCTCGAGCGATGGCGACTGCAGCGGCGGCAAGAAGTGCGCTGCCTTTGGCGAAGACAAGTTCTGCCGCGATTCCAGCGTGGTTGAGGTCCCGTACCGCTTCTGCTCCGACGAGTACAACGGCCAGACCCCGACCTGCGCCACCTGGGACGAAGGCCTGGACTCCTATGAGATCGCCCGCAACGCTCTGGAAGACTATGAGAACTACTGGTGGTTCTACGGCTGGGCCCGCGACAGCGAGACCTTCTACCCGGCCAACTATGCGGCACGGGTAGAGCGCTCGATGTGGACCGCCACCCGCCAGTTTCAGTTCTGGGCCGTAGACTTCGCGACCCATCAGAAAGACGGCTGGTGGAAGAAGCGCTACGGCGTGGACTACGACCAGGACATCAACGGCGGCCTCGCCGGCGCGTTCTCTACGCTCAACACCTTCAACACCATGGCGCAGGTCTTGGGCCGTCCGAGCTGCGGCTTCTTTGGCTGGAACCCGGTCAAGGGTCGCTACGAGCCCTACACCGACGTCGATCAGGCCCAGTGGACCGACATCAAGCGCGTCGACGAAGTCATGGGCTGCCGTCCTCTGTACCCGAACTGGAGCTATGACGGTTACGTCACCCGCCCCGAGTCCGGTGGCCAGATGTACGACCGCCTGTCGGCCCTGGCGATGCTGACCGACCCGACCTACCCGTCGTTCATCGCCACCAACGAGAGCGAAGACACGCGGCGCTACCTGGTCAGCTTCTACAACGTGTTTCCGCGGCAGCTGACCAACCTGCTGGCCTCGATGTCGGTCGAAGACGCCACCGCCTACGGCTGGCAAGTCGTCGCCGGCAAGAACAACGACGACGACAAGCTGGTTCCGCGGCCGTGGGTCGGCTCGGAGTCCGCCAAGGTTCGCAAGCTGTGCGCCGATCTGCCGCCCGATGCGACCGACGCGCAGCGCGAAGGCTGCTTGAAGTACAACGTGTTCCCCGACGCCCGCCCGGTGTTCCCGTCCAGCCGCTTTCGCATGCCGCTGCAGGCCGCTTACTACGGCATGGCGGTGCTGACCAAGGGCTTCAACCGGTCATTCTTGGACGTCTCTCGCATCTTCCTCAAGGGCCACCATGCCCAAATCGAGCTGCCGAGCGACCTGCCCAAGGAAGACATCGCCACGTTTGTCGATCCGCTGTCGGGCAAGACCTACCTCGCGCCCAAGGTGACCAACGAGACGATCAACCCCGGCTACCTGGCGGTCAAGCTGGCCGAGCAAGAGCTGAAGAAGTGGACCACTCTGGGCAAGCTGCAGGACAATTACCTGTTCTCTGAGTATCAGTTCCGCGTCTCCTTGCTCGACATCATGCGCTCCATGCACGAGGTGTTTGAGCAATAGCAGGTCCTGCGCAGCAGCAGCTGGGCCCAGCGCGTTCTCTGCGACGGCCGGCACGGGAGCGATCCCCTGCCGGCCGTCGGCTTTTCTGGTCAGGCCAAATCGCTTACACTCTTGGCCCCCGCGCTGCCCTGGGCGGCCCTACGACCTCTCTTTCCCTATCAGGAACTCCCATGCGTGCCAGCCAGTTGCACCTGCCCACCTTGCGCGAGCCGCCCAAGGATGCTGAAACGATCTCGCATCAATTCCTGGTGCGAGGCGGCTACATCCGCCGGGTCGCTGCAGGTATCTACAGCTTTCTGCCTTTGGGCGTGCGGTCGATGGAGAAGGTCAAGCGCGTGGTCCGCGAAGAGATGGATCGCGCCGGCGCCCAAGAGGTCTTTCTTCCAGCGATTGTGCCTGCCGAGCTGTGGATCGAGTCGGGGCGGTGGCAGAAGTACGGACCCGAGCTGCTGCGCCTCAAGGACCGCAAGCAGGCCGAGTACTGCGTTGGACCGACCCACGAAGAAGTGGTGGTCGACCTGGTGCGCAAAGACGTCCGCTCCTACAAGCAGCTGCCGATCAACCTCTATCAGATTCAGACCAAGTTTCGCGACGAGATTCGGCCGCGCGCCGGCCTGATGCGCGGCCGCGAATTCGTGATGAAAGACGCCTACAGCTTTGACGCCACCGTCGAAGGCGCACACAAGTCCTACAAGGGCATGTATGCGGCGTACAACAAGATCTTTACCCGCCTGGGCTTGCGATTTCGCCCGGTAGAGGCCGACACGGGCAACATCGGCGGCTCGATGAGCCACGAGTTCCAGGTGCTTGCCGACTCGGGAGAAGACGCGATTGTGGCCTGCAGCGCTTGCGATTTCGCAGCCAATGTAGAGAAGGCGCCCCTGCAGCCCAGTGACTGGGCGGACACCCCCGACGACCTGGACCTGCCCCACGCGGTAGAGACGCCGGGCGCCAAGAGCATCGAGCAGGTCTGCAAGCTGCTGGCCTGCAAGCCAGAGCAGATGATCAAGGCCGTGCTGTACATGGCCGACGAGGCCCCAGCCGTGGCGTTTGTGCGCGGCGATCGCGAAGTCAACGAGATCAAGGTCAAAAAGGCCCTGGGCTGCCAGGCGCTCTTTCTGGCCGAGGCCGACTGGTTCGTCAAGGCCACAGGCCTGCCGCCGGGCTACCTGGGGCCGATCCTGCCCGATGACTTTGAGCCGAGCCGGGTCAGGCTGATTGCCGACGCTGAGATCGCCGGCATGGCCACGGCGGTGTGTGGCGCCAACGTCAAGCAGCAGCACCTGGTCGACGTCTCGCCGTCGCGCGATCTGGCGCACCTGACCTTTGCCGATCTGCGCATGGCGGTCGCTGGGGACGCCTGCCCGACCTGCGGCGGCGCCCTGCAGGCCTTCCGCGGCATTGAGGTAGGCCACGTCTTCTACCTAGGCCAGCGCTACAGCAAAGCCATGAACGCGACGTTTCTGGATGAGCAGGGCCAAGAGCAGGTCTTTGAGATGGGCTGCTACGGCATTGGCGTGACCCGCATCCTGTCGGCGGCCATCGAGCAGAACCACGACGCCCGCGGCATCCGCTGGCCGGTGGCGCTGGCGCCCTATGAGGCGGTGGTGCTGGCCATGGGCCAAGACGCCGTCATCACTGAACTCGCCGCCCAGCTGGCCGAAGAGCTGCGCCAAGCGGGGGTCGACACCGTGTTGGACGACCGCGACGAGCGGCCGGGCGTCAAATTCAATGACGCCGACCTGATTGGCTACCCGCTGCAGATTGTGGTGGGCAAGAAAGCCGCAGAGGCTGTGGTCGAGCTCAAGGTTCGCCACAGTGGAGAGAAGCTTGAGCTGCCGGCCGCGGGCTTGGCCGGCCAGGTCGCCAAGGCGATGGTCCTTGGGCGCGCCGGCCAGACCCTGACCGCCGACCTGCTGCGCTGACCCTGATGGCATCCCTGGCCCAGCTTGCAGACCTGACTCCCGCGGCCCCGGCGGCGTTGCCGCGTCTGGCGGTGGCCCTGGACGGCCCCAGCCTGGAGCCCTTGGAGCCGCTCATCGACGCCCTGCACGGGCTGCCGGTGCTGGCCAAGGTCGGCCTGTCGCTGTTTACGGCGGTGGGGCCGGCGGTGGTGCACCACTTGCGCAGCGCCGGCTTTGAAGTCTTTCTGGACCTCAAGCTGTGCGACATCCCCCATCAGGTGGCCATGGCTGTAGAGAGCGCGGCCCGCCTAGGGGTGGCGCTGCTGACCGTCCACGCCAGTGGCGGGCAGGCCATGCTGCAGGCAGCTCAGCAGGCCGCGCGCGGACGGGTTGGCGTGCTGGGCGTTACAGTGTTGACCAGCCTGACCGATCAAGACCTGCGGGCCACCGGCCACAGTGGCGACTTGGCAGCAGTGGTGGCGCAGCGGCTGCAGTTGGTGCACGCTTGTGGGCTGCTGGGCGCGGTACTGTCGGCCCAGGAGCTGGCCCTGGCAGCCGCCCTGCCGCCTTCCTTTCTGCGGGTCACCCCGGGCATTCGCTTGGCGCCCGGCACAGATGACCAGCAGCGCACCGCCACGGCTGCCCAGGCTGTGCGAGCCGGCGCCAACCTGTTGGTGGTCGGCCGACCGATCCTGCACGCGCCGGACCCCCGGCAAGCCGCTCTAGAGTTGCTGGAGCAAATCGAACAGGCGAGCTGAGCCCAGCTTCGCCGCATTTCATCAGGCAACTCGCTTGGTTCTTGGAGGCACCATGGCCCGACCCCCTAGTGACGATCGCGGTGGACCCGCCAAGCCCGGCCGCTTCGATCGCCCCGCCCAGCGGCCGGGCCGGCGCCCCGAATCTGATGCCCCGGCTGGCGGCAACCGTGGCCCCAGCGGCCCCGGCGATCGCGGCCCCGGCGGTCCACGCGGCAGCGCCGGCGGCCCAGGTGGCAGCGGCGGGCCCGGCGGCCCGCG
>CAIXGW010000188.1 GCA_903919145.1 uncultured Myxococcales bacterium
GGCGCTGCGCCAACAGCGCTTGCGGCGGCTGCGCAGCGAAGAGATGCAGCGGGCGATCGAGGGCGCGGTGACGGAGGTGGTCAGCACCGGCGCCGAAGCGCTGAGCCGGGTGTTGCGCGGCGGTGGCAAGGGTAGGTAGGGGGAATCTCAAGGTTGCCGCTCCGAATCAGCGGCGACTCCCCAGGGCTGTCACCGATGGACTGGCCCAACGGCTTGTCGGCGCGTGCCACCTCGGCCCAACCTCCACCAGCCTAGAGCGCCAATACCCAACATCGCCGCCAGCGCCTCGGACCAGCCGCCAACGCCAGTGCGCCCTGCCCCGCAACCCAATTCGGCAACGTCTTCGCACGCCAGCCTCGAACCATTGACCGACCAGCCAAACGGCAACTCCGCCGGGACCATTGCCAATTCAAGATCGTTGGCCAGCACTGCGCCCGAGGCGAACTTCAGCCCCTGGCGCAGCGTGACGGTCAGACGCGCGCTGCTGGCTGGTTTTTGCGCGTTGTTCTTGTAGTACAGCCTGTAGGAGGTCGCCCATTTGGGCCCCTCTTGTACTTGCGGCGCCTGGGAGTAGCCGTCAATCTTGGCGTTGATCCACATGGAGCCATCGGCCAAATCATTAGCGTTGGCAACGGGCTCGCTCAGATAGATGGTCGCCGCGTGCAGATCTCCGGCCGCGCCGGCGAACTCAACGTGGCGCAGTCCCGGCCTGAGCGCGGTGGTGAACGTCGCCATGCCGTCCATGCTGCCGCAGGTCTGATGCGTCGAGAATCTGACAGTATAGTTGCGGTCCGGCTGCAGCGGCGCTTTGGGCTGGAGCTTGAACTTGCCAGGAGTCCACTGCATGTCCGCAGCGACTGCCTTGCCCATGTCGTCGACAAACACCGGTACCAGTCCTGCACAGCCCGCCAACCCTACAACGGCGCTGTCCAACGGCACTGCCGTCGCGCCGTCGGCCGGCGCCGTAATCAAATAGGGGCAGAGCTTGGCCCCGTCAGCCAGCCCCGCCGCCGGAACCAGCACCGCAACCGCGGCAAGCCAAAGAGCGCGGAACATGGCGGCACCTCTCGATTCAGGCCCCCAGACTACGACGCGCCAGACCTTGCGGCAAGTTGGCCAACGGCGGAGCTATTCGCCATGACCCGGCTGCCCGGCCGCACCTTCCGCAGTGCCCGCGGCGCCAGGCCGCAACGCGGCTGCGGCGCGCCCAACCCTTCGACCCAGCAGTCCCCCTTCAAATCCGCCAACCCCATCGTCAACGCAGCAGGGGTAGAGAGGTAAAGGAAGGGGAGTGCAGAGGGGAAACCTTTAGGGAGGGGCCCCCGCGTATCCCGGCCGTAGGCCAGGGATTCCAGAGAGCCCTGCGGGCTCTCTGGGCGGGGAGGGGGGCGGCAGCCCCTTCGTCCCCACCGAAAGAGCCCGCAGGGCTCTTTCGAGCCCCGGCCAACTGGCCGGGCCACGTGGGGCCCCTCCTCTGGTTTCCCCTTTGCAAAACATAGGAAAGAATTGGCAGTCCCCCCCTCGCCCGGAGGGCGTCAGGCCCCCTCGACTGAGCCCCCTTTCAGATGCTGCGTTGCAAGACGGATCTCTACTTCAATTCCGGATGATTCGCCTGCAGCCAAGCAATGGTATCGACCAACGTCTGGCGCGCCGGCCGCGGATCAAACCCCAGCTCCGCCTTGGCGTGGCGACTGGTCAGGCCCCAGTAGCGCCGGCCCATCTCAATGACCACCGGGTCGGGGAGCGGCGACTTGCGCCCCAACGCGTGCGCCGCCGCCTCCGCCGCCGTGGCCAGCCGGTGGGCTATCTCAAACGGCAGCACCTTCTTGGGCGGCTCTACGCCACAGACCTGGCGGCACAGCTCAAAGAATTCAGCGACGGTGCAGTCCGTCCCCGGCAGATGGTAGACCGGCCGGGCCGCGGGATGGTCCACAGCCCGCAGAATCGCCGGGGCCACGTCGCGGATATCGGTAAAGCTCATGCCGCCTTCGATAAGGAAGGGGTAATTGCCGCGCAGGTAGCGCAGCACGTGGCCACTGGAGCGAAAGCGGTGATCGCCGGGCCCCAGCAGGATCGGCGGGCGCAGGATGACCAGCTCCACGCCCAAGTGCGAGGCCAAGGCGCGGGCCTGCCGCTCCGCCTGAATCTTGCTGTCATAGTAAGGCCAATGGCCAACGATGCGCGCCGCATAGGGGCTGTCTTCGTCGGCCTTGGCGTTGGGGTTGTCAAAACAGCCCACCGTGCCCGAGGTCGAGACAAACACCATCCGGCAGCCCAGCTTGGCCGCCAAGCGCACCATCCGCAGCGTGCCGTCGACGTTGGTCTCGTACACCTCAGCCGTGTCGCGGCGGCTGTGCTTGACCAGGGCCGCAAGGTGGACGATCCCGGTCACGCTGGCCAGCCGCCGGTCGCCGGTCCAGCCTTCCATACCGGTCACGCCGCCTTCGATGACGTCGACCCGCCGCAGCGGCGCCGCCCAATTCTGGCGGTTCCAGTCGGCGCGGCGGCGCACCAGCACCAGCGCCTCGGTGTCGGGCTGGGTGGCGTGCAGCGTCTCCAGCACGTGGCGGCCCAGAAAACCGGTCGCCCCGGTGATCAGCAGGGTCTTCTGGGCCACTGGAGCCTTTGGAGCTCCCAGGGTCTTCTGGGCAGGATCGGTCTTGTCAGTCATGGGAATTTCCGGGGCCCGCAGCTAGGAGCCTGTCGGAGAAATGCTGGCGCCTACGGATGGCTGCTGAAAACTGTTGAATCGACTCAGGCATCCGACAGGGTCCTAGGGCGCTCGTCTTACGAGCGCCCAGGCGGGCGAAAGATTGAAATTCACTTTCAATATTTCTTGCCCGACTGAAAAAACTCAGATTGGCGGGGAGCCTGTTCGGGATGATCCCGACAGGCTCCTAGCGGACGGGTCAGCTGACGGCGCGCAGCCGCTGATCTCGGGCAGTCAGCTCAGTCCAGGCGCAGGCCTCGCGGTACTGGTCGATGTCGGCCGCCTTGCCGCCCCAGGTGGCGCGGCCAAGGGTGTCTTTGGCCAGGATCTGCCGGGCGATCAAGTCGTCAAAGGCGCCATGGATGTTGGGCAGGTAGGCGTCCGGCAGCTCGTAGCCCACGGTCCGCGGTGTAGCGTGGCGCGGCGGCCACTGCGGGCTGCCCAGCGAAAAGGCCACCCGGTCGTAGTCGCGCGCCACGGGCTCAAACACGGCGCGCAGCAGCTTGCGCAGGCGCGGGTCGTCCAGCTCGGCGGCCGTCGCGCAGTAGGCCTGCTTGTGGTAGCCGTTCTGGTTGACATGGTGCTGGATCGCCGGATGGTCGGGCCAAAGCGTCAGCGCCTCCTCGTGAAACAGGTGCTGCCACTGGTAGCGCAGGGCCTGCTCGGCCACGGGGTCCAGCGTCTCTTCGCTGCCCAGCGGGCTGTCGATCACCTGACCGCCGCGGCGCTCGATCGCATCGCGCAGCCACGCCAGGTCAATGCCGTGGGCATCCGCATGGTGCAGAAACGCGCGCAGGTGGTGGGTGGTGGTGGCGGTGTGGGCCTGCAGCTCGGTCACAACGTGGTAGGCCACCTCGCGCACGTCGGCGTCGGGCTTCATCACCACCGGGTCGCCGCACTTCATGTGGATCCGCCCCAGAGAGACCTTGCCCTGGGCCATCTCGACCGACCACTTGGCCAGCGCCTCCAGCCGCATCTCTGGCCGCGGCGCTCCAGACAGCTCCCGCACCAGCGACGCCTCTTCGGGCACCCGGTCATAGGTCAGCGAGATCGGCAGGATGGTAAAGGTCTGGCCCGTCGCCTGCAGGCAGCGCAGCAGGCCGTGCTTGGGCGGCAAGAACTGGCGCGAGCGCGACCGCGCGCCCTCAATGAAGAACTGGATGGTCTCGCGCCGAGCCACCAGATCGTGCACATGGCGGGTGAGCTCGGGGTCGATGCCACCGCGGCCGCGGCGCAGATAGAAAGCCTGGGTCTTCTTGAACAGCTTGCCCAGGATCGGAATGCGCGAGAACTCCTCGGCCGCTGCAATGTGCGGAATCGCAATGCCCAGGTCTGGCCGCGCAAAGAACAGGTAGGAGCACAGCAAGAAGTCCATGTAGGACCGGTGGGTCGGCACCAGCACCAGCAAGCTGCCCGGCTCGGCGGCGTCGACGGCGCGCACAAAGCTGTCGCGGTCAAACGTCACCGATGCTGTCGACAGCCGCAGCGCCTTGCGCACTGCCACGGCAAAGGTCCGGATCGCCCAGTTGCCCGACGGCTGGTTCATCGCCCACTGCAGGTCAGACGCCGCCGCGTCCTTGAAGGTGCGCCCGGCCAGCGGCATCTCTGACTCGTCTTTCTTCAGCAAGTACTTGTAGATGCCCTTGCAAGCCGTCTCCACGTACTCTTCGCGGCGAAACAGCGGGTCGACAATCGGCTCACTGGCGCGAAAGTCGAAGGTCTTGGTCGTGAAGTAGGGGAACTGAGTGTTCAGATCGCCCAACTTTTCGCGGAGCTTGGTGGCACTGCGCTGCAGCTTCTTGTTGCCGGCCATCGCAGCGACCGTCGAAGCCAGCCGCGTGGGTACTTCGTGGTGACGCATGGCCACCGCCCGGAACGCACCGTTGTTCGGCCCGATGTACTGCAGGCCAGGCACTTGATCGACCGGATGGCTGCGAAAAAACCGCGAGATGATCTCTGCGCTGGTGTCGACCCGGCAGCTGTGCCCCAGGCCGGCCACGGCATAGCGGATATGCGGATGCTGCAACGGCTTTTCATCAAAGCAGGTGTCAATCACCCGATCAGCCACCACGTCGCAGGGCACGATGTCCAGGCGGCTGGTCCGGTCGGCGACCAGGGCGCGCATCCGCCCAGACCCGATCAGCAGCGCAAAGCCCGCAAAGGCAGCGGCCGAGTCAATCCAGCCCGGAAACGGCGATCGCCACGTCGCTGAAACGATTGAAGGGCGCACGATCGCCAGGGGCACATCGCCGCGCTTCTCCATCAGCAAGTGCTCCACAACGCACTTGGTGTAGGTGTAGGTGTTGGGGTGCCCCGTCTCGGCGAGCATGGCCTTCTCATCAGCCGTACCTGCCAGAATCGACTGGTAGATCGCCGACGCGGCCCGCGGCAACGGCGCCAAGGCCTCCGGCAGGGCCCCGCTGCGGTGCGGCGTCACATACGCCGTTGAGACAGAGACCATCCGGACCAGGCGCTGACAACTCCTAGCCACCTCAAGCATTTGCAGCGCGCTGGTGATGTTGGACGACGCAGCCTCGGCGATCGGCAGATCGAACTCCACGGACGCCGCGCAATGGACAATGTGGCTGATCGACGTGGCCAGAAACTCGCGGTCGTGCTCTGAAAACCCGCAGTGGGCATGGGTCAGCTCGCCAACGATCGGCTTGACCATCCGCGTCCAGTCTGGCGGCAGCAGCGAAAAGCACCGCGACGTGGCGATCTCAGACTCAAAGCGCTCCTGCGGCGTCTTGCCCTTCTTGGGGCGGATGACGACGTAGACTGTGTCGATGCCCAGCTCGCCGCGGCGGCGCACCAGCTCTTCCAGTACGACCTTGCCAACAAAGCCGGTGGCGCCAGTCAAAAGGACGGTGTGTCTGCGGGGGGTGGCGATGCGCATCCTGCCTCCAAATAGCACTAGGAATCAAAGAGAAACTCGAGGGTTCAGGTGTAGTCGCCAGCGCTGCGGTCGGGCAGCTGGTTGCCCACGCCAAACACGTTGTGCGGATCCAGGGCCTGCTTGAGGTGCGCCTGCATCTGCAGCCCGGCGTCGCTCATGATCTCGCGCAGAAAGTGCTGGCGCAGCTTGCCGACACCGTGGTGGTGCGACAGCGAGCCGCCCGAGGCCAGGATCTCCTCGCGGGCGATGTTCTCTATCTCGTGGTAGATGTGGACCGCGTCTTCGACTCCCTTGTAATAGAAGGCGAAGTAGAAGTAGACCGCCGCCCCCGTCTCATAGACCTGGGTAACGCGGGCCGTGACAAACGGCTTTCCTGGCAGCCCGCGGCGCTCGCACTCTTCGTACAAGCGGCGCTTGGTGTTCTCTACCAGGGAGACCAGCTTGGACCACGGCACGCTGGTCTCAAACGACTCGGCGAGCACCCAGTGATCCATGACGAAATCGCGGATGTAGGCGATTCCGTAGGTCAGCTGGTAGCCGCGGCGGCCGTTCTCTGGCCCGGCGGGCATGCCGTCGTACTTCTTGGCGATCTCATAGACCATCTGCTCTTGGGCGGCCACCTCGCGCTCGGTGCCCTCAAACACCAAGGTGCAGGCGCACAGCTTGTTTGGCTCAAAGCCCTGCAGCTTGGTCACGTAGATCTTCTCAAGCTTGGACTTTTGGATCTTCCAGCCCTTGTTGGCCGGCTTGAGCGCCTGGCCAAACTGAAACTGCATGTTGTCCATCAGCCGCACCGACGCCGGCCAGTTGCCCGCGCAGGCCAGCTCGTACATAAAGCCGCAGCCCTTCTCAAAATCGGGAAACAGCACCGAGCCGTAGCGCTGCACTTCCGGCAGCGGAAACAGCTTGACCACCGCGCTGGTGATGATGCCCAGCTTGCCCTCAGAGCCCAGCAGCCACAGCCGCGGATCGATGCCGATCGACTCGCGCGGCGCCAGCTGACTGCGCTGCAGCACGCCCTGGTGGGTCACCACGTTGATGTCGAGCAACAGGTCCTCTATGTTGCCGTACTTGTTCTTCTTCATGCCGCTGGCGTGGGTCGCGATCCAGCCGCCAAGCGTAGAAAACTCAATGGAGTCGGGCTCATGGCCCATGGTCAGGCCGTGCTTGGCCAGCTGGTCGGCGATGTGGCGACCGACCATGCCCGCCTGAATCGACGCCATGCGGTTGACCGGGTCGATCCACAGGATCTTGTTCATCCGGCGCATGTCCACCGAGACGATGGTGCGCTTCTCCTGGATGGGGCAGCGCAGCGCGTCGGTGACGTTGGTCCCGCCGCCGTAGGGGATCAGTACGCAGCTGTGCTCGGTGGCCAGCTGCACCAGCTGCAAGACCTGCTCTTCGGTCTCTGGTGCCACCACCAGGTCGGGCACCCGCGGCAGCTTGCCGTACTTGATGGCATACATCTCTTCTTGGGTCTGACCGTGGCCGCGGCGCAGGCGAGCGCGATCCTCGCGGGTGACGTTCTGCTCGCCCAGCAGCGCCTTGGCCGCTTGCTCAAAGCCGGCGTTCTCTATGGGCGCAGGCACCTCTGGCGGAAAGCTATACGGATTGCGGTCATTGGCGCGAATGTCGGTCTGCATCACGCCGCGCACCCACGGAATCAGGGTGGGCAACGGCTCTTTGCAGAGCTCATAGCGGCTGCCCGTCATGATCACGTGGTCGTCGGCCTTGGCCTCAAAGCGGGTGTCGGCAAAGCCCCAGGTCGCGTCCGACTCATCCTCTCCGCTGGCCGGCGGCACGGCGGGCGGCGTAAAGCGGGTGTCTCCCGTACCAGCCGAGCGCGCGGCGCCCCCTGCCACCATCTTGCGAAAAGCTTTGGCCTTTTGCAGCACCGAGGCGCCAGTAGAGACCAATTTCTGCGGGTCGAGAAAAGCGCTGGGATTCATGGCGAGTTCCTGTCGAGGCGGACCTCGAACGCTGACCTGTCGCGGTAGCGGGCGTGTCTGGGGCGGAAGCGCCGAGGGACCGGACCCGCCCAAAATGGCGGGGCTGGGAGCCTAATCCTTCCGGCCTGCGCAGACAAATCTTTGCAACTACATGAACTATCGGCAGGACTCCCCGCTGGAAGCCTTGGCGCGGACAGAACCACGACCACTCCGTGACCAAACAGTGACACAATTCGCCCCGGCTGACAAGCCCCGGTTGACATCCGGTTATCGCCGCCTGGGCAAACTCATGGGCAATTCCCAAGCTGGTCGAGCGCCCCACCGCCGTGCTGTGCGGTCACCTCGGGCTTTGCCGACCCAAGGGGCTGCCTACGGCGAGCCCAACAACTGCCGCACCCGCGGCACCAGGTCCGCCACGGCGCCGGGCCCCTTGATCGACCCCTGCAGCAGCTTGCCCGAGCAGCGGCCGTCTGGCGCAGGAACCGCCAGAAGCGGAATCATTTTAGACTGATAGCCCGCAGCCGCCAAGCGGTCGCCGTCGCGGTCGGCGTCGTACGCCAGCACCGTCAGGGGCCCCAACAGACCGTCCAGCTCGCCGCGCAGCGCCGCGTCGTGAAAGTAGCGGCAGGGCTCGCACCAGCTGGCCCCCACATAGACCAGCAGCCTCTGGCCGCGCTCCTGTGCCTCCTGGGCCGCCTGCTGGACCTGCAGTGGCAGCGCACCCTGGGCAGCGGCCTCGCGCCATACCAGCTGCCGCAGGGGCGGCGCTGGCGCTGGCGCAGACGGCGCTGAGGACGCCGGCGGCGGCGCTGGCGAGACTGCCGGCGGCGGCTGGGTACACGCGCTCACCCCCAACAGCGCCCACACAAGCCCCATCCCTGGCCTGATCCCTGCGACGATCCTGCGCACCCTGACCTCCCCCGGGGCCCAAGCGTCCCCGCCTTGCGAGCATAAACAGGCCTACCACCGCCGTCCACGGGGCGGACAAGCCCCACCCAAGCGCCGCTTTGGGCCCTTGCGCTTGCACCAACCCTGCTGCGCGGTTAGCCTTGCCCTGATGGGTCCTTGCCCATCGAATTGGAGTTGGCCATGCCCGCACCGCAAGCAGCCATGATGAAGAACCTGGCCAAGCTCGCCTTTAAGGCCCACGCCATCAAGCTGCCGATAGACTGGAAGCAGCCGCAGGGCGAAGAAGGCAAGCAGTACAGCAAGGCTTTCAAGCAAAGCGAGCTGTTTGCCCCCCCCGATCCCAGCAAGCTGTTCCTGCCGGCTTCGACCAACAAGTACCACGTCGACACCGTAAAGCAGATGTCCGACAAGTTTGAGAAGTACATTGACGGCATCTGCGACGCGATCTGCTCGGCCTGGAGCAACATGCACTCGGCGGCCACCCTGGTCGGCGTCATCGTCAACGCGGTCACGGCCAGCGGCGGGACGCTTATCGCCATCCCAATGACGCCGCTCATCCTGGCCAGCGGCCCCAAGGCCTCTCCGGCAGAGATGAAGTTCACCACGACCATCTCCAACGTGGTGGGCATGGCGTTTCAGCAGTGGGCGCTGAGCGTCAAGGTCGCCGGCATGCCCTGGTATCCGGCCTTTGTCGCCTTTCCCGGTCCCATGGCGCCGCCGATGCCCAACGTGCCGATGCCGCTGATTGCGCTGACGCAGGTGAACGCGTCGCTGCAGGACGGCGCGATGAAATCCCAGATGAACTCGCAGCACGGCGACCCCAAGGCCCAGCATCACAAAGAGCTGTTTGATTCGGTGGCCCAAGCCGTGGCCAAGTGCTTTACGATCTACACCGCCACGACCATGGTCACCAATGTCCTGGGGATGGGGCCGATCCCGACCTTTGCGCCGCCGTATGTGCCGGTGGGCCCAGTGATGGGCGGTGTAGCCAATCAGACCCCCGGCGGCATGACCTGAGCGCTGGGTCTTGGTTCGCCCATCGAACGGTGGTCCGCTTGAAACCCAATTCGGCATTGAGATTGTCTGGGCTACGGCCCCCAAGGCCGGCGCAGCGCCGTCTCAAAGACATCTAGCCGCCACCGGCCGCCCTGCTGCACCAGCACCCACTCCCGCTGCACTTTGCCCACCGTGACGGATGCCACCATGCGCCCGCTTTGGGCATTGAGGCTGGAGACTTCGATGGCTGGGCTGTCTTTGGGCAGGCGAAACGGATTGCGGCCACGGTCAGCAGCGTGCCAAGAGGCCTCCACCAGATGGCGAGAGCGGTCGCTCAACAAGGGCAGCAGCGCGGGCAGGTCGTCTTGGCGCAGCGCCTGGTCCAGGGCTGCCACCGTCTGCGCTGGGTCGGGCGCACATCCCGCAAGGGCCAGCGCCGCCGCGCCACCCGCCAGCCCGCCAATGGCGCGCCGCCACCGGCCAGCCGCCAGCCCCTGCTCTTCCTGCCAGCGCATGCCGTGCATCCTTGTGGTTGATCTAGGCCAAAAACCACCGCGCCGCTGCGATGGGAGCCTTCAAGGTCCCGGCAGCGGCGCAGGTGGGTATGGACGAGTCCATGGGGTGGTGCGAGGAGCGGGACTTGAACCCGCATGCCCTTACGAGCGTTAGCACCTCAAGCTAGTGCGTCTACCAATTTCGCCATCCTCGCAGAACCTCTTCGAGCGCGAACTCGAAGCGGGCGCCAGTTTGCGATCACTGGCGTCCGCTGTCAAGGCTCGCCGCGGGCTCTGGGCCGGCGCCGCGTCTCCCAGTCATCCTTCGGAAACGGGCGGTGCGATCTCAGCGCCATCGGCGCCGACTTCGGTCAGCAGCGCGCCAAACGCACCGGCAACGCCGCACCTATCCTGCGGCCCGCGGACAATCGCTTGCCGCAGGCGCTCGGTGTGCTCTAGCCAGCCCTGCCGCACCTCTGCCGCGACCCCGTGGTCCTCTAGGGTCTGGCGCAGGATCTCTTTGCGCCTAGAGAACTGCCCGCCGCTGATCGGGTGGCGTGCGTGCGCCGACCGCACCGGCCGGCCCTGGTACGGGGCATCGCCGCCAAGCGCCACCGCGGCGAACTGCGCCTCCAAGACCTTGAGCCGCGCCGCATCAACGCCGCTAAAGTGAAAGCCAATCATAGCGTCGCGCAGCATTCGCTCGACAAAATCGTCCACCACGCGCTGCAGGCCTTCCGGTCCGCCAATTTGATCCAGCAAGGTAGTCACCGCAGCTCTCCAAAGGCTCCCGTGCAGGGGCCCAAAAATGCGGCAGGCCCGCCACTGCCACAGGCAAATGACGGGCCCACCCACCAGGATCAAGGACTCCTGGCCAAGCCATTTACAGCCAGGTCTTAGACCTGACGGCGGCGCAGAACCAGGGCGCCCATCAGCGCCAGCATGCCAAACGCCATGCCAAGCGAGCCACCAGCGGTGCCGCCAGCGGTGCAGCCGGCCGAGCTGGCCGGGGTGTTGTTGATGGTGCCGGTGGGCGCCGTGCCGGTGCCGGTGTCAGCAGTAGCGTCGAGCTTGGCGCCCGCGTCGGCCGCGGCGCTGTCGGTGCCGCCGGTGGTGGCCGCATCGGCGCCGCCAGTCACGCAAGCCTTGGCCGCGCTGCACAGGCCGCCATTCGGGCACGGGCCGGTGCACTTGCCGCCGCAGCCGTCGCCGTCACCGCAGTTCTTGGCGCTGCACTTGGGGGCGCAGCTCGAAGCGTCGGTGCCCACCGTGCCACCGGCGTCGCCCGCCGGCTGGTCTTTGCACATGGTGGCGATGTCGGCGCAGCAGTCGCCCATCTCGGCGCACTGATCGTCGCAGTAGCAGTCGCCATCCTTGGCCTGGCCGCCGCACGCGTCCTTGCACGAGCCCTTGGGCGCCGTCGAGCAGCCCTTGGGATCAAAGCCCTTGCAGCAGTTGCCGGCTTCCGAGCACTTGGGATCGCAAGAGCAGATCGCGTCCTTGCCGTCGGCGGTCTTGCCCACGCCGGTGCACTGGCCCTTGCCGCAGGTGCCGTTGATCAGTGCGCCACACAGCGGCTGGTAGTCCGCGCAGCAGTCGTTGTACTTGGGGTCTGCGCAGGCCACGTCGCAGTTGCAGAAGCCTTTGGCCTTGTCTCCAAAGAACTTGCCGCAGGCGGTGGCGCAGGTGGTCTTGCCCGGCGTGCCGGTCGTGGTGTCGCTGCCGGCATCGGTCGCGGTAGAGGCGTCTGAGCCGCCCACATCCGCAGGACCAGCGTCCGTTGCTGAGGAGGCATCCGCCGCAGAGACGGCATCAGCTTCGGCAAAGGCAGCCGAGGGAACAACAGACAGGGCGATAACGAGCGGCAGGGACTTCCAAAAGCGGATCATGGGGTAAATTCTCCTTGAGTCGGGCTGGCCGGGGCGAGCCGGATTGGGGCTGGCAGCGCGCAATCCCCAGCGCTCAGGTGGCTGGGTTCTTGGGGAAAGGGAATAGAGTCTGCGGGCGGTCGGTTGTTCTCTAGAACGCCTGCTGTCCAAGGACAGGTCGAGGCAACGGTCATGATGGTCCAGGTGCTGGACTGTCCCGGGCGTGGCCCAGGCGCTATCCGGAAAGCCTAGCGAATCCTTGCCTGCATTGGCAAGCGCAAACCTAAGCGACCCGTCACGAAATCGTCGCCAGGGCCAATTGCGTTCACGGGGCGCTGCCCTTTTGGGCCGCCACATTGTCTCTGAGCTTGGTGACCAGACTCACCGCGTCGTCCAGATCCCCAGCGGGATCGGCTGTCTTCACGTCCAATTTGGCCAGCGCCACCGCCAGCAGATCCGCCGCTGCATCCAATTGGGCCAGCCCTTGGCCGGGTTGGCCGGCCTGCGCAGCTTGCAGCGCGCCTTTGAGCGCCTCTCCAGCCACCACCAGGGCATAGGTGCGGCGAGCCTCAGGATGACTGAAGAATTCATAGCCACCGTCGGGCACGGCTACCAGCCCCAGGATGTTGATCGCCGCGGTGTGCTGCTTGGGCACGTGGTCCTTGGTCAGGGCGTACGACCACTCGACCTCCGCTGCCAGCAGCGCGCTACTTGGGTTAAGCGCCAACGCCGCCGGCGGCTTGATCTTCAGGACCACAAGGCCGTTGTGACTGGCCGGATAAAGGGCGTTGGCCAGCACGCCGGGCGGCCCCACCTCGACGTCGTTCTTGGGCGTACTGACATCCGCTGACGGCCCCCCCGCATCTGCGCTGCCCCTTTGGTTGGCAGCATCGCCAAAATTCAGGCTGTTGCCGATCTGGCTGATCGGCAGCTCGTAGGCGCTGACCAACTGCCACCCTGCGGACAACTGCAGGCGAATGCCCAGGTTCTCAGCCACCGCCACCAGCAGCGTCGCCGCGTGCTTAGACAGGACGTCGGTCAGGATCGCCGGAGTCGGCGCCGAGTAGCTGGTCCCCGCCGTGGCCAGAGCCAGCTTGCCCAGCAGCGCGATCTGCGCATCCTTGCCGTAGGCCACCGTAGAGAAAGAGGCCTTGGAGGCCTTGGCCAGCGCCAGCACATCGGTCGGGGTATGATCGCCCTTGGTGGTCGCGCCGTCGCTGATCAGCAGCACCCGCCGCTGCGTCAGCTGCGCCGGGGCCTTGGCCAGCTCCGCCAGCGCCGCTTCGACGCCGACGTAGAGATCCGTGCCATCGCCCATGTTCAGGCCCTGCATCGCGGTCCCCAGCTGCTTGCTCTGCCAGTTCTGCCAAGCCGCCATTGGCCACGCCGCCTCAGCGCCAGAAGAAAAGCCGACCACGGCCAGCCAGCTGCCTTCGGGCAGGCGCTCTGCCAGCTGGGGAATCTGCTCTTGGACGGCCTGCCAGCCTGCGCTGCCCAGCGACCCGGACTTGTCTACCAGCAGCACCATGGCCACCGGCGGCTGTAGATCCTGCAGCGACTTGGCGGTGTTGATCCCCAGCTGCACCAGGACTTCTGCTTCGCCTTTGGCGGTGGCGTGCAGGGAGGCGATCGGGTGCAGGTCCACAGGGTGGTTGGGATCGGCGGGCGGCAGCACGGCGTGGTGCTCGTTGAGCCACCCGGATAGGGGAAAATCGCCGGGCAGCGGCACCTTGCCGGCGGCCACCAGCGCCCGAAACTTGGCGGTGTTCTGGGCGCCGGGCAGCGTCAGGCCGACGCCGCCACCCTTCCAGCCGGGCTGGCCATCGGTAGGGGTCTCTGCCGCGTCTTGGGTGGTGCCCGTGGCGGTCTGGCCGTCACCGCCACCGCTGGAGGCGCCGGCGTCATAGCTCGCCGAGAAGGCATCGGCAATGTCCGGGTTGGCCGGCGCGCCGTCGTCATTGGTCAGCGGTCCTGCGGCAGTCTCCGCCGAGTCGGCACAGCCCAGCGGTCCACTGACACAAACTGCCACTAGCAAGGCCCACAGCCCATTGGATCGCCGCATCGCCGCCCCCCGCATCTATTGAACCTACGGGCACGACCAGGAGACCGCGATGTCGTCGACCCACAGGCCCTGACCGTTGTTATTGTTCAGGTTCATCACAAACACGCTGCTGATCTGCACGGTCTTGCCCTTGCTGGCGGTCAGATCAAAGGTGAAGGTCTGCCAGCCGTTGGTACTGGCGCAGAGCTGGCCCGCCGTCTGGCCGTCGATTTGCAGCAGCACGCGGTCGGTAAAGCCGTTGCAGCTCTGCGCTTCCGCCGGGTCCTTGCTGTAGCGCACCTTAAGCGTCAGGGTGGGCTTGCTGACCGTCGCCGGCACCTGCAGCGTCGGCAAGGTCATGGTGCCGCCGCCAAAGCCACCGCCGTTGTACGTGTAGGTGCCATTGGGCAAAATCTGCCCGTAGTACAGAGAGTTGCCTTTGCTGACAAACTGGGTGCTGTCGATCTGCCACTTGAGCGTATTCGACAGCGACTGCGTGGTGATCGGCGCGATCGTGCCGTCGTCAAAGTCCTTGGCAAAGCCCGTGGGCGGCGTGTGGCTGCACTGGCCGGTCTTGGCGTCACAGGCGTCCGCCGTGCAGGCGATGCCGTCGTCGCAGCTGGCGGGCGTACCGGCGCAGGTCGAGCCGTCGGCGCCGCAGACGTCGCTGGTGGTGCACAGGTTGCCGTCGTCGCACTTGGTCCCCGGGGCCGGCGAAGCCACGCAGCTGCCCGCCGCGCATTGCTCCTTGGTGCAGACCTGGCCGTCACTGCACGGCGCCGTGTTGGGCGTGTGGGAGCAAAGGCCGGTGGCGGCGACGCAGGCGTCGTTGGTGCAGGCGTTGCCGTCGTCGCATAGCACAGAGGGGTTGCCGCTGCAGATGCCGTTGCCCTGGCACACATCCAGCGTAGTGCACAAGCTGCCATCGTCACATGCAATTCCCGGTTTTGGCACCGCCGCACAGCCGCCGGTGGCCGCGTCGCACAGGTCGCTGGTGCAGGGGTTCTTGTCGTCGCAGACCTTGGCGGTGCCAATGCACTTGCCGGCGTTGCAGCTGTCTGGCGCAGTGCAGGCGTTGCCGTCGTCGCAGCTGGCACCGGTCGCCGGCTTGTACTGGCAGCCCAGCTTGGGGTCGCAGGCCTCGCTGGTGCACGGAGAGGCGTCGTCGCAGTTGACCTTGCCCGCGCCAATGCAATTGCCGCTGATGCAGCTGTCTCCGGTGGTGCAGACGCTGCCGTCATCACAGCTACCGGTCTTGGGGGTAAACAAGCACTTGCCGCCCTGGCAGGCATCGACGGTGCACGGGTTGGCGTCGTCACAAGACTGGCCGCTGCCCTTGCAGGCGCCCGCGGCGCAGCTGTCTCCAGTGGTGCAGGGATCGCCGTCGTCACAGGCTGCACCGCTTTGGGGCGACGTGACGCAACCTTGCTTGGGGTCGCAGAGGTCGGCCGTGCAGGGGTTCTTGTCATCGCAGACCAGCTTGGCCCCGCCGCTGCAGACGATGCCGCCCGCCCCGACGCTGCAGGTGTCGCCGCTGGTGCAGGCGTTGCCGTCGTCGCAGGGCTGGCCCAGGGCCGGCTGCAGCAAGCAACCCGCGGTGCCATTGCAGGTTTCCAACGTGCAGGGGTTGCCATCGTCGCACAGCTTGGCCTGGCCGGTGTGCACACAGCCGGTCTTGGGGTCGCAGCTGTCCAGGGTGCAGGCAATGCCGTCGTCACAATTGGCTGGCACACCTACGCAATTGCCCAGCGAGCACACGTCTCCGCCGGTGCAGGTGTTGCCGTCGTTGCAGGTCGTGCCGGCCGGGGTGGGCAGCAGCAGGCACTGACCGCTGGTCTTCTGGCAGGAATTCTTCAAGCAAGTGGTGTCTTTGCTGGGGTCGCAGGTCACCGGGCTGCCGGGCTTGGTCTTGCAGGTGCCGCCCTGGCAAGAAGGCACGCCGTTGCACAGGTCACCATCGTCTTTGCACTGACTGTCATTGCTGCAGAAGCAGTTGTTGAACACGCCCGTGCACTTGCCGGACTGGCAGATCGACAGCGGCGTGCAGGTGTCGCCGTCGTCGCAGGTCACCGGCGGAAAGTTGGCGACGTTGCCTTGGGTGCAGCCGGTCTTGGCGTTGCAGGCGTCGCTGGTGCAAGGGTTCTTGTCATCGCAGTCGACCTTGCCGACCAGGCAGGTGCCGCTGAAGCACTGGCCGGCGCTGGTGCAGGCGTCGCTGTCGTCGCAGGGGGCGCCGTTGGGCAGGGCCGCGGTCTCGCACTTGCCCGTCGCCGCCATGCACTGGCTGGTGCTGCATACCCCGGTCGCCGGCGGGCAGACCACGGCGCTGCCAGGATCGGCCACGCAGCTACCAGCCACGCACTTCTGCACGCCATTGCACAGGTTGCCGTCGTCAAATTTGGCGCAGTCGCCGTCGACCTTGCACTGGCACTGGTTGGCGCCGGCCGCACACGCGCCGTTCTGGCAGCTGTCGCCCACGGTGCAGGCGTCGCCGTCGTCGCAGGAGCCGGCCACTGGACTGTTGCTGCAGGTCCCCTTGCCGTCGCAGTTTTCGGCGGTGCAGCTGTTGCCGTCGTCGGCGCAGCCGCTCTGACCGGCGCACACGCCGCTCTTGCACTGGCCAATGCCGCCGCACAGCTCGGCGCCACCGCAGGGGCTGCCGTCGGCCACCGGGGCCTGGCCGCACTGGCCGGTCTTGGCGTCGCAGGCGGTGTCGCTGCAGCCCAGGCCGTCGTCGGCGCAGGTCACCACCGACTTGGGGTCGATGACGCACTGATTCGCTTGGCAGATCAAGGTGCCGTTGCAAAGGTTGCCGTCTTCGGATTTGGCGCAGTCGGCGGTGACGGCGCAGGCGCACTGGTTGGCTCCTGGCACACAAGTCCCACTAGCGCCACAGCTATCGCTGACGGTGCACAGGTTGCCGTCGTCGCACGCCTGGCCCACGGCCGGAGCGACCACGCAACCTTGAACGGCGTCGCAATTGTCCAGCGTGCAGGGGTTGTTGTCATCGCAGACCACAAACTGCCCTTGGCAGGTGCCGGCTTGGCAGGCGTCGGTGGCGGTGCACAGGTTCTGATCGTCGCAGGGGCTGCCCACCGGCTTGGGGCTCGAGACGCACTGGCCGCTCTTGCCGTCGCAAAGAGTCGTGGAGCACTGGCCCGAGTCGGGGCAGACAACCGGCGTGCCGGCCTTGATGGCACAGACATTGCCCTGGCAGATCAAGGTGCCGTTGCACAAGTCGCCGTCTTCAAATTTGGCGCAGTCGCTGTCCAGCTGGCACTGGCACTGGTTGACGCCGGGCTGGCAGGCGCCGCTGGCGGAGCAGGCATCGCCGCTGGTGCACGGATTGCCGTCGTCGCAGGCGCCGGGCGAGGCCAAGTTCTGGCAGCCGACCTTGGCATCACAAGTGTCTAGCGTGCAAGGATTCTTGTCGTCGCAGCTCAGCGGGCTGCTGCCCACGCACTGGCCAGAGATGCACGCTGACCCGCCGGTGCAGGCGGTGCCGTCGTCGCAGGCCTGGCCGTCGCCCTTGGCGATCAAGATGCAATTGCCGGTGGCGGCGTCACAGGTGCTGAGGTTGCAGGCGTCGCCGGCTGGGCATTGCACGGCTCCCACCGGTACGCAGGCGCCGGCCGTGCAGGTCAGCGAGCCGTTGCACAGATCGCCGTCGTCGGGGCAGTCGCTGGCGGTCTTGCAGGTGCCGCAGGTGTCCACGCCGGGCTTGCACACGGCCGCGCTGGTGCAACTGTCGCCCTGGGTGCAGGGATTGCCGTCGTCGCAGGGGCCGCTGAGCGGGCTGTTGACGCAGCCGGTCTGGGGGATGCAGCCGTCCTGGGTGCAGGGATTGCTGTCGTCGCAGTTGAACAGTGTGCCCTTGCAGCTGCCGGCCACGCACTGGTCTTTGCCGGTGCAGACGCTGGCGTCGTCGCACTGGGTGCCATCGGGTACCGGCGCCAGCGCACACTTGCCCACCGCCGGCTCGCAGGCGTTGACGGCGCACGCCGAGTTGGCCGCCCCGTCGCAAATCACTACAGTCTTGGGGTCGATCGCGCACTTGCCGGCCGTGCAGCTGGGCACGCCGTTGCACAGGTTGCCGTCATCCTTGCAGTCGCTGTCGATCTTGCACTCGCAGCTGCCCTGCCCTGCGCATTTGCCGCCGCTGCACACGTCGCTGCTGGT
Organism: uncultured Myxococcales bacterium; assembly: GCA_903919145.1. GTDB lineage: Bacteria > Myxococcota_A > UBA9042 > UBA9042 > UBA9042 > SXRM01. The sequence goes on from CAIXGW010000188.1 coordinate 18,043, forward strand.
GCACGGGTTGCCGTCATCGCAGGGGCTGGTGCTGTTTTCCTGGTAGCAGCCGGTGGTCGGGCTGCAGGCGTCATTGGTGCAGGGGTTGCCGTCGTCGCAGCTGAGTGGCGAGCCTTTGGCGCACAGGCCGGCCAGGCAGGTCTCGCCCGTGGTGCACGCGTCGCCATCGCTGCAGGCGGTGCCGGTCGGGGCCAGCGCCAGGGTGCAGGCGCCGGTGCTGGGGGTGCAGGTGTTCTGCTGGCAGGGCCCGTCTTGGCTCTTGTCGCAAGAAACCGGGCTGCCGACCTTGGGCTGGCACGAGCCGCCGGCGCAGGTGTAGACGCCGTTGCACAGGTCGCCGTCGTCGAGCTTGGTGCACTCGGCGTCGGTCGTGCAGGCACAGGCGTTGGAGCCGCCGCCGCAAGTGGCCGTGGCGCCGCAGACTTCGCCGGCGGTGCACGGGTTGCCGTCATCGCAAACCAGGCCGATGGCCGGGCTGTGCAGGCAGCCACTGGCTTCGCAGCTGTCTTTGGTGCAGGAATTGCCGTCGTCGCAGCCAAGGACCGTGGCGCCCGTGCACACGCCCGCTGCGCACTTACCGCCGGTGGTGCAGGTGCCGGCGGTGCCGCAGGCGCTGCCATCGGTCACGGCAAAACTCACGCACTGCCCGGTCTTGCCGTCACATAGGTTGGCAATGCAATTGCTGTTAGAAGCTGGGCAGGTCACGGCCTTGCCGTCGGCGATGCAAGCGCCCTGCTGGCAGATGAGCTTGCCATTGCACAGGTCCGCGTCGTCTTTGCCGGCGCAGTCGCTGTCGGTCTGGCATTCGCAGGCGTTCTTGCCGGGCTGGCACTGGCTGTCGGTGCAAAAGTCGCCAAAGGTGCAGGGATTGCCGTCGTCGCAGGGGGCCGCCTGGGCCACGGTAGCGGTGCAGCCAGCGGCGGGGTCGCAGGCATCGGCGGTGCAGGCATTGCCGTCGTCGCAGGGCTGCGGCTTGCCGGGCAGGCAGGTGCCGCCATTGCCGCAGGCGTCGCCTACGGTGCAAGCGTTGCCGTCATCGCAGGCCGTGGGGGTCGCGTCAACGGGCACGGCCTGCTCCTGGCACACGCCCAGCAGCGGCGCACAGGCGTTGGCGGTACACGGATTGCCGCTGGCGGTGCAGCTGACCACCGTGCCCGGGTCGGTAACGCAGCCGTTCTCCATGCAGCGCAAGGTGCCGTTGCAGAGGTTGCCATCTTCAAAGCTTTGGCAGTCCGCGTCTTTTTGACACTGGCAGCCGCCGGGAGTGCCCTGGCAGACCGCGCCGTTGCAGGCGTCTGCGGTGGTGCAGCTGTCGCCGTCGTCGCAGCTGACCGTCGCGCCGTTGGCGATGGCCACGTGAGAGCAGGCGTCGCCAGCGCAGGCGTCTACGGTGCAGGGATTGGCGTCGTCGCAGTCCAGCACCATCGAGGGCACGCAACTGCCGGCGCTACAGGCTGTTCCTGCGGTGCAGGGGTCGCCGTCGTCGCAGGCGGCGTTGTCGGCCAGCTGGACGTACAGGCACTTGGCCGAGTCGGTCGGGTCGCACAAGTCCAGCGTGCAGGCGGCGTTGTCATCGCACTGGCTGCCGGGGCCGGCGCACACGCCGGCGCTGCAGGCGTCGCCAGTGGTGCAGGGGTTGCCGTCGCTGCAGGCGCTGCCGGTGGCCTGGGGCACGTGGTTGCAGCCGCTGGCCGAAGCGCAGCTGTCTACCGTGCAGGCGTTGCCGTCGTCGCAGGGCAAGATGCCGCCGGAGCTGCAGGCGCCGGCCTGGCACTTGTCTCCCCACGTGCAGGCGTCGCCGTCATTGCAGGGGGCGAGGTCCGGCATCGCCACCGCGGTGCATCCGCTAGAAGTACAGACTGAGGCTATGCAATTGGCGGCCCCGGTGGTGTCGCAAGGCAGCGCCAGGGTGGCATCGACCACGCAGGCTCCCGCCTGACACACGGCTTTGCCGGCGCAAGCAGGCACTGCCACGGAGGCGCAATCGGCGTCCGTGGCGCAGCCGCAGCTGGCGGCACCTACGCAAAGGCCCTGGATGCACGTATCGTTGGTGGTACAGGCGTTGCCGTCATTGCAGACTTGCGATCCGCCCGGCGGCGCCGCGCAGCCCAACTGCGGGTCGCACTGCGCCGGGCAGGCGGCGCTGCCAAGAGCACACGCCACCTTGGCGCCGGCCACGCACTGCAGCCCCTGGCAGGTCTCGGCAAAGGTGCAGACGTCGCCGTCGTCGCAGGGCTTGCCATCGCCGCTGAGCTGGTGGTCGCAGGCGCCGGTGGCAGCGATGCAGGTATCGGTGGTGCAGGGGTTCTGGTCGTCGCAGTCGATCTTCTTGGCCGGGTCGGGCACGCACGCGCCCAAAGAGCACTGCAGGGCGCCGGCACACAGATTGCTGGAAAACTGCGCGCAGTCTTTGTCTGATTCGCAGATGCAGACGTTGGCCTTACTGACGCACGCTCCCGCTTCGCAGCTGTCTCCCGGGGTGCAGGGGTTGCCATCGCTGCACAGGCCAGCCGTGGGCTTGTGCTCGCAACCGCCACCGGCAACGCAGCCGTCGCTGGTACACGGGTTGGCGTCGTCGCATTCGCTGGCGCGGGTGGCCAGGCAGACTGCGCCCTGACACAGCGATTCGGCGCTGCAGCTGTCGCCGTCCTCGCAAGCGGCGCCGTCCAGCTTGGCGGCGACCACGCAGCGCTGGCTCTTGGGCTCGCAAACGGCTGTATAGCAGGCCCCTTTGGCCAGAGCGGCGCAGTCGCTGTTGGCCAGACACACCGGCTGGGTGCCCACGGGGGGCGACCCGACATCGGTAGCATCGCCCAGGCTTGGCGCTGGCGCCCCGCTGTTGCCGATCAAGACGTCTGAGCCGTTGCAGCCGGTCGCCCACAGCGCGGCGATCGCCAACGCCGTCAGCCAGCCGCGGCGACCCGCAGATCCCGCCGCAGCGGGGCGCGCGGGTCCGGTCTTGCCAGTCAGATTTGAGTTCCAGCGGCAGGTGGGTCGGGCGAACATGGCGTAACTCCTGAGCTTGCTGTCGGCGGCGCGCGACGGATCGCAGCGACAAAGTCGCACCATCCTTGATCGCCCAGCGTACGCGATTCCGCAGCGTTCCTCCAGCCGTGGCCAGGGCTGCGGCAACGGCGCGCGGCCAGGCTTGGGCACAGGCCGCCATTTTCGGCACAGGCCTTACTTGAGGAAGTCGCGAATCGCCTGCAGCGCCGTATCCCCAGCCTCTACCAGCGGAATCGCCCCGGCCGCCGGCAGCTCCTCCACCTTGATTTGCCGGCGCACCGCTGGCGGCAGGCCAGCCAAGGCGGCTGCCGAGCTCTGGGCCCACGGTGCCTTGCCGCCCTGCAAGACCAGCGTAGGCACCTTAGACAGGGCGGGATCCCAAGCCGCGGCGTCGGCAATGGCCCGGTCGTGAGCCTCTACCGAGAAAGCGTCGTCAAAGACTTTTCCCGGGGCAATCTTGCGGCCATCAGAAGGATTGCCCAGCAGCGCCGCCAGATGGCTGCGCACCAGCAGCCGCTGCGACACCGCGGGCACCAGCAGGCCCTGGTGCTCAAAAACCCAGGCCACGTCTTCTTTCCAGGGGCTCTGCATCGCCGCCTCGATCTCGCCGGGCAACCGCTGCAGCGCCGCCTGGGTTGGCCAAGGCGCACCGTGCAGGATGACGGCCGCCACTTCTTTGGGATGCTCATTGGCATAGCGCAGGGCAAAGTGAGCCGCGGAAGCGTCGGCCAGCAGGGCCACCGGGCGTTTTCCAAGCAATTCAAGCATTTTAGTCAGTTCTTTGGCACGGAGCCGCTCGCTCAGGGTGGCTGCCTGGCGCGCACCGACGCCGCGCTGCTGCACCACCACGTGGTAGTACGGCGCCATCCGCCACACATCCGGCACGAGGTAGCTGGCATCGCGAAACGGCGCGCCGGCCAGGACCACTACCGTGCTGTCTTCTGGATCGCCGGCTTCCAGCCAGCCCAGCTCGCGACCTTCTACCTGATAGCGGCGGGCTTTGGGCTCAACTTCCTGCCACTTGGCGGTGGCCAGCTCTTTTTGGGCATTGGCCCACGCCAGCCACTCGGCCTCGCGGCGCGGCCCTTGGTGGTAAGTCAGCCGCCGCAGCGAGCCCAGCGCCGCGCGAAACACCTCGTCATTGGGGTCGCTTAGCTGGTGGGCCAGGGCTGGCAGCGACTTGTCGTCGTCGATGCGGCCGAGCAGACGCAGGACCTCTAGCCGCTCTTCCAGCACGTTGACCGTCAGCAATTTTCGCAGGTAGTCAGAGGCCTTGGGGTCACCCATGCCCACCATCGCCGCCAGGCCGAGCATGCGGATCTGCACATCCTCGTCGCGCACGGCAGTGTTGCGCACGGCATTCCAGGTCTCCTGGTCGGCCAAGCGCCATAGCTGCTCCAAGGCAATTCGCCGCACCGAAGCCTCTTTGTCGCCCAAGAGATCCAGCAGCAGCTGGCGCACCTGCGGGTCATACAGCGTCAGCGCCAGCAGCAAGCCCTGCTTAAAATCGGGGAATTTGCGCTCGCGCACCAGCCGCAACAGCTCGCCGCGCACTTCTGGCACGGCCAGGTGAGCCAGCACGTCGGCGACCAGACCGCGGGTGGTGGCGTCTTTGGCCGACGACAGGACCGGCAGCAGCTCCGGCGCCGCCTGCAGCCGCAGGTGAGACAGCACAATCAGCGCCGTCTCGATACGGGCGCGGTCCGCGGTTTGCAGCATGTAGACGGCGGCCCTGACGGCCGGCGCCCCGACCAGCAGCAGGGCGTCCAGCACCGCGTCGCGCTGATCCAGCAGGTCCAGGGCCTCCAGCAGCGGCGCAACGGGCGTGTCGGTATCCGCGCCAATCTGGGCAATGGCGTGGATCAGCTTGGTGCGCAGCAGCAGGTTGTCTGGGCCGGCGCTGAGACGCTCTTGGCCAAGCCTGCGGACCAGCGGCGAAAGAGCCGGCTCGTGCTTGCGGGCGACCAGCGTGTCGATGGCGTAGGCGCGCAGGCTCGGCCGCTTGTCGTCAATCAGCTCAATCAGCCGTGGCAGGGCGCAGGGCCGGCTGCGCTGCACCAGCTCTGGCAAGACCAGCAGCAGGACCTGCTCATCCTCGCGGGTCACCAAGGCTTCCAGCAGCGCGATCAGCCGGTCATCGGCGGGAAACCGCAGCACCTGGCGCATCAGGCGCAGGATGCCGCCGTCGCTCAGCTTGGGCCCGCGGGCGGCAATCTCGTCCCAAGCGGTTGGGCCAAACCCCAGCAGCAGGTCGACCACCACGTCTTCGCCGCCGTCTGTACCTGCCAGGCCCGGCAGCGCTGCCTTGACCTCGGGCCAGGCCGAATCGCCAAACTCGATCAGGTCATCGACCGCGGCATCGCGATCCTTGCCGGGCGCCAGACCGGTGATCTGCTTGATCAGCATGGCCGGCGTCGCAGCTTTGGCCTTCTTGGCCGCAAAGGCCGTTGAGATCGCTGGCGGCACCGCCGTGACCGCACACACCGCTGCCAGCGTCAGGGCAGCCAGCTGCTGCCAGCGCCAAGCACGGCCCAAGGGCCTGCCCAGCCGGCAATCAGTCGATCTGGCAGAGTTGTCGCTTACCTTCGGGTCTGGGCGGCGCAGCATGGCGGATTCCTCAGGGTGGCCCAGTTGCAGGCGCGTCACTGCCGCAGGATATACCAAGGAATGTGCGGGCGGGCCAGCCCAGCCCGCAGCGGCGGCGGCGGCCTGCGCGGAGGAGGGAAGAAGTGCAGCTTTGTAAGGCTTCACAGGGCTTCGCGCGCCAGTCGCCGGTCGTCGCGGGCCATCTGGTAGCGCAGCACATCTTCTCTAGAGAGCACCCAAAGCTTGCCATGCTGCTCGCCGCGGATTCGCCGCGTGCGCACCGCGTTGATCACGGCTTGGCGGGTAATCCCCAGCATATCCATGGCTTCGCCAACGGTCACAATGGCTTCGGTGGTCAACCCCGTGGCCTCGCGGGCGCGCGCTTGCGCCGTGCCTGGGGCCCGCAGCCCCGCCGGCAGAGGGGCCAGGCCCTGGTCGGAGTGAATGAGTCCTTCGGCGACACCGGCCCGATACACCAAGTCTCGCGCGGCCTTGAGAGCCGGCAGGTCCTGGCTGCTGGGCGCCAGCGGGCTCTGGCCGTCGTACAACGGGCTGTCTGGCCGCAGGACACGCGCCAACAGCTCGGCATAGCCCTGACCCTGCGCCAGCCGCAGCGCCAAGTCGACCAAGAACAGCCGCGCCTCGATCGAAGCCGGCCGCAGATCGACCGCCACGCCGCTCATCAGTCGATAGGTGTCAAGCAGGTCTAGCCCCTCGGTCCTCACGCTTTCCCAACCTAAGCCCGCATGGGGCATGGACGCAGCTGCGCCGTGTCTTCGGCAGATCTAACCCCAGCTAGATGGATGTCAAGTCAATTGGCGGGTTACCGGTAATGCACTGGACAATTGGTTAGTTAGCGAACGTCAACTAGCGCGGCTCTTTTGAGAAATCGCTGGCGGCGCTAACCTGCCGCCTTCCGACCGCCCCCGGCCCCTGCCGCGGCCGGCCGCGCGATCGCGCCCCCAAAGCCATGGCCGCCTGCCCCCACCAGCAGCGGCGCGGAGGATCCATGACGCTACAGCCCAGCCAGGACGCGACTACAGCCAGACGTGCTGCCCTTATTGCTTGGCGCCGCAGCGATCGCGGCGACTGGTATGGCGACAACGCAGCCCTGCAGGCGATGGTGCAGCGTTGGTCGCCGCAAGCCGACGCTCCGCTGCACGCGCGCTTGGGCGAATTTGGCCGGCAGGTCGCTGCCAGCGAGCCGCTGGTGCACCGCATCTCTCATGAGCCCAACCTGCCGGTGCTAGAGCGCTTTGACGCCCTGGGTCGGCGCCATGAAAGGGTGCGTTTTGATGCGAGCTATCACCAGTGGGGCCAAACCGTCTATGGCTCTGGGGTCATGACCCTGACGGGGCAGCCACACGCAGCCGTCGAACAAGCGGCGCTGGTGATCCTGGCTTCTCACCACGGCGAGGCGGGCCACGTCTGCCCGCTGGCGTGCACGGCAGGCCTGATCAAGGCGATCCAGACTGTGGGCCACCCGGCTCTGCAGCGCGGCCTGCTGCCGGGGTTGCTGGACTCCAATTACGCGAGGCGGCTGCACGGCGCCCAATTCCTTACGGAAGTCCAAGGCGGCTGCGACGTCGGCGCCAACGCCGTGCAAGCCGTTGGGCGCCGCCAAGAGACGGCAGAGGCCCCGGGCCTGTGGGCCATCCAAGGCGAGAAGTGGTTCTGCTCGGTCATTGACGCGCCGCTGTACCTGCTGACGGCCCGCCCCCAAGGGGCCGCCGACGGCACCCGCGGGTTGGGGCTGTTCATTGTGCCCCATGACCTGCCGGCAGAAGACCGGGTGCACGCCATGCCGCTGTCGCACCGCGGCGGCGAGACACCCAGCCCGGTCAACGAGTTCAGCATTCGCCGCCTCAAGAGCAAGCTGGGCACGCGGGCCATGGCCTCGGGCGAGGTCGACTGGAACGGCGCGCTCGCTTGGCAATTGGGCGGCTTGGACCGCGGATTTCACAACGCGGTAGAGATCGTGCTCAACACCTCGCGGCTGTTCAACGCCATGGCGTGCACCGGGATGATCTGGCGCAGCTGGAGGGAGGCTGCGAGCTTTGCCCAATACCGCAGCGCCTTTGGCCAGCCGATTGCCCGTTTTGCCTTGGTGGATCAAGCGGTCTCGCAGCTGTACGCCGAAGCGTGCGCCGCCACGGCCAGCACCTTGGACCTGGTGGCCCTGCAAGCCAGCGGAGAGCGACCCGAGGCCGCGCGCATCGGCCTGAATATGAACAAGTACTGGACCAGCGTGCGCGCCACCCAGGCCATCCGCCAGGCCATGGAGGTGCTGGGAGGCAACGCCGCCATAGAGGACTTTACCCCCCTGGGCCGGCTGTACCGCGACAGCCTGGTCACCGAGTCGTGGGAGGGCACGCACAACGTCTTGGCAGCGCAGACTTTTCGCGACATGGCCAAGCTGGGTCTGCACCAGTCGTGGCTAGACTGGCTGGAGCAGCGGGCCGACGCACTGCGCAACCGCGACCCGTTGCGCCTGCAGGAAACGCTGCAGGTGCGCCTGATTGCCCTGCGCTCTGATGCCCGCCAGCTGGTGGCCGAGCGCAGCAGCGACCCAGGTATCGCCACGCGGTTGTGGATAGAAAACGCCATGGTGCTGCACCAGGCCCTGTGTCTAAGCGAGATGAGCGGGCCCGACGGAGCCTTTCCAGAGGCCGTGCCGGCGCAGCTGCTGGAGCTGTTTGCCCACCGCGCGGTACCGGTGCAGCGCGGCTGGTACCCAGGTCAGCCCTGAGAGGAACACGGCAGCGAGCCAACCCGGCAGTCGCTATGGCTGCGCTGGACCGTCTGTTGGCGGTCAGCATGCCAGCCGGTCAGTCGAGCAGCGACGCCAGAATCGCCAGGTCGTCGGTCACAGAGCCGCGATCGCCCACATCGGCGATGGCTTGCAGCTCAAAATCGTAGGTGTTGGCCCGGCGCATCAGCACCACCTTGGATCCCAGGGCCGCGGGCAGGGCCAGGTCCAGCTCAAAAATGTCGCCGCACACCAGCGTGGAAGCGGGGGTGGCCTGGTGCTTGGCCCACAGCTTCTGCAAGGTTTGATAGTACTTGTTGCGGCGCAGGTAGACCGGCCGTTGCAGGCCTTCAACGTTCATCGCCAGGGGCAGCCGGTCAAAAGCCTCTTGATCCATCGGCGCCGGGTCGACCCAGAATTTCATCGCATCGCCAATGACTTCGACGGCCTGGGCATCGGCGAGCCCCAGCTGATCGACCTTGAAGCGCACGTGGCTGGTCGAGCTGTTGGTCACCACCACCACCGGCACGCCGCGGGCGATGACAGCCTGCAGAGCCGCTGCCGCGCCTGGGCGAAAGGCGATGATGGACTCGGCGTAGGCGCGCTTGTACACCTGCTGCAGCAGCGAGCTGCGCTCCGCGCCATCGATGTACAGCCCCAGCTGGTCCAGCACTTTGTGGGCCGCCATCGAGCAGCGCACGTACGGATCGGCATCCGCTGGCGCCGCGGCCACGCCGTTCATCATCCAGCCCAGCTCGGGGGACTCGCGCGTCACCGCCGCCATCGCAGCTGGCCACAGGTCGAACAGCCGCTCTTCAGCGCCGGCGGCCTGCTGCAGATACTTGGGAAATACTTCGGCAAAAGGCGCACCTTCGACCTCTGAATCGGTAAACGTGCCGTCAAAGTCGAGCACCACCAGGTCAATCGCCATTGCAGTCTCCGCGGCCACAGCAAAGCAGCCAGTGGGCCCGAGCGTACCGCGGAAGCCTGCGCCTGCCAACGCTTGGCCGCTTGCCGGCCGGGGCTGGAGTCGCAGTCTGGGCCGCGATAGACTGCAGCCTGTAGTGGAGGTCCGCCATGCACCGTGTTCCCTGGATCCTGTGGGCCGCTCTGGTCAGCGCCGCCGGGGGTTGCGGCGAAAAAGCGCCCTCTCAGGCCGTAGCGGGCGCCGACGCCATCGCTGACAGCGGTGCCACGGCCGACACCGCCACCGATGTGCAGCCCGAGACTGCGGCCGACACCCAACCGGCTGGCGACACCGCTGCCGATACCACTGCCGATACTACTGGCGACACCGCTGCCGACGCGGTGGCCGACGCGGTGGCCGATGGCGCGGCGGA
>CAIXGW010000189.1 GCA_903919145.1 uncultured Myxococcales bacterium
GCCAGGCCCCGCCGGCGCAGAAGCGCCGCGACCCGGCTCCAGCCCCGGCCCCGGCCCCGGCTCCCGCGCCGCGCCGGCCATCGCCCGCCCCAGCACCCGAGCGCGGCGGCCGTTAGTACCCAAGACCGTTAATTCGCTCCGGGTTACCCCCGGTTCTTGTTCACAGGTCTTGGCTACTACTGCTGGGTCGACTTCCGTACCCCAAACCCTGTTCGTCGCAGAATCCGGAACGAACTTGGGGTTTGGGGTACTGGCAACCTGTCCAGGCCATCGCCAACCACCAGCCCGTCCCCTTGCACCTTGGGTTGACGGCGCTGGTGGTCCCCTTACCGACAGCGGCCGGCCACTCAACCGCGCCAGCCACCCCAGCCCAGACAGTCGCCTTGCGCAGCTTTGACCCTGCCGAGGCACCGTGCCATCCTTGAGCCCCCCGACGAGTGAGCCGGGCCGCGCCGCCAGCTGGTGGCGCTTTGGCTGCATCTGGAGGTACCCATGGCAGGTCTCGTCACGCTCTCTCGCTACGTGCTGCAGCGCGAGCGGGATGTTGAGGGCGCAACCGGTGATTTCACTTTGCTGCTAAGCCATCTGGCGCTGGCGATGAAAGTGGTGTCGCGCGAAGTGGCCCGGGCAGGTCTGCTGGACGCTGTACTGGGCAAGACCGGTGACACCAACGTCCAGGGCGAGCAGGTGGCCAAGCTAGACGTGCTGGCCAACGACCTGCTGATTGAAGTCCTGAGCGATCTTCCGATGGTAGCTGCGATTGCCTCGGAGGAAGAAGAGCACATCCGCCACACGCGCGCGGGCCGCCTGACCGGCAAGTACCTGATCTGCTTTGATCCGCTAGACGGCTCCTCCAACATCGACGTCAACGTGACCATCGGCACGATCTTCTCGATCCGCCGCCGCGAGACGGTTGGTGTCGAGGCCACCCCAGAAGACTTCTTGCGCCCGGGGACGGAGCAGGTGGCCGCGGGCTACTGCGTCTATGGCTCGTCGACGATGCTGGTCTTTACGACCGGCCAGGGGGTGGTCGGCTTCACGCTTGACCCGCAGGTCGGCGAATTCATTCTGTCTCACCCAGAGATTCGCATCCCCGACTCCTGCACGGCTTGGTCGGCCAACGTCGGCAATGCCCGCCACTGGCTGCCCGGCACGCTGGCATTTCAGGAAACGGTCACCTCGGGCGAGGGTCGCTACAAGCGCACCAGCCTGCGCTACGTGGGCACGCTGGTCGCCGACTTCCATCGCAACCTCTTGCAAGGGGGCGTGTTTTTCTATCCCGGCGATCGCAAGTCGCCGCGTGGCAAGCTGCGCCTGCTGTACGAAGCGCACCCGCTGGCCTTTGTGGCCGAGCAGGCTGGCGGCAAAGCCACCGATGGCACCCGTCGCATCATGGAGATTGCCGGAGACGGCCTGCACACCCGCGTGCCGCTCATCCTGGGCAACTCTCATGAAGTCGAGCTGTTTGACCGCTTTACTGCCGCGGACCGCCCATGAGCGAGCTGACCCACCTCGACGCCAAGCGTCAAGCGCATATGGTGACGGTGTCCGCCAAGCCAGAGACCCAGCGCGGCGCGGTGGCGATGGCTCAGGTGACCCTGTCAGCCCAGGGGTTTGTCGCCGTGCGCGACGCCAGTGGGCCCAAGGGCGATGCCATTCAAGTGGCCCGCCTGGCCGCCATCGCCGCCACCAAGCGCACGGCGGACCTGATTCCGCTTTGCCATCCCCTGCGCATTACCAAGGTGGCGGTGCAGGCCACCTTGCAAGAAGAATCCCACCAGGTGACCTTTGAAGTCACGGTGGAGGCTGTGGATCGCACCGGGGTCGAGATGGAAGCCATGACGGGCGCTTCGGTGGCCGCGTTGACGCTGTATGACATGGTCAAGGCTGTCGATCGCAGCGCCGTGATTGGGCCGATCCGCTTGCTGGAGAAGTGGGGCGGCAAGTCTGGGCACTTTCGCGCATGAATTCAGATCCAACGGTGCCGTCGCCCCTGGAAGCCGGCGCGCCGGTCGCTCCTCCGCTGCCGCCGTTGCCCCAGACCGTCAGCGAGGCCACAGCGGTCGCCCGCCAGTCCTTGCGCACCGAAGCCAAGAAGCTTGAGCGGTTGCTAGGCAAGCTGCAGGTCGACCGCAGCAAGGCCCTGGACGCCCCCAAGCTGCGGCTGGCGGCCGACGTACTCAAGGTCCACCTCGGGCGCTTGCCGCGCGGCCAACACCACCTGCTGCTGCCGGTGCCGTGGGATCCTCCAGCTCAGGTGGCGATCGACATCCCCGCCGAGTCGACGCCGCTGCAGGAAATGGAGCGCCTCTACCGCCGTGCCCGCGGCATGGAGCTGGGTCTGCGCCTCATTGACGATCGCAGCGACGCTACCCAGCTGCGCCTGTGGCAGATTCAGGAGCTGCAGCAAGAGTGGGCGGACCTGCTGGCAAGGGTGACCCTGTGGCAAGCCGCCAAAAACAAAGGAGAATCTCCGGGTGCCCGCGCCAGAACTTGGCTGGACCTGGCTCAGGAGTGGATCGCCAAGGTCCGCGCCCTGCGCTTGCCAGTCGGCGGCGAGCACGTGCCGTCGCAGCTGCAGCGGCGCATCACCAAAGCCAAAGGCGCTGAGCTGCCCAAAGGGGTCGAGCTGCACCAGTCCCCAAGCGGTGCTGCTGTGCTGGTGGGGCGCAGCGCGGCGGCCAATGACTCGCTGGTCACGCGGCTGCTGCGCGGGCGCGACTACTGGCTGCACCTGCGCGATCAGCCTGGTGCGCACGTGGTTTTGCGTTGCGATGGCCCGGCACCGGCCTTGGAAGAGGACCTGCGCGCCTGCGCTGTGCTGGCGGCTCACCTGTCTGGCGTGGCCAAAGGTGCGCGCGTCGAGGTCACGGTGGCCCAGGGCAAGGGCGTGCGCAAGGTCAAGGGCGCGGCACCGGGCAGCGTCTACGTGTCGGGAGAGAGGGCCGTGCGCGTCGAAGTCGATGCGGCGGTGGTCGATGCTTTCTACGCCCGCCGGCCGCTCAAGAAGTAGCAGCCAAGAGGCCCTGTGCCTGCGAGCTACTTGGGGGTGCAGCCCAGGTTATCGAGCTGGGTCACGCCGAACTCAGAGTGGACGGTCAGGTCGATGCAGCCGTCATTGTTCAGGTCGACGGCCTTGATGCTCTTGACCTCGGTGAGGGGCCGCAAAATCCCGTCATACAGTGCAAAGCCGCCCTTGCCGTCGCCCAGCCACAGCCTGACGGTATGCTTCTCGCGGTCCAGCTGTACCAGGTCCGGGTAGCTGTCGGAGTTGACGTCGCCGACTTCGACGCCGGCCACTTGCTGCAACCCTTGGATCAGGTTGAGCTTGCTCTCATAGGTGGTGCCTTTGCCCACCGGCTTGCCCGGCAGCCAGGAGATGGCATTGCTGGAGGCGCACAGCATGTCGGTCAGGCCGTCTTTGTTGACGTCGCGTGCAGCGCACGCCTGCAGGCCATCGCCAACGACCACGGAAGTCGAGCTGTACAGTTCGCCCTTGCTGCCCTTGGACTCCATGTGGGTCATGGCGTTCTGCGGTGCGCCGGTGGTTACAAACACGCCAGGCAGGTTGTTGGCGCCCAACGGCGACACAAAGATGTCCTTGGGGGGGGCGGTCAACGCGCGGTAGGCCACCTTGTGCAAGCCTTCCCACAGACCGCCCGAGTTGATGATAGGGATGGCGTCGCCGGTCTGCGGCGAATGCTGGACTTTGCCGCTCAGGTTGCCCGTGCCCGTGCCAGTAAAGATGCGAACCCGCGGGGCGCAGTAGCGAAACGGGCTCGAGCTGGCCGAGCCGTTGGGGCTCAAGGCCACGGCCACGTCCATAAAGTTGTCTTTGTTGAAGTCGCCCAGGGCCACGCTGACCGGCTCCACGCCCGCTGACTTGGCAAACACCGGCGACACAAAAGCGGGAGTCAGCACCTCATTGCCAACATCCATGCCGAAGGGCTTGATCTTGTCTTTGACCAAAAAGGTGAAGAGGTTAGCGCGTTTCAGTGGGGCGCCGCCGCCGTAGCCGCTCAGGGGAAACAGCTTGTCTTTGTCTGAGGTGGCAAAGTGGACGCAGCAGATGTTGGCTTTGTCATTGCTTTCATTTCCGAACTTGTCGTTGACCTCATTCTCGTCCAGGTAGGGGCAGCCGGTGGGGCAGCCGACCGTGGCGTTGCCATCATCGCCCAGGAAGTACGGAGATTCATTGCGGACGATCGCCATGTCGGGCAGCTTGTCGCCATCCATGTCCGCCATGGCCACACCGACCGGAGTGCCAAAGGCCTCGCCGGTGCCGTCGACCTGGCAGCTCTGCGCGGCTCCGGACTTGCCGTTCTCTTTGTTGGGATTGAACTCGCCGGCCCGTGGCTTGGGATTGGGTTTGCCAGAGACGTTGGCCCACAGATGCATCGGCCACACCGGAAACGCCACCAGCTTGGAGTCCAAAGTCGGGCAGCCGCCGTTGAGGGGGGTCTCTGACACGGCGTACATCGACGCGGCCCGATCGCCCACCGCCAGCAGGTCGGCAAAGTTGTCTCCCGTCAAATCATTGACCTGCACGCTGTTGATCTTGGACTCAAAGAGCCGATAGGGCGGGGCGACCTGGCGCGCGCACAGGTGGTAGGCCCGCGGGGCGCGGAAATCCCCTTGGCCCAGGCCGCGAAACACCGGGTTGCCAGAGGGAAAGGTATCCACGGCCATCAGGTCGAGCTCGCCGTCGTTGTCGAAGTCGCCCACGGTGGTGCGCAACACCGCGCCGCCCATGACCCAGGCGCGGAAGCAGTGCGTGATGTGGCTGTTATCGGCCAGAGAGATGGGGACCACCCGCACCTGCCGCTCGCCGCCGACAAACGCAAGGTAGGGCGCCCCCGAGGGACCGATGTTGGCCACTTGCATGTGCGAGGCGACATAGCCATTGAAGGCGCGCATCGTCTCTGGATCGAAGACGAATTTGCCACTGGCATTGTCGCCGCGGATCCAGCGCATCACGCCGCTCTTGGTGGCGTAGATGAGGTCGGGGCCGTCACTGGCACCGCCGGTGGGACTCCACTTGACGGCCAGGATCAGGTTGGTGTCCGGGGTATCGGCCGAGAAGAACGCATCCTCTGCCTGGCTCAAGGTGCCGTCGCCCTTTTGGTTGCGGTAGCAAGAAATGTAGGGGCGGCTGCCGTCGCCGACACAGATGTCGGGCAGCTTGAGGCCATCGGCGTAAAAATTGCCCACGGCAATCGAGGTGATGTTGGCCAAGCCCTTGTGCACCGGCTTGTGGACCCCTTCTTGGAAGACTGTAGCCGACAATGCTTTGGAAAGATTGGCATCCTTGCATGGCTTGACCGTGCCGTCGGCCTTGCAGTTGGGCTCTTTGAAGGTCAACAGCGTGGTTAAGCCTGCGTTGTCTTGGGTGCCGCCGACAATGACATCCAAAGAGCCGTCGTTGTTCAGGTCGGCTAGCGCTGCGGTCTTGGCTTCGTCGTCCAGGGGCCTGGCATCCAACAGCTTGTAGCCATAGCGCGTGCCGGTGGCGTCCTCGACTTGGACCCGGAAGAAGGCAAACACCGTTGGCTGACCGTTGCGGCTGCCCAGGCCAATCAAGTCCACGGCTTTGCCGTCGCCGTCCAGGTCGGTGGCCAGAAGCTTGGCCAAGGCAATGGGCGCCTCGTTGGTTGAAGCGATGACGGCCAGCGGATTGGCCTTGAGCGCGTCCAGGTCCTGGAAGAAGCCGGTGCCCTTGTCTGGCGCGGTCTGGCTTGGAATGGCTTTGCGCACATACAGGCCAGAGGGAGCTGCGACCACCACGTCCAGAATGCCGTTGTCGTCAAAGTCCAGTGGCAGGGCGTCGTTGATCGGCAGGTCAAACTTGTCTCCGTCGTCGGTGTTGCCCAGAAACGACGGGCGCTTGAGCACAGACACAGAGACTGTGGTCTCGGTGCTGTTGCCAGCCAGGTCTACGGCGCTGCACTTGACCAGCAGGGTGGCCGTTGGTTCGCCTTCGCGGTTGAGCAATGTCTTGAAAGACCCGGCCTTGGGCAGGTCGATGACCTTGACGGGCGTGCCATCGCCGCCTTCGACGCTGTAGCTGATCTCGCCCGACTTGTACTTGGTGTCGCTGATGCTGCCCACGACCGGCAGCTTGCCAATGTACACCGGATTGGGCTCGCCGGGGCCGGGCACCTTGGGCGCTTCCAGCTTGCACACCGGTGGGCAGTGGTCGATGTCGACGTCAAAGCTGGCCGTGCCCGCCTCTTCCTTGGTGCCGGTGGCCACGATCTCAATGCGGGCCTTTTTTCCGCAGGCTTTGGTGCCAATGTCCTTGACCATGCTGTGGGTGTCCAGCGTGCCCTGCCACTGGCCGTTTTGCAGGGTCAAGACCGCTGTGGTGCCGTTGGGCATAACCGCTTGGACTTTGGCAATTTTCACGCCCGCAGAGGGCTTGGCCGTGACCGCCACCTTGACGGCGCCCGAAGCCAGCAGCGCGGCGCCGTCGGCTAGCTTGGGCTCCAGCAGAGTGACCCCAATGTCGCCCTGGATGGCGCCCGTCGTGGGCCCTACGGGCTCGGCCTCGCCACAGCCGGCGGCGAACAAGCCGCTGACAAGCAGAAGACCCAAGTACTTCATGAGGCTTTTGGGGGCGCAAAGGTAGGTCATGGCGACTCGCAGGCGGCTTGGAGGCACGCGGGCCACCCCGTAGCAGGGTACGCCACCCTCTATTGTCGCTGCCACGCCGCGCAGGTCAAGGAAAGCCCAGGTTTGCGCCGATTCGCCAGGTCGTTTCTGAGACTGGTCTTGGCGGTCTCAGCTTGCCTGCCTCAGACGGCCCAGCGCCCGGGCGACGGTGCGCAAGTGCTCAAATCGTATTGAGGTTACTGGCGAGGTTGGGTTGGCACCGCTTGTGCACCGCCACAGCGTGCACCCGCCGCGGGTTTGGACTGCCCGCCCAGGAATCCACCATGCCCCCCTCCCCTTGGACCGCTACGCCGTGGTCAGCAGAGCCTCGCCGCCGGGCCGGCGAGCCGCAGCCCCTTCTCGACCGGCCCTCTGCCCTGGCGGCGCGCTACCGCCACCTGGCGCTCAAGACGACAGAGACGCTGGCTGTTGTTGCCTACGACGCCAACGGCGCAGTTCTGGCCGAGCACAGCCTGCACGGCGACGCTACCGGGGTGGCAGCTACCCCCGCTGAGGTGCTGCGCGGCGCGCTGTGGGTCCGGGCCAGCGCACTGGCCCTGGTGCACAACCACCCGTCGGGGTATGCCGTTCCCAGCAGCGCCGACCTGCGCTTTACCCGCAGCATCCTGTGTGCGTGTGAGGTGCTGCAGCTAGGGCTGGTCGATCACGTCATTGTCGCCTCGCGCGGCTGGCTGAGCCTGCGAGACAGCGGCTGGCTGCGGGGCGTGCCGTGACGCTGCTGCCGCGCCGCAGTGGCGCTGCAGATCCCCTGACGACGCGGCTGGTGGTGGTAGCGTGGGTGTGTCTATCGACCGCCCTGCTGGGCCACAGCAGAGGGGTGGACCGCAGCTGGCCCGTCGCCCAGGCCCGCGGCTCTAGCCTGGCCGCCCGCGGCTGTCTGCACGGCCGCAGCGCCTCTCCTGAGCAGTGGCGCAGCATCGCCGGCGTCGGCAAGCGCTTGGCGGTGGGCCTGGCTGAACACTGCCGCCACGCGCCGTGCACCGCTGCGCACCCGCCCCAGGGCGTGCCGGGCCTGGGACCAGTGCTGGGCGAGAGGGTGGCTCAGATGCTCTGTGCAGAACTGCCTGCCGCGGCGAGTCCCTCTGCTGCGACAGCGAAACAGCTCGTCGCGGCCAGCGCCGGCCCGCCTTAGAGCGTCAAACCGCAACCAGCACGCTCCGCAAGGGGGCCGGCGCAATCGCTTTGGCGCGCTCGGCGACCCACCCCATCCAGAGGCTGCAGCCTAAGTATTGGGTTTCTGTTCAGTGGATTAGCGCAGGGACCGGTCGCCTGCGGGCTTGTCGAGCTCAAACGCGTCGTGCAGGACCCGCACAGCCAGATCGGCCATGTGCTCTGGCACCACCACCGAGATCTTGATTTCCGATGTGGAAATGAGCTGCAGGTTGATGCCGGCCTGGCCCAGGGCCTGAAAGCACTGCAGCGCCACGCCCGGCTGACTGCGCATGCCGGCGCCCACAATAGAGACTTTGGCGACCTGGTCGTCCACGCGGACTTCGCCAAAGCCCAGACTATGCCTGCGCATTTCCAGCAGCTCGACCGTGCGGCGGGCGCTGACTTTGGGGACGGTGAAAGACAGGTCGCAGAAGCCGTCCTGCGGCGCCGTTTGCACAATCACGTCCACGTTGACGGCGTCGGCGGCCAGCGGCGCAAACAGCTCGGCCGCGGCGCTGGGGCGGTCAGGCATCCGCGTGACCGAGACCCGGGCGGTGTTCTTGTCACAGGCGACACCGGTTACGACCGCACCTTCAAGCCCTGCCAGCATTTCCCCTCCTTGCTCTCCGTCCAATTCCGGCAGCACCCAGCTGCCCGGACCGTCGACGAAAGTCGATTTGCAGCAGATGGCGACCTTGTACTTGAGGGCAAACTCCACCGACCGCGCTTGCAGGACCTTGGCGCCCAGGCTGGCCAGCTCAAGCATCTCTTCGCAGGAGATCCTGTCGATGCGCCGCGCCTTGGGGCAGACGTTGGGGTCGGTGGTATAGATGCCGTCCACGTCCGAGTAGATCTCGCAAGCATCGGCCTGCACTGCGGCGGCCATGGCCACGGCCGACAGGTCCGAGCCGCCGCGGCCAAGCGTGGTGATGTTGCCGTTTTGATCAGCGCCCTGAAAGCCGGCAACGACCACAACTTCGCCTCGCGCCAGGCAGTCTTGCACCGGGCTTGCGTCAATGGTGCGGATTCGCGCCGAGCCGTGGACGCTGTCGGTCACGATGTTGACCTGGTGGCCCAGAAAACTCCTGCACTCTTCGCCCAGCTCGCGCAGCGCCAGTGCCAGCAGGGCAATGGCCACTTGCTCGCCGGTAGCCAGCAGGACGTCGATCTCGCGGTCGCGCGGTCGCTGCGAGATCTGCCCGGCGAGCTTGAGCAGACGGTCCGTCTCGCCCGACATGGCCGAGACCACCACGACCACTTGGTTGCCGGCGCGGGCCGTGGCGGCGACCTTGCGGGCGACGTGCTGGATGCGCTCGATGGAGCCCATCGATGATCCGCCGTATTTCTGAACGATTCTAGCCATGCGCAGGGCCATCAGCCGAAAAGTGGCTTGGAGGCTGGCCAACAAGTAACCGGCCAGTCAGTAGCGGTGGAATCTTCACTGGAGTGCGTCACAAATCATTGGCTGTGCAGCCTATGGCCCGATCGGCGGACCCTGAAGGCGGACGATCGGCGTGAGCTCAGGCCCTATTTGGCCGGCGGTGTCTCTGGAGGCGCCGCCGCGCCGCCTTCAATTTGGCGCAACACGCTGAACTTGGCAAACGCAGCGGCGGGCGTCAGCATCAGCCCACGCACCGTGTGGACCTCGATCTTGACCGAGCTGTCTCCAGAGCGCAGCGGATGCGTCAAGTCAGCTACCAGCAGGTTTTCTGGCGGCGCATCGACAAACGCCCGCACCGCCGCGGCCAGCCCTTCGACTTTGACGTTGACCTCTGAGGGGTCAATGCTGCAACGCGAGTTTGGCGGGCAATTGCGAATGACCACCGGCTGGTTGGCCAGCACCCGTGCCAGCTCGGCTTCTTCGACGCGGATCTTCACCGCCACTTCGTCAGGCTCAAAACGCACCCGCTCGTCGCCGCCGGCCAAGTGCGCATGGACCTGCATGTCCTTGTCGGCGCCGCTGATGTCGATTGGCAAAGTGCGGACGGCTGTCCAATGGCGCAGCCGACTGGCCGGCCCAGAGA
This sequence comes from uncultured Myxococcales bacterium, assembly GCA_903919145.1. Taxonomy (GTDB): domain Bacteria; phylum Myxococcota_A; class UBA9042; order UBA9042; family UBA9042; genus SXRM01. The sequence continues at coordinate 9,849 of CAIXGW010000189.1, forward strand.
CGCGCACGCTGTCTGGCTGCAGCTGTGCATTGCGCGAGCTCACCCGAAAACCTGGCGCCGCTTGACCGCTCAGCACGATTTCGACAGGAAGGGTACGGGTTTCCAAGGCCTCCAGGCGCACGTCCAGAGAGGCTGGCTCTACTGCCACCACCTCAACCGCCATCAGCGGCGGCAGCTGGCTGAGCGCGCGTGGCTCAAAAACGTACCTCTCGCCGTCGCGGTAGGACGTCAGGTCAATGGACAGCTTTTTGGATACATTGGCCTCGAGCTCGGCCAGTGCCACCCGCCGGCCGCGCACCCGCAGCCGCACCCGGTCGGGTAGCGAGCCCACATAGGCTTGACCAGCCGGTACGCCGACCATCTGCACTGGCAGCGTCAACGTCACGTCCTGCACGCTGCTGCGCTGCACCGCCAGCTGGATGCCCACGGCCAAGACCAGCGACACCACCTTGAGCTGGGGGTTGACCGCAAACAGAGAGACGGTGCTGTGCCACAGGCGAAAGCGCATGATCCCCCTACTCGTCGTCGCCATCGGTGTCGATGGGGGTAGACAGGCCCAGGTCGGCGGGTTCCTCCTCTTCTTCAGCGCCGCGCTCTGGCAATTCGGCGCGGCTTGTCAGGCCCCCATCCGCCTGGGCGGGCGCTGCTGGCTGACCAGCGCTTGGCTCGTAACCCTTGGGCGACTCCAGTGCGGGGTCGTCTTCTTCGCCGCGATAGGCTTCGGCCGCAGCTTCGGCTTGGGGTTCGCGGCCTATCGGTTCGGTGCGCACGAGTTCTTGCAGGTCCAGCACCGGTGCCGGCGGGCGCGCCGCTTCATAGTCCACATCGGCGGCGGCGGGGGCCGGCTGAGGACGGGCAGGCGCCGCACCTTCGGCGTGAAAGCTGATGCGCCGTCGCCACGATTGCTCGCGCCACGCCGCCATCTCTGGCTGTCCGCCCACCAGCAGCCGCACGCGCTCGCGCAGGTCGGCCGGTGTCAGGTTCAGGTCTAGCTGGCCCATGTGCGCCAGCGAGCAGGTCGAGGTCTCTTCAGAGACCACAATGACGACGGCGTCGGTTTCGTCGGCCAGCCCCAGGGCCGCGCGGTGTCGCGAGCCCAAAGTGCCTGGAATGCCAGCGCCGCCGGCCAATGGCAAAAAGCAGGCTGCCGCAGCGATCCGTCCCTTCTGGATGACCACTGCACCATCGTGGGTTGGGCTCTTGTGGTCCGGAATGAACATGGCTAGCAGCAACTGCCACGACACGTCGGCGTCGATTTGGATGCCGTCTTCGACGTAGCGATCGAGAGGCGCCTGCTGCTCTACCACGACCAGGCCCCCCAAGCCGCGGCTACACAACTCGGCGCAAGTTCTGGTGATCTCGTCAATGATGTCGTTGGATAGCTGGGCGCGCTGCCCGCCCATCAGCGGCGACCGCAGCTTAGAAGAGAGAGCGCGGCGGATGTCCTCTTGGAACAACACCACCAGCAACACCGCAATGGAGCCGATGACCCGGTCGAGGATCCAGTAGACCGAAGGCAGGTCCAACACATCGTCGCGGCTGACAAAGTACAGGCCAATCAGGATGCCCAAGGCGGTCAGCAAGGCCCCCGACCGCGAGCCGCGCACCAGCAGCATCAGCTGGTAAATCAGCAGCGCCACCAAGCCCACGTCGAGAAGACGCCGCCAGTGCAGCCATTCTCCCAGGTCTGGCCAAGCCTCGAGCAACCACGACTCCCCGGGCTGGCAAGCCCACTAACAAGATCCCATTCGCGGTGGCCAGACTGCAAGCGCGGTATCCAGCACCTGCCGCATCGCCGCCACCTGGTGGACGCGGACGAACGCTGCCCCCGCCCACACCGCCGCCGTCACCGCCGCTGCCGTGGCGAACTCGCGGTCCTTGGGCAGGTCAGCAGTGCCCGGCCGCGCGATCGCACGCAAAAACGATTTGCGCGAGGGGCCCAAGTACAACGGCAAGCCGAGCTTGGCAAGCGCAGGCTGGGGACGCAATAGCGCCAAATTCTGACCCACCGATTTGCCAAAGCCAATGCCAGGGTCGATCGCCAGCTGACTGCGGGCCACGCCAGCGGCCACCGCTCTGGTCACTGCGTCCTCTAACTCATTGGCAATTCTATGGATGGCCAGATCGTCGTCGGCGGGCCAGTCGGCCGTGGGCTGTGACCAACCCATGGCGCCGATCTGGTGGGGCATGTGCATCAGCACCCATGCAGCGTTGGCGCGCGCGACCACCTTGGCCATGTCGGGGTCAGAGAATCCACTGACATCATTGATCATGACCGCGCCGGCTCGCAGGGCCTCGGCGGCCACCCGGCTGCGGCGAGTATCCACTGCCACTGGGATCGCCAGGGCCGCCGTGATCGCGCGCACCGCCGGCACCACCCGCTCCAGCTCTTGCTGCTCGCTGACCTCGGTAGCGCCTGGGCGGGTCGATTCGCCCCCCAAGTCCAGCAGGTCGGCACCTTGGTCCATCAGCAGCCGCGCCCTTGCCAGCGCCTGGCCCGGCTCCAGCAACTCACCGCCATCGCTAAAGGAATCAGGCGTGAGGTTGAGGATGCCGACCAGCAGCGGGCGCTGAAGATCCAGCTCGCGCCCGCCCAGCCTCATCCTCTACCTCCTAGGGATCTCGACCACTCTACCGAGGGAGCGGCTCAGGCAGGCCTGGCAGGCTGTCGGCCAGCGGGGCTGCCGGGCGCTTGGGCTCGTTGCGGGCCGCGTCGGCGCCGCCCTGGGTGGCGCGGTGGCGCGCTTGGGCCTCGCGGTTGGCGCGCAGCTCCTTGACGTCGCGACCGTCCATGGCCCAGTCGACTTCCTCGCCGTCCAGGGTCTCAAATTCCAGCAGGGCCTTGGTCAGGCGATCCAATTCAGCGCGGTGCTCGACCACAACGGCCCGCGCGCGCTGGTAATTTTCATCGACAATCCGCTTGATTTCCTGGTCGACCTGCACCGCTGTCGACTCGCTGAAATTGGGCGCAGCGGTGAAGTCGCGGCCCAGAAAGGGCTCGCCGTGCTTCTTGCCGTAGGCCAAGGGGCCCAGGCGGCTCATGCCCCACTCGCACACCATCTGCCGCGCCAGCTCGGTGGCCCGCTCGATGTCGTTGGAGGCGCCGGTGGTGATCTCGCCCACCACTTCGTCCTCGGCGATGCGGCCGCCCATCATAATGGCGATCAGATCATTGAGGTAAGACGCGCTGTGCGAGTGGCGGTCGCGCTCTGGCAGCTGCTGGGTCAGGCCCAGGGCGCGGCCGCGGGGCACAATCGTCACCTTGTGCAGGGGGTCGGAGTGCTCGACAAACTTGCCGACCAGCGCGTGACCCGCTTCGTGCACGGCAGTGCTGCGCAGTTCGTCCGTGTCCAGCATCAGGCCGCGGCGCTCGGTGCCCATCAGCACTTTGTCTTTGGCGTTCTCAAAGTCGTCCTGGCCCACCACCTCGTGGTCGCGCCGGGCCGCCAGCAGGGCCGCTTCGTTGACCAGATTCTCCAGGTCGGCGCCGGCAAATCCAGGGGTTCCGCGCGACAGGGAGTCCAGATCAACCGTGGGACCCAGGGGCACTTTGCGCGTGTGTACCTTGAGGATCGCCAGGCGCCCCTTGGCATCTGGCGCTGGCACCACCACCCGACGGTCAAAGCGACCGGCGCGCAGCAACGCAGGGTCCAGCACGTCGGGGCGGTTGGTCGCGGCGACCAGGATGACTCCTGTATTGTTTTCAAAGCCGTCCATCTCGACCAGCAGCTGGTTGAGGGTCTGCTCGCGCTCGTCGTGGCCGCCGCCCATGCCCGCACCGCGATGCCGGCCCACAGCGTCGATCTCATCAATAAAGATGATGCACGGCGCAGACTTCTTGCCCTGCTCAAACAGGTCGCGAACCCGGCTTGCGCCAACGCCGACAAACATCTCTACAAAGTCCGAGCCAGAGATCGAGAAGAAGGGCACCCCCGCTTCGCCCGCCACGGCCCGCGCCAGCAGCGTCTTGCCCGTGCCCGGCGAGCCCATCAGCAGCACGCCCTTGGGAATGCGGCCGCCGAGCTTGGTAAACTTCTTGGGGTCTTTGAGGAAGTGGATGATCTCTTCCAGCTCAGTCTTGCACTCGTCAATGCCGGCGACGTCGTCAAAGGTCACCTTGTTGGTCGCCTCGGTCATCATCTTGGCCTTGGACTTGCCAAAGCTCATGGCCCGCGATCCGCCGGACTGCAACTGGCGCATAAAGAAGAAGAACAAGCCCAGCAACAGCAGCATCGGCAGCCACGTCGACAGCAGCGAGATCCACAGCGCGTTGGCGTCTTCCCTCTCATAGGTGATCTTGACACCGCGGGCGATCAGGTCCTTCTGAAACTCCTTGATGTCGCCGCTAGAGCGAAACGGCTTGCCAGAGTGGGTCACGCCAGAGATGTTCAGGCCGCGAATACTGACTTCGTCGATCCGATCGGCGTCGGCGACGTCTTTGGTGGCGGTGGCTTTGTGGATGAACTCGGTGAAGGTGATCTCGCTGCCCGCGGCACCGCTGCTCCAACTCGAGAAAACCACCACAACCAGCAGGATCAAGACTACCCATACCAGCATGCTGCGGTACTGCTTCACTCGGACTCCTTGGGGTCTGCCCGAATTCAGCCTCCTGCGTTGGAGGTGCTGAAACAAGGCGCTGAAAGTAGGTGCTGCGTGACCCGGGGCAGCGAACTCCGCTGTGCAGAGCCCACACTACTCAGGTTAGTCTGCAGCCTGCGCTCGCGCAACGTCAGCGCGCGAAAACGTCCACATCCCGCGGTCTCTGTGGGCTACCAGTTCGGCGATTTGCGTGGTCACAGGCCCACTTTGGCGCACAGCGGCGGCCACCTGCTCCACGGCGCGGTGGCCCGGCGCCTGCGCAGCCAACTGCGCACAGACCCAGTGCAACAGCGGCCCCAGGGCCGCCGGGTCGGCCGGGACCAGGGTCGCGGGCAACTGCAAAGATTGGCGCGCGACGTCCGCTGCAATGCCGCTGTGGTGCAGGGCCAGCCCCATCCAGATCTCCGCGGCTGCGACCTGATTCTGCAGGTGTTCCGCAGTTCTGGCCATGGCCCTGGCCGCACCGGGCATGGCCAGCTCTAGCGGCGGCAGCACCTGGGCGCGCAGGCGGTTGCGCAGGTGCTGCGGGTCGCTGTTGCTGGGATCGGTCCAGGCCGGCCGTCCGCCGAGCACGTGGGCTAGATCGCCGCGATCCAGGCACAGCAAGGGCCTTACCACGCCATCGCCGCGGCTGGCGCGGATCGCCGCCAGGGCCGGCACGCCCGCGCCGCGCGCGGCCCGCATCAGCCAAGTCTCGGCCTGGTCGTCGGCGTGGTGGGCTGTGGCAATCACGGTGCAGTCCAGTTCCACTTTCAGCTGCTGCAGCGCCTGATAGCGCAGCTGGCGGGCGCGCGCCTCTAGCTGCGGCCCCGGCGCCACAGCGACCCTCTCTACCCGCAGGGCCAGGCCGCGGGCCGCGCAGGCCTCTTGCACCAGGGCTTCAGCTTGGGCGCGGTCGGGCTGCAAGCCGTGGTCGATGAGCGCCACGGCCAGCTGGTGCCCCAGCGAGCGGCGCAGGTGGTCCAGCAGCAACAGCGCCGCCAGCGAGTCCGGCCCACCGGAGCATGCCAGCAGCACCCGCTGGCCCGGCTGCCACAGCTGGCGGGCGCGCACGGCCTGTCGCACCGCCTGGGCCAGCTGGCGGCCGCGGGAATCGGGCCGGTAGCGCCAATCGACCGCCGCTGCAGCATTGCCGGGCACTGCGGGATCGCTGGGGTTGTCAGAGGAGTTCATGGGTTGGGGTAGCGTCTCGCGCACAAGGGCAACGTCGAGTATGCTGCTGCGCCGGCTCGATCTACAAGCACGCTTCGGAGCATTCGCCATGGCCCTAGAGAACCGCAACGCCCCCGTCTTGCCCGCCGACACCGCTTTGGGAGTGCCCGCGGAGACGCTGGGGCAGTCCGCCGACTCGCAGCTGCGCGCCTACAGCGAGGATCTGGCCAAAGCCAAGACCCACAAAGCGCAATTTCTGTCGCTGGACGCACGGCCAATGCCCGCGGCCTGTTTTCCGCCCGTCGCCGATGCGGCGTACTATCAGCAGCTGGGCGTACCGGGGCAGTACCCGTTTACCCGCGGCGTCCAGTCCAACATGTACCGCGGCAAGCCCTGGACGATGCGGATGTTTGCCGGCTTTGGCTCGCCAGAAGACACCAACCGCCGCTTCAAGTTCTTGCTGGCCCAGGGCCAGACCGGCCTTTCGACCGCCTTTGATATGCCCACGCTGATGGGCTACGACCCCGATCACGTGCTGTCTGAGGGCGAGGTCGGCCGAGAGGGCGTCTCGGTGTGCAGCCTGGATGACATGGAGAGGCTGTTTGGCGACATTCCCCTTGGTGATGTCAGCACTTCGATGACGATCAACGCGCCGGCCATTGTGGCGTTGGCGCTGTATGTCGCCGTCGCCGAGCGTCAAGGCGTGCCCTACGACCGCATCTCTGGCACCCTGCAAAACGACATCCTCAAAGAGTTTATTGCCCAGAAGGAGTGGATCAGCCCGCCGCGGCCGTCGATGCGGATCATCCGCGACATGCTGCAGTTCTGCACGCTCAAGCTGCCAAAATGGAACACGATCTCGATCTCGGGCTACCACATCCGCGAAGCCGGGGCCACCGCGGTGCAAGAGCTGGCCTTCACCCTGGCCGACGGCATTGGCTACGTGCAAGCGGGCATCGAAGCCGGCCTGGACGTGGACGCGTTTGCGCCGCGGCTGAGCTTCTTCTTTGACGTCCACAACGACTTTTTTGAAGAGATCGCCAAGCTGCGCGCCGCCCGCCGGCTGTGGGCCCGGATCATGAAAGAGCGGTTTGGCGCCAAGAACCCGCGGTCGATGATGCTGCGCACCCACTGCCAGACGGCCGGCGTGTCTCTGACCGCACAACAGCCCATGAACAATGTGGTCCGCACCACCTGGCAGGCCATGGCGGCAGTCCTTGGCGGCACGCAGTCGCTGCACACCAACAGCCTTGACGAGACCTATGCCCTGCCGACCGAGAGCTCTGCCAAGCTGGCCCTGCGCACCCAGCAGCTGCTGCTAGAAGAGTCCGGTGTGGCCAATGTGGTCGATCCGCTGGCCGGCTCCTACTTTGTAGAGCACCTGACCGATCAGATGGAGACCGAGGCCTTGGTCTACATCAAGAAGATCGACGAGATGGGCGGTATCGTCCGGGCGATTGAGCTGGGCTATCCCCAAAAAGAGCTGGCAGAATCCGCATTTCGCTTTCAGCGCCGCGTAGAGACGGGCGAGCGCAAGGTGGTTGGCGTCAACGCCTACACCGAAGACAAGGCCGAGTCGATTCCGCTGCTGCACATCGACCACGAGGTCGAGCGCAACCAGATCGCCCGCTGCAAGGCCCACAAGGCCGGGCGGAGCGCCGATGCCAGCGCGCGGGCCCTCAAGAACATCCACGCCGCCTGCCGCGATGGCAGCAACCTGGTCGAGGCGATCCTGGCTGGCGTCAAGGTCGGGGTCACGCTGGGCGAAGTCAGCGACGTGTTTCGAGAGGAATTTGGCGTCTACCGCGATCCCGCCTTTCTGTAGCCGCGCTCACAGCGCCCGTCCCACAGTTTGAGCGGCAGTCGGCCCTGGCTCCTGCGGTGCCCTCAGGGTAGCTCAAGCACCGACTTGGACAGGCCGGGGCTGCCGTCCAGGCCAAAGGCACCGATCGACGGACCGCCCAGGCCGCCTTGCCCGCCAATCCCCAGAACTTTCATGTAGTTGCCCTTGGCAAGGCCGACACTGCTGCCCTTGGGAAAGCCGGCCAGGACCAAGAGAGAGGCCGGGCCGCCAGCGCCGCCGCCGCCGCCGCCGCCGTGGCCCCCCGCTCCGCCGTAGCCGCCGTTGCCGCCCTTGGAAGTGCAGAAAGTCTTTTGCTGGTCTTCTGCGCTGGAGCCGCCGCTGCCGCCGCTGCCCCCCGGACCGCCCGAGCCGGCCGGGCCGCCATTGCCGCCGGTGCCACCGCTGCCCGAGGCCAAGCTGTTGCCCCACAGGACCGGCAAGGAGCCAGCGCCGCCCGCCACCAGCAGAATCGCAAAGGATCCGCCGCCGGCCAGGCCGCCCTTGCCGCCAGAACCCGCGCAGCCGCCCGAGCCGCCGCCGCCGCCTGAGCCACCGATATCGCTGAATTGACTGGTCGCCGTGGCGCAGTCGTGCACCTCGACGCCACCCGCCGCGCCGCCGCCGCCACCGCCAGAGCCCGGGCTGCCGTAGCCGCCATCGCCCGCTGCGCTGGGCTGCCACAGGCCGTTTTGGATGCTGCCAGCTGACTCGGCGGCCCCGCTGCTGCCCGGGCTGCCCGCCGCTCCAGCGTTGCCGATGACGCCGTCTGAGCCGTCGCGCGGCAAGACCGGCACAAGGCAGGTGTTGCAGCTGATGCCGCCCTTGCACTGGGTGACGGCGCCTTTGTTGGAGTCGATGTAGCTGTCAGCCCCCGAGGCACCGCCAGAGCCGCCTGAGCTGCCCGAGCCATTCTTGCCGACTTCTGAGGCCTTGGGTATCTGCAGGTACGGCTTGGAAGGGCACATGGGCGAAGGGGTTTCTTCATCCATCTGCGGGCAGACCGCCGAGCCGCCGGTTCCGCCGGAGACGTCGGTGTCGCCGCACAGGCGCACGCCGGGAGCCCCGCCGGCGTTGGCATCCGCTGGCGAACACTGGTCTTTGCCGATGTCATACGCGGGTTTGCCAGCCTTGCCCTCCAGCCCCGCCGAGCCGTTGGCTCCAGCTGCGCCCTGCACGCCGGTTGCCCCATCGGCGCCCAAGATCTGGCAGTAGGTGACCTGCAGCCTTGCATCGCAGCCGATCGACAGGACGCCATAGCTCGACTGGCCCGCCTGCTTGGCGTTGGCGGCCAAAAGGGTCATGCCGTCCAAGCGGGTGGGGGCGCCGCTGCCGCTGATGTTCAAGCAGCGCACGGCCCAGGCGGGGCCCTGGCTGGGGGCCACTGCGGCAATGGCGGACTGGTACAACACCGGGTCGCGGTTGGCAAAGCCCGGACCGTAGCCGCCGTAGACCGACACGGCTGCCACCAGGTCGACGCTGCCGCTGTAGACGCCTCCGCCCAGGTAGACGTCGCGCTTGCCGTGGATCACAGCCAATTCCAAAGCCTTGCCGATGGTCGCCACCGGCATTTGCAGCGTGCCGGGGTTGCCGTCCGCTCCGGTCTTGGCGGCAAAGATGGCGTTGCCGATCTCGCCGTCGATGCCGTCACAGTTCTGATCGACGCCATCGGGCTCGTCGGTGGCCGACAAAAACTGGCACTCGCAGCCGTTGCCAAGGCTGCCGTCCATGTCTACCCACGGCTTGGCGCAGCCCAGCACGCACACAGGTGCCGCGGCGGCGAATTCGCACTGGGCGGTGGTGTGGGGGCCGCTGGCGGCGCAGGCCTGACCGCAGCCGCCGCAGTGCGAGGCGCCTACATACTTGCCCTGAATCAAGAAATCCTCGTCGGTGCTGCCGTCGCAGTCGTCGTCGGCGCCGTTGCAGGTCTCGGTGACCATCGTTGGCAGGCACGCCCACCCCGCCGAGCCCTGGCAGGCGGTGGCGCCTTGGCACTGGCCGGTGGCGCCGCCTTGGCAGGGGCTGGCCGTCAGGCCGTCGTCGGTCAGGCCGTTGCAGTTGTCGTCGATGCCGTTGCATAGCTCGGTTTGGCCGGTGGGTTGGCAGAGGATGCCGGCGGCGCCCGCGCACACGGCGGTGCCGGGGCACTGCCCAGCGCTGCCGGCCTGGCAGAGCCCGCCGCCCAGGCCCTCGTCGGTTTGACCGTCGCAGTCGTCGTCCAGGCCGTTGCACAGCTCGGCTTTGGCTGGCGGGGCGCTGCAGGCTCCCCAGCCGCTGGCCGTACAGCTGCGCAGACCGGCGCAGGCCCCCAGCTCGGTGGCGGTGACGCAGGGCGCGCTCTTGCCAAGCTGGCTGGGCCCACAGCTGCAGCTGCCGGTAGTCGGTTGGCACAGCGTGGGGCCGGCGGCGGTCGCGGACTCGCAGGTGTAGCCGGCTGGGCAGCTGGAGCCGCTCGCGCCGACGACGCAGGGGATGCGGCAGAATTGGCCTTCAGGCTCTTGGCTGCACACGCCGCCCAGGCAGGTCAGGTCGCTGCTGCAAGGGGCGCAGGCAAAGGCGGCGTCGGCCACACACACGGGCAAGCCGTTCACCCCCTGGTCATAGCAGCTGTAGCCGGCGGGGCAGGGCGGGCAGCCACTGGTGGGCGTGGCCTCTGCCGGCGCATCCGCGGCAGCATCGGCTTCTTCATCGGCTTCTTCATCGGCCTGTGCATCCAGGACGGCGCTGGCGTCGCTGGGCAGCTCAGGCAATTCCATTGGCACATCAAGACTATCTGCAAGCTGGTCCGGCCCTGTGTCCTGGCCGATCCGCCGATCGCCATCGCCCACGCCGTACTGGGTGTCGAGCTTGGACTCGGGGCCCACCACCACGCCGTCCACGGCCGTGAGCTCACTGCACGCCAGGCTGGCGAACAGAAAAACGCCAAGGATCAAGCGGCTGAGCCGCAGATCAGAGCGGGCGGTATGGGCTAAGAGGCGCAGCATCATCCGCCAAGGTTAGCGGCTGCGCACGGCCATTGCCAGCGCCGGGGCCAGGCTGGGCAGAAAAGCGCGGCGAAATAGGCCTATTTGGGCCAGCGGCAGGGTGTCCAGCTGCGGTGTTCGAGCTTGGCAAAACCGCCTTCGATGAGCCGATCCATCTCGTCATAGATCCGCGTCATCTCTGGGGAACTGGCCTTCTGGCTCACCCGCTGGTAGTGCGACCAGGAGTCGTAGCCGTGCAGCTCGGTAAAGCCCCACGGGTCCTCTTCCTGTACCCACACTTCAAAGGCGTTCAGGCCCATGTCGAGCACATGGCCGCGGACTTCGGCAAGCAGTTCCAACATGCGCGGCCGGTGGATGGGGTCGACCCGGTAGCGGTACTCGACGATGTAGTCCCCCAGCTTGCTGGACATGGGCGCTCCTTTCTGGGCGGGTGGCCAGTACCCCAAACCCCAAACCCCAATTTTGCTCGGTGTTTCGCAACGGACTGGCTTTGGGGCACGCAAAGCCTCCCAAGCAGTCGTACCCACGACCTGTGAACAAGAACCGGCGGTAACTCGTAGCGAATGGGCGGTCTTGCGTCCTAAAACGGAATGTCGTCTTCGGGGGGGCCAAAGTCGTCGCCGCCCATGCCGGGGGCGGGCTCGCTGCCGCGGCTGGGAGCGGGCCGGCCACCACCGCCGCCACCGCCGCCACCACCACCGCCACCACCACCGCCACCACCGCCGCCACCACCACCAGACTCGCCAGCGCCGTCGGGCTTGTTGCCGACAAACTGAATTGTGTCAGCCATGATCTTGGTTTTCAGGCGCTTTTGGCCCTCTTTGTCGGTCCACTCGTCATTCTGCAGCCGCCCCTCGACGTAGACCTCCCGGCCTTTGGCGAGGTAGCGCTCGCAGAATTCCGCTTGCTTGTCCCATACTTCGACAGAGAACCAGTCGGTCCGCTCTTGGCGCTGACCAGCCTTGTCGGTCCAGCCGCGGGTCACGGCGAGGCGCAGTTCGGTCACGGCGCGGTTGGCTTGGGTGTAGCGAAGCTCTGGCTGGTTGCCTAATCGCCCGATAAGAATCACTTTGTTGACGTTGGCCATGTTGATCTCCTGGTCAGGGCCGTGAGCATAAGGCCACGCTCTCGGCAGCGCAACCTGCGCGAAAAAGCCTTGGCGTTAGGCGGCTGGCGCGGCCATGCGCAGTGCGCTATCTTGCGCCCTGGGCGGAGAACCGTCGGGTGCGGGGGACATGGCCGAGCGTCGCAGGCGAACAGTGGTTTTCCAAGACAGCGACGCGCTGCAGACGCTGTGCGGCCAGCGCGATGACAACCTGCACTGGATCGAGCAGAGACTTGCCGTTCAAATCCTGCCGCGGGGTAGCGAGTTGCACGTCTACGGCGACGGTGACGAGGTCGACCTGGCCAGCGAAGTCTTGTCCGCTGCCTATGTTCACGCCTTGGCCGGTCAAGACGTCGACTTGCCGGTGTTGCAGCAGGCGATGACCCGCTACGGTCCCAAGCGCGTGGTGGGTGGCGAGGTTGCCCGTCTAGAGGTGGCCCCGCGCGGTGGCACGGTGCGCAACTTGGCGGCTGCGCGATCGCGGGTGCTGGCCCGCAGCGAAGAGGCGCCAGAGAGCCTGGACGGGGCACGGCTGGTCCAGCCGCGCACTGCCGGCCAAGCGGCCTACTTTGAAGCGATTCGCGACCACGACCTGACCTTTGGCGTTGGGCCTGCTGGCAGCGGCAAGACGTGGCTGGCTGTGGCTTCGGCCATGGGGGCGTTGCAGCGCCGCGAGGTCAAGCGGCTGATACTGACCAGGCCCGCCGTAGAAGCTGGCGAGCACCTGGGCTTCTTGCCCGGCGACCTGCGCGAAAAGGTCAGCCCCTATCTGCGCCCGCTGTACGACGCCCTGGGCGACATGCTCGACGCCGACAAGCTGGAGCGCATGCTGGAGCGCGGCCAAATTGAAGCCGCACCTTTGGCCTTTATGCGCGGCCGTACCCTTGCCAATGCCTTTGTGGTGCTTGACGAAGCGCAGAATTGCACCGTTGAGCAGATGCTGATGCTGCTGACCCGCATGGGCGAGCACACCAAGATGGTGGTCACCGGCGACCCGACCCAGAGCGATCTGAAGTACGGCCAGCGCAGCGGCCTGGACCACGCGCTGCGGGTGCTGCAGGGTGTGCCGGGCATTGCGATCCAGCGGCTGGGCAGAGAAGACATTGTCCGCCACCCCCTGGTGGGTCGGATCGTCGATGCCTACGAAGCCGACCGGGCCCGAGCCGCCGCAGAAGGTCAAAGGTGATCGGCCGCCGCCCAGCGTCCTCGGCCAGCGGCGTTCCCGGCGAATCGCGGGAAGCGCGGCTGCGCAAGGCTCTGGGGCGGCGCAAGTGGGCGGTCGGCCTGGCTGCCATGGTCGCTTGGGCGCTGCTGGTCCTGCTGATTGGCCCCAGCCGCCCGGTGGCCGAGCCGCCAGCACTGGGTCCGGCGCGGCGAGACTACCTGGCGGTGATCGACTTCCAGGCGCAAGAGACGCTGCCGGACCTGAACCAGCGGCTGGACAGCGCTGTCAGCGCAGTGGCGATCCACTATGCGTTTGACTCGGCTGCCGCGGGCCGGCGGGTCAAGGCGATGCACGATGCCTTTCGCTTGGTCCGGCCGCGCTATCGGCTGTACATCGCCGCGCGCGATCGCCTGACCGACTCCAAGGGCGAGCCGCCGCCTTTTGCCTCGGCAGCACCGGCCGTGGATGCAGACAGGCTCAAGGACGGCAAAGCCAGCGATGCCAAAGAGCCCAAGCCCAAAGCCGGAGCCGCCAAGCCGGCCACCCCGCCGCGCCTGGAGAAAAAAGACGAACTGCTGGCCCTCGACAAGTCTTTTGCCGAGGAAATGGCCAAGCTGCGCCCAGACTTTGAGGCGATGACTGCCGCGCGGCGCAGCGAGCTCGGACCCGACGTGTTCAGCGCCCTGGCGCAGATCGGCTTTGCCGAGGAGGCCGAGCTGCTGCTGGCCGATGTCGCCCAAGTGCTTCTTTCGCTGCGGATTGTCCGCGACCACGAGCGCTTTGACGATGATCTGGGCCGCGGGGTGCTCGACACCTCGTCGGGCGTGCGGATGGCCGCCAAGATGCCTCACGACGAGGTGATTGGCGTAGACGACGCTCTGCGGCGCGCCGAGACCTATGTGATCGAGTTTGTGCGGCAAAAGCGACCGTCGCGCTTTGACGAGCCGGTCCTGCAGGCGGCGCTGCGGTCGCTGGCGCGGGCCATGGTCGAGCCCACTTATGCCCGCGATATCCAGGCCACCCGCCAGGCGGAGGAGGCGGGCCGCGCCGCTGTGCAAAAGACCCGCACGGTCTCGATTGGCAAGGGGCTGCCCGTGGTCAAGCAAGGTGAGCTGGTCACGCCGGACATTCAGGCGCGTCTGTCTCTGATGTGGCAGCTGGCGCCCAGCGAGCCGGCGCTGCAGTCCTATGCCGCCAGCGGCCTGCTGCTGGGCCTGGTCTTGCTGCTGTTTGCCACATTTGCCCGCCGCCACTTGCACCACTTCCGCCACCGCCCCCGCGACGCGCTGCTGCTGGCGGCGATCCTGTTGGTCCACGCGGCGACCCTGCGCGCGGTGCTTGCCATCGGGCCGTTTGTACAAGACGCGGCGCCGCTGGCCACGCCAATTGTGTGGATGTCGGCGCTGCCGCACGCGCTTGGTCCGGCGCTGGCTACGCTTTTTCTCAAGCCGTTCACTGCGGCGCCGTTTGCCATCCTGTGCTCGGTGGTGGCTGCGCTGATGGTCTACAACGCCCCGATCGGCCAGACCGACGAGTCGGCCGTGGCGATGGCCGCCGTGCTGGCCTTGGTGGTGGGGTTGGCCGGCGTGCAGGCGACGCGGCAATTCCGCCAGCGCTCAGACCTGGCTCGCGGGACTCTGACCATCAGCTCGTTTGGCGCGGCGGCTTCTTTTGCCGTGGGGCTGTTGACCGCCCCTGGCGACCTGACGTGGCTGGACCCGCGGCTGGGGCTGAGTGCGGTCGCCGGCGTCGGCTCGGGCGTCCTGACCTACTTGCTTTTGGCGGCAGTCACGCCGATTTTCGAGTCGATTTTCAATCGCTTGACCGACATCAAGCTGGTCGAGCTCGCCTCGATGAACCACCCGGCGCTGCGCTTGCTGGCCACCGAAGCGCCGGGCACCTTTACCCACTCGGTCATGGTCGGCAACCTCGCCCAGGCGGCCGCGGACGCGATTGGCGCCAACGGTCTGCTGGCCCGCGTGGGCGCGTACTACCACGACCTGGGCAAGACCCGGGCCCCGCGCTACTTTGCAGAGAACCAGGCCGGCGAAAACCCCCACGACCGGCTCAAGCCCCACTTGTCGGCCCTGATCATCAAGGCCCACGTCAAAGACGGCATCAAAATTCTCAAGGAATTTGGCCTACCAGATGAGATCATCGACTTTGTGCCGCAGCACCACGGCACCAGCCTGATTGCCCACTTCTTTCACCGCGCAGAGAGAGAGCGCGAAAATGACGAGGAAATTCTTGAGTCGGACTTCCGCTACCCGGGGCCCAAGCCGCAGCGCAGAGAGACCGCGCTGTTGATGCTGGCCGACGCGGTCGAGGCCGCGGCCAAAGCGCTCTCTGAGCCCAATCCGGTGCGACTGCACGCCCTGGTCAAGCGCATCATTGCCCAAAAGACGGAAGACAGTCAGTTTGACGAGTGCGACCTGACCCTGCGCGAGCTTGCCCAAGTGGAAGACGCTTTTGTCAAGGCTTTGATGGGGATCCACCATGTTCGCCCGGTGTACCTAGGGCCGGCCACCTCGCCGCGTCAGACCAGCCAGGCCAATACGCTGGCCGCAGACGAGGTGCGTCGGGCTGCCTTGCTGGCAGACGGCGGCGTGGGCGTTCCCTCCAAGCGCAGTCACGCCCTGCTCAGTGGCTCGGCGCCGACGTCGCAGCACACCCAAGTTTCGCCGCTAGAGCCGCCGGCCCCGCCTCAGGCGCCCACCGCCGTGGTGGCCAGCTCGGCCGCGCCGCTGGTGGTGGCCAAGGCAGCCACCGGTCGCATCCACGACATCAAGCCCTGAGCGGCTTGGTGCTTGACCCCCGCAGAGAGGTGCGCCGTGCCAGTGCTTTTGGACAACCGCCACCGCCAGCTCAAGGTCGATCAGCGCCAGCTGGCCACGCACCTGCGCAAGTGCCTGGCGACCCTGGGGCGGCACCGCGCAGAGCTGTCGGTCAGCCTGGTCGATGACGAGGAAATTCACCAGCTCAACAAGCAGTTCCGTGCGGTCGATAGCGTGACCGACGTGCTCAGCTTTGCCATGGAAGAAGGAGAGAGCCTTCCGGGCATGCCTGTTGAATTGCTGGGCGATGTCGTCATTTCTTTGGACACGGCCCTGCGCCAGGCCCAAGAGCTGGCGAGTCAGCAGCAGCTGCCCGACTACGCGCTGCGCCAGGAGGTGTGGTTCCTGGCCACCCATGGGCTGCTGCATTTGTTGGGCTTTGACCACCAGTCGCCCGACGAGGCCGAGGAAATGGAAGGCCTGGAGCGCAAGCTGATGGAGGGCGTCAGCACCGCCGACCTGCATGGCTATGACCGCACTGCCCACGCCAAGGCAGGCTGAGCAAGGCCAGGTGCGCTTTGAGCCATTGGCTGCGCTCTACTGGCAGAACGCCGGCTTGGGCTGGGCGGCTGGCTTGCACTTGATCTGCGCTTCGGTCAGTCCGTAGCAGGACTCTGGCAGAAAGGACAGCGGAGACGTTTCGAATTTGTAGCCCACAGGCCCTTTGGACGACTGCTTGAGGTCGCGCTGGCTGCTTGAACTGTCGGACAGGCGCGTGGCGCCCGTCGCTTGGTCCATGTGCAGCAGTAGCGCCGTGTCCCCGCCCTCTGCGCCATAGCGGGGCTGAAAACTCTTAAAGTTATCGCTGCTTGCCCCGGTCAAGATCCGCAGTTCGTCCAATTCGCCAACAAAACCGGGTTTGCCCGCGTCCAGCGAGATAGAGCCGACCGTCAGCCAAGAAGAAGCGTCAAACAGCTGCACCGGCTGCAAGGAGGCTTTGGCCGAGACCACCGCCGTGTCGCCGTCCTGGCTCAGCTTCATGACTTTTTCACTGGCCGACCAAGCGCAGCGCAAGTGATGCCAAACCCCGACCTTGATCGCGTCGCCGCCCTGCAGAAACAGGCCGTTGGCAGGGTCATTCTGGTGGGTAAGGTAGGCGCAAGTGGCGTACACGGAGCCCTTGACCTTATCTCGCGCCAAGGCGATGACAAAGGCAGGCGCAGTCTGCAGCAAACCAGTGACGGCCACCATCGCCGCCGAGTCAGTGGGGCCCGGCAATTGCTGAGGTTTGAACCACAATTCTACCGAGAAACCGCCGGCAGCACTGGCCCACACTGCGGCCATGCCGTCTTTGGCCGCGGCAGTGGCGAGGTCGGCCTCTCCTGCCACTTTCCATGTAGCGCGGACGTCGCACTTGTCGCAGCCGCTGCACCAGTTGGCGCCGGCGCTGTCGCATTGCTCTGAGCCCTGCAGCTTGCCGTCGCCGCAGGTAGTGGCAGCGCCATCGCTTTGAGAGTCCTGGCCGGCCGAGTCGCCTTCCTGGCTCAGCAACGAGCTGACATCCTTTCGATCGGGCAGGCAGCCCAAGGCCAGGCACCCCAGCGCCAGCCTCACTCCCCAACTTCTCAAGCCGCGCGAGCCCATCAGAAACGCCCCCCTGCCACGAGGCCGCCCGCGGGGCCACCGCTCGCGCCACCTGTCTGCCAGCTGGGGGCGACCCACAGTGCAGCCGCCGAGCCCGCCGAGGGCTTGGCCGGGCCGCGCAGCCACAGGCGCCAGGCACCCCATGCCGCCAACCCCGCACCGCCCAAGGCCAAAGCCACCGCCACGCCCCGAGCCTTCTGGGCGTCGTCAAACTGGCCGTTATAGGCGACGGCGTCTTCCTGCGTATCCAAGGCAAGCCGGTTGGCCTTGTTGGCCTGGTCGATAGCCGCGGCATAGGTGACGCCGCCAAGGCCCAGCAGCACGCCGCCGCCCACCAGCAGGCCCCAGCTCAGCTTGTCGGCTGGCGGTGCCGCGGTGGCCGCTGCGGAGGTAGGGCTGGCGGGCAAAGCTGGTGTGCCTGCCGCTGGTGCGGTGGACCCGGCTGGCGGAGCCGCTGGCGCGGCTGCGGACTCCGGCTTGGGCGCAGCCGGCTCCACCTTGGCGACGGGGGGCGCAGCCGGCTCGGCAGGGCCCATCTGGCGCTTCAGCGTGGCGATCCGTGCAGCAGCGTCGGTTTTGCCTTCTTCAGACACGCCGTCCAGGGTCAGGTAGGTCTCAAACAGGGCCAGGGCCCGCTCGGGCAGCTTGGCCTCTTGGTAGGCGCGCGCCGCGTTGAACATCATGTCAGGCGCCAGCGACAGCGAGTAAGCCTCCATGAAGGCTTCTGCCGCTTCGCGAAACAGGCTGCGCTTGAAGTAGACCTTGGCTTCTAGGGCTTTGGATTCTGCAAGCTTGCGGTCGCCACTGGATGGCGCTGCCCGGACCGGGGCCGGCACGGCAGCATTCAAGCACAGCAGCAGAGCGGCAAGGGCGGCAACAGTGGTGCGCGGGGAGCGATGCATGTCTGCAGCATCGCGCCCAGGACAGCGGCCGTCAAGACCGGCAAGAGGAGCGGCCAAGCAGCGAATGAATGGCCGTGCTCGCGCGTTATGAGCAAGCAGGCAAAGTGGCGTTGACAACGCTGCAGGCCCTGTGAATTCTGTCGACACGCTGGCGGCCAGACCGCCCGCAATGTTCTGTGGAGGAACTGTGATGCGCCAAGTTGTCATCGCCGCTGTCGGCGGAGCCGCCCTTCTAGCGTTGTTGGCCTGCAAGCAGGAAGGACAGGCCAATCCGCCGCCGCCCAGTGCCGCCAGCGCCCAGGCCGGCCAAGCCGTGGCTCCACCCGCCACGACTCCGGGGGCCGCTGCCGCCGCCGCCGCGCCGCAGGTCGCCCAAGCCGCCGAGCCTGCCGCAGCCCCTGCGGGCGAGAAGCAGTACGCTGCCCTGGCCCCCGCAGTGGTCATCAAGGTCGGGGCGACGGCCGACGCCAAGCTCACCATCAAGGCGGCCAAGGGCCTGCACTTCAACCAAGAGTACCCAGCAAAATTCGTTGTGACAGCAGCGGCTTATGCCAAGTGCACCAAAGACAAGCTGGCGGTCAAGACGGGCGACGTCAAGTTTGAAGGGGTCGATGGCGTGGTCACCGTGCCGCTGCAGGGCTTGGCTGCCGGCGCCGGCAAGCTTGAAGTCGTAGGCAGCTTCTCTGTCTGCAGCGACGAGCAGTGCTACATTCTGCGCGACGAAAAGCTGTCGCTGGACGTCACCGTTCAGTAGCCGCGACTGGAGCAGCAGTTTGACAGGTGGGGCCGTTCGCGCTACATAAGCCTCTCAGGACGGCTTCTGTGCGCAGCGGTTCCGGTTGTGCGGGCGTAACTCAACGGTAGAGTGTCAGCTTCCCAAGCTGGATGTTGTGGGTTCGAATCCCATCGCCCGCTCCTCAAGAGCCTCAGCCAAGACCCAGAACTGCGCACTCCAGAGGATGCCGCCCCCACCAAGCCGGTGCTGGGGCTGCGGCTAAAGACCTGTGCCGGACCACCACAGGCCCAACGGGTGCAGGTGCTGCTGGCCGGTTCTTGCTGCTTGGCGAGTAAACCACCCATGAATTCAAGCCAGTCGCTGAAGTCCGACCTGCCGCCGGCCGCGCGTTGGCGGTTGCTGGCGACCTATGGCCAGCACGCTGCGATCGGGCTGGCAGCGCTGGCGTGCGCCGCTCAGGCCACGGTCGCGGGCCCGGTCTTGGCCGCCGACGCCGCCAAGCCAGCCGCCGGTCCCGTGGAGCCAACAGCGCTGGAAGAAGGCTGGAATCTTCCGCTGCCACCGCTGCCCGCAGAGGCCCTGGAAGGGACGGCGCTGGAGCGCAGCATCCGCATTCGCCGCAGCGATGGCATGCCAGTGCAAGAAGCCTGGCTAAAATCGCAGAATCTTACGCTGGAAATTGAAGTGGACGGCAAGACCGTGCCGCTAGAGCGCTCGGGCAGCGACTTCAAGCTGCGCTGGACGGTGCCGGCGCCGGGCGAGCTGAAGGTCCGCTTGAAGGCCCGCGTTGGCGCGGCGGTGCGAGAGGGCCCGGTCAAGGTCGTCAAGTCGCTGGCCAACGTGCGGCTCAAAGCGACAGACAAGCTGGATTTTACAGCCGTGATCGGCGGCTGCGCGCTGGACGAGCACTGCAAGCCCCTGGATTTTGCCGGCAGCCAGGCACTGCGGCCCGGGCAGAAGCTGGCCGTGTCGCGACCGGCGGTGCAGCCCGGCGGCGGGGCCGGCTGGCCAGAGCTGCTGGTCCACGTGCGGGCCGGCGCCGGGCAGCCGCTGACGCCGGTAGTGCGGGGTGCCGCGCCCATCCAGGTCGAGTACCTGGCTGATAAGCCTCTGGAAGTCTGCTATGCCGCGCCGCGCTGCGTGCCGGTGCCGGCCAGCACGGCCGAAGCGGTGTTGGTCCAGCCCATTGGTCGCGGCCTAGTCGAAGCCGATCGCGCCGCCGCGGTGATGATGTTGGCCGCCGTGACCGCCACGCCGTGGTGGCTGTGCTATCTGCCGTTTCTGCTAGGGGCCGCTGGCTTGATGCAGACGATCTTTGTGCTGGTGGGCATCTTCAAGCCCAAGCAGTTTCCCAAGGCGGCCATGCTGTTTGTTGGCGCGCAAGAGAGCCAGCTGGTCCGCGATGGCGGCCGGCCGCTGTACTCTGCGCCGGGCGGTCGCCGCGGCTTCTATCGCTCGGCGGCGGTCACGTTTGACGCTTCAGGCATGACGGTGCGCCGTGGTGCGGGCGGAGCGCTGGTCCTGCACGCCAACGGCAACGAGATCCGCGTCGAGCCGCGCACGGACCTGGAAGTCAAAGAGCGCAGCCGCTGGCGCGTTGTCCCGGCAGACGAGAAGAACCTGCAGCGCGGCGCCGTTCATCGCGTCGGCAAGAGCTTCTACTTCAGAATCGACTGGTAGCCGCAGGCACCGCTGGGCGGTTGCGGTCATGGACCAACGGCTGAGGGCGCGGCCTGGCCCCTGCAGCCCCTTGGCTTGGGGCTGGGGCTGTGGTCGGCAGCGGTGGAAAAATCGGCCAAAGAATCAATGGATTCCGGTGGCTTGCCTGACCTGACAGCGGCTGTGTCTAGAGCCCCACGTCCGACAGATCGCACTTGATCGCCATCACAAACACCGAGCGGTTGACGGCGTTGGCGCTGGTGGGCTTGAAGCCGCGGTCTGATCGGCCCAGGCTGTCTAGCTGGGCTTGGATCATGCTTAGGAATTCTGGGGCGTCAAAGAACTGGCGGGTATTGTCCAGGGCGACTTTGAAGGCCTTGCCGTCCAGCGGGGTGCCTTTGGTGGCGAACTCCGAGCGCAGGCGCGACAGCAGCGACTCCAGAGCGCCAGCGCGCTTGAGGGCCAGCTTCTGGTTGCCATCGCTCATGGTCTCTCGGCCGCTTTCCTTGAGGTTGCCGGACCGGCTGGCGGTCCCCAGCAAGATGTAGTACTTGGCGTCTCGCCACTTGCCAGCAAAGTCGCGGAACTCTGACTCAATGACCCGGCTGTACTGCTGGCAGCGGCCCTGGGCGCCGGCCGGGTTGCAGGCGTCGGTCGGGCGGGTCGCACACTCAAAGGCGGCGTCGACTGGGCATTTGGCCGGGTCCGCGTACATCGAGTCAAAGCCCTTGCAGTCGGTGCTGTCGGCATTCCAGACGTTGCAGCCAAACAGGGCAAAGTACGTCCCATAGCCGGGATCGCCCTTGCTGGCAAAGATCGACTTGAACTGGTCCAAGTCCAGGCCCACCACCGGGTTCTTGGCCTCAAAACCGCAGGCGCCCTCGCAGTCTTTGACAATGCGCGCCAGCATCTGCCGAAAGGCCTTGTCTCGGCACTTACCCACCGGCTGGCAGTCGTCCGGGCAGCTGGCGCCGGTCTCGCCGGGATCGCACTTGCCGTTGCCGCAGGTGCTGCAGTCTTTGGGGCAGCTGGCAGCGGTTTCCGCCGGCGGCTCGCACTTGCCGTTGCCGCAGCTGGCGCAGTCCTTGGGGCAGGTGATCGCGCTCTCGCTGGGGGCGTCGCAGCGGCCATCGCCGCAGGTCGGCTTGCAGTCGGCAGGGCAGGTCAGCACCGTCTCTTTGGCCGGGTCGCAGTAACCGTCGCCGCAGCGCGATGGGCAGTCGGCGGCGCACACCAAGAAGCTCTCTCCGCCCGCTTCGTCGCAGGTGCTGTCTCCGCAGACCGCTCCTGGGCGCAGCAGCATGAACAGGGCCCCCAGCACACCCAGCAGCAACAGCAGCAGCAGGATCAGCTGGATGCGGCTCTTGCGCCGGTCCTCTCCTTGGGGGGCGGGGGCGTATGGCTGGGCGGATGGTGGGTTCTGCATGGTGCTCGCGCAGGTGGCCAGACAGGCCCGGGGGCGTAGCATAAGGCTCTGGGCGTACTCGGGCAACTGTTGTCGGTGCAACCCGAAATGCACGGCGATTTGCCACGCAGCCCGATGAACATTACCCTCGCGCGCGGCGTTGTGGGTGGGCGCGCCTGTTGGTCTGGCCCGCCTTGGAGTCTGAATGTCGCACCGCTTTGCTGGTTCTTCGCTTTCCTCTCTTGCTGCTCTGGCCCTGGCGGCCCCGCTGTGGCTGTCGGCCGCCGCCGTCCACGCGGCTCCGGCGGCGCCAGCAACCCCTCCGGCCGCCGCAGCGCCGGCTCAAGCCGCTGTCAATCCAGTGGAAAAGCCCATCCGCACCCTGATTGGTGCCGTGCGCTTTGGCAAGTTTCCCATGGCGATCTCCATGCTCGACGGAGAGAGCCAGGGCAAGCAGCTGCTGGGCGAAGACTGGGCCAAGGGCACGCCCGCCCAGCGCGCCGAGTTCATCAAGCTGTTCCACGGGGTGTTTGCCAAGCAGGCCCTGCCAAAAATCCAGAAGAACTTTGAGCACCTAGAGTCAATGGTCTACGACGCTCCAGAGATCACTGGCGAAGCCGCCTCGATCAAGTCGGTGGTGACGATCCTGCACGCGCTCAAGAAGCAGGAGCTCAAGCTGAAGTACAAGATGCAGAAGGTCGGGGCCGACTGGAAGGTGGTCGATGTGGCCGTTCTTGGCGACTCGATGCTCAAGAGCATTCGCGAAGACCAGATCATTCCGATCATGAAAGAAGGCGGCTGGGCCAAGCTGCTAGAGCTGCTGCGCCAGAAAGCCTAGGGACCTCTGCCGATCCGGGCTCTGCCCGCTCTTGCCAAGGACAATCCAGTGAAAATCATTGAGCGTCTTATCGCGGCTTATGCCCGTGTGGTGCTGGCCCATCCCGGCGCCTTGCTGGCGCTGCTGACCGTGCTGACGGGCCTGTCGGTCTGGGCCGCCAGCTTGTTGACCATCAACACCAACCAGCTGGACCTGATCAGCCAGGACCTGCAGGCGGTCAAAGACGTCAAGCGCGTGGTCGATATGGTCGGCGGTGCCGGGCACTTGATCATTGGCGTGCGCGGCAGCGACGAGGCCACCATCAAGGGGGTCGCCGATGACATCAACGCCATGCTGGTGGCCGACAAGACCCACATCCGCCATGTCACCTACAAGCTGTCGACCGAGTTTATTCGCGAGAAAGCGCCGATGTTTGCCGAGACCAAGGACGTCGAGGAGGTGCGGCGCCAAGGTATGCTCAAGATCAAGGACGCGATCCGCCGGGCGTCGCCGTTCTTTGTCGAGATCAAAGAGACCAAGCCCTATGAGCTGACGCTGGACCCGATCATCAACAAGTACAAGAAAGTAGGCAAGAAGAGCATAGCCGACGACTACTACATCAGCGAAGACAAGCAGATGGTCCTGCTGGTCATCAAGCCGATGTGGGACGGCAACGAGCTGGGCAAGACTGGTGAATTGGTTGAGGATCTGCGCCAGAAGTTTGCGGCCTACAGCAAGAGCAACCCTCGCGGCGTGCAACTGGCAGAAGAGTACGATCGCCAGCCGCACCCAGAGAAATCCAAGGTGGGCTTTGGCTTTACCGGAAGCTACAAGACCAGCTACGACGATTCCTATGAGATGAAGGCCTCTTTGGTGCCGACCTCGACGATCTCGTTTTTTGGCGTGCTGGCGGTGCTGCTGGCGTTTCTGGGGCGGCGGCTGGGCGCGGTGCTGCTGATGACGGCGGGCATGCTGGCGGGCGTGGCGCTGACGTTTGGCTTTACCTACCTGGCGGTCGGGCAACTCAACATGATCACGTCGATCCTTGGCGGCATCCTGATGGGCCAGGGCATCGACTTTGGCATCCACCTGGTCTACCGGATCCGCTACTACCTGGGCCAGGGCGAGCAGTGGGACCGGGCGGTGCAGCTGGCCGTACAGAACGCTGGCCTGGCGGCGCTGGTCTCGGCTACCGCAAGCGCTGGTTCGTTCTTTGCACTGCTGTTCTCTGAATTCCGTGGGTTTTCTCAGTTTGGGCTGCTGGCGGGCGTCGGCACCTACCTGATTGGCACGGCGATCTTTGTGGCGGTCCCGGCGGTGCTGATCCTGCTGGGCCGCCACTGGCCCAAGGTGCCGGCGATGATCTGCGGTCTGCAGGCGCCGGATCGCCCGCGCGATGGCCACGAGCGGCGCATCCCCTGGCCGCGGCTGTTGCTGGGCGTGACTGGCACGGCGGTGGTGGTGCTGACGTGGTTCGCCCCCACCGTCCACTTTGAGTACAACACCCGCGCGCTGATGGTCGAGCACCAGCCCAGCGTGCGGCTGCAAGACGAGGTCGCGGCGCGCTTTCAGATGTCTGCGGATCCAGTGGGGATCTATACCAAGAACCTGGCCGACGCCAAAAAAGTCTATGACGAGCTGTACCCGCTGGACCACCAGAAGTACTCCACGGTGGACCAGGTGCTGTCACTCTACACCTTTGTGCCGCCGGCGGAGCAGCAGGCGCGCAATGCCAAGGTGCTGCAAGCCTGGAAGGCTGACCTGGCCGACATCGACATGGAGTCGGTGCCGCCCGAGCACCAAGAGAAGTACAAGCAGCTGCTGGGGTACCTGGACACCAAGCCCTACGACCTGGACGGGCTGCCGGCGCTGTACCGCGAGCAGTTTACCCACCTGCCCACCACCAAGCCCGAGAACCACGGCTGGTTGACCTTTGTCTACCCGGTGGTCGACCTTTGGGATGGCAAGCAGATGCTCAAGTTTGCAGAGGAGATCGAGGAGATCCGCACCAAAGACGGAACGACGTTCCGCGCCGCCGGGCTGCCAATCCTGTTTGCCCACCTGGCCAAGATCGTGTTGTTTGACGGCAAGATGTCGATGATCCTGACGGGGCTGCTGCTGCTGGTGCTGCTGTACTTTGACTTTCGCTCGCTGCGGTCGGCGCTGGTGGCGCTGCTGCCGCTGGTGGCGGGCATGGGCACCATGCTGGGGGTCATGGCCCTGGCCGGCTGGTCCATGAACTTTATGAACATTGTGGTGTTTCCCATTGTGTTTGGTGTGGGCATCAGCCACGGCGTCTACCTGATGCACCGCTTCAACGAGGGCACCAGCCCCTTTGAGGCCCTGCGCACGGTCGGCCTGCCGGTGGCAGCCTCTACGATTACCACGCTGGCCGGCTGGGCTGGGCTGCTGTGGGCTGGGCACAAAGGTCTAAAGTCCATGGGGATTCTGGCTTGCGTGGGTATGTCGGCCACGCTGCTGGTGTCCTTTACCGTCATGCCCGCCCTGCTGCAGCTGTTTCACGACCGCCGGGTCAAGGCCAAGCTGGGCGAACCAGCCGCCACGGAGGCCAATTGAACAGAACCATGGCAAGAGCTGCGCTGGCGACGGCGCTTTTGACCAGTGCCTGCGGAGCTAGCGTGGGCAGCTGGGTCAGAGAAGACTACGCCGCCCAGGACCAGGGGCAGGTCAAGCATCTTTCTTTGCAAGTGCGCGGTCTTCCGGCTGATCAGCAGAAGCTGTGGTACCTGATGGCGCGGCGCTACATCAACCAGCACCGCAACTTCATCCTGCGGCCAGCGGAATTGGCCCATGAGGCGACGCTTGGTGTGGCCTGCGCCGGGCAAGAAGGGGCCATGGGCCTAGAGGTGGCGCAGCAGGTCCGCGGCGCCGAGGTGGCCCTGCAGGTCGGGGCCCGGCTGCAGCGCTGCCGCGACGGCCAGGATGTGTGGACCGGCCAGGTGCGCGGCGAGTGGTCCAGCAACGACGCCACGGTGGCCGAGCTGAAGAAGCACTACATCCAAGAGCTGGGGGAAGCCATTGGGCCCTTTGTGGCCCCGGCTTTTTTGGCAATCAAGGCGCTGGTCGCGACCTTGCCGCAGCCGCTGCTGACCGGCGATGAAGAGATGGAGAAGATCGAGCTCGGTGAGTAGAGCCCACAGGTGGCCGGCCAGGGCTGGACTCCTGCGGCTATTTGCCCAGGCATCCCGCCAGGAAGGGCCACCTGTCGTGGGTCTGCGCCGCCTGTAGCCGCCGATCCGGGCCGGGCGCTGGTGGCGCGTCTTGGAACACCGCGTAGGACGGCGTGCCGGTAAAGCACCAGAACAACAGCCCGGGGTCTATGGCTTTTCCGCCGGCGTCTAGGCCGGTGCGGCACTCGCTGTTCTTGGCCTGGGCGCGCTCTCGCAGCCTGAAGCCGGCCTCGACGTGCTTCTTGAGACCCGGAAAGCCGGCCTTGGTCTCTGCCTGCAGGCAAGCGGCCGCTGGGGGGCCGGCAAAATCGCTCAGCCACTTGGCGCGGTCAAAGGTGACCTGCTCGTGGGCGTGGCTCACTTCTTCGTCTAGATAAGCCAGCCCCGCGGCAGGACTTGCCCGCCAGGCGCACAGCAGCGCGGCATTGGCTTGGCAGTTGGGCTCGTGCTGGCCGCCGTAGCGGGGGTTGCACTCTGCCGAGGCGGGCCACAGCACCATCCGTGCCCCCACGCCTTCTGCGCCGGCCAGATAGCGGCGGTACAGCAAGCTCATCTTTTCTTTGTAGTCGTGGCGGCAGTGGGGGCAGGAGACGTCTAGCATCTCGACCAGCGTGGCCTTGCCCGGCTTGGCTGTGGCGACAACCAGCGACGCGTCGTCGGCGGGCAGGTCAGCGCCCGGCAGGTTGAGCGACGGCAAGCACTCCTTGGCAGGGCAGGCCAGCATCACTTCGCCGCGATTCTGAATCAGCGCCTTGCCTTGCTGGCGCTTGGTGTGCAGCTGGGCAGCCTGAGCGCTGTAGTAAAAGTCGGCGCCGACGCTGCTGATGAACCAAAAGCCGACGCCCAGCGCCACCGTGGCTCCGACCTGGCGCTTCCAGCCGCGGCCGTGGGCCCGGGCAAACTCGCGAAACCGGTCGCCAAAATGGCTCCAGGTCAGGCCAATGATCAGGCAGTAGGCGGCGTTGGCGGTGTGCATGGCCAGGCACAGGGTGCACTTGGTCTGCAGCTGCACCAAGCCAATGTACAGATAGGCCAGGGTGCCGCCCAGGTTGATGAACGCCAGAAGCAGCAGCAAAGAGAACACGTGGGCGGCCATGGTCCAGGCCCCGGCGGCCAGCGCTCCGGCAAACACCAGCGACGTCGCGGCGGCAATGCCCATGGTCGCCATGCCCCAAACGGCGATCGGCACCCCCAGCACCTTGCCGGAATCGGAGGTCAGCGCCGACTTGCACGAGTCACCCGTGCCCTTGGCCAGCGCGGCGCAAGAGGAAGGCACGCCGGTGTCGAGCCCCACCGCCAGCTCGTGGTGGCGCTGCGCGGCTGACAGGCCCAGGCCCGTGCCCAGGCCGGTCACCAGCACCATGGCGAAGATCAGCAGGTATTCGACAATTCTGGACATACTAGGTCACACCACCGTGGGCCATGCCCGGTTGCGCTGTCAGGGCTGATCGAGACACGAGCGCAGCTGCTTGACCCGATTGGGGCACTCTTCGCGAGAGAGCAGGAATCCCAGCGCTGATCGGCAGTTGGGGTGGCTGGCGCCATAGCGGGTACACACCTGTTCGGCCAGGACCGGCAGCTGCTGGCTGCATGCGGCCAGGGGCTGGCGGTCCAGCATCAAGCGGGTCAGGCGGCTGTCTTCAGCGGGCAGCGACACCAGCGCGGTGATCAGCAGCCCCGCCGCAGCGGCAATGGCGTAGCCCAAATCCTGTTGCCGCGGGCGAGCCTGGCGCGGCGCCACCGCTGGCCCCAGGCCCAGCTGCCCCAAGAACTCGGCCATGGTCTGCGGCCGCCGCGCCGGATCAAACTGCAGGGCGCCAAGCAAAGCCGCCGCCACCTCGGGCCAGCGCTGCAGCTGCTGCCAGGCGGCGCGGCCGCGGTCGTCGTTGAGGCGGTCGATGGGCATTTGCCGGGCGGCGTGGGCGGCGGCCAGATCGGCCTCTGGCCACGGCGTGGTCCCCGTCAGCGAGAAGTACAGCAACAGCCCCAGGCGGTAGACGTCGGTGCGGGCGTCGGCGCGGCTGCCGCTCATTTGTTCGGGTGCGCAGTAGCGCAGGCGCGGCCCGGGCAGCAGCGGCGCCAGCTGGGTGTAGTCGGCTACCGTCACCTGCAGATCGCCGGCTGGCGTCAGGTTGACCCACAGCGAGTCCGGGGCCAAATTGCCATGAGCGATGCCGATTTGATGACCGGACTGCAGCACTTCGCCGGTCACCTGCAGGATCCAGCGGGTCGCTTGGTCCCACTGCCGCGCCGCCAGGTAGCTGTTGCGCTGTTGGTCAATGCGGACAATGTCTTCCCAGCGCCGGCCGGCGGGCCGCGGCAGCAGCAGGTGGGCGGTGCCGTCGGGGCCCTGCCACAGCCCCAGGGGCCGCAGGACCGCCGGGTGCGGGACGCTGGAAAGGGCCGCCAGCTCGCTCTGCAGCCACAGAGCCGCCTGAGCTGGGTCGATGGGTGGCGGATACGCTTTGGCCAGCGCCTCGGCGCCCTGGCAGCGCGCCAGATGCCACGTCGCCGGCCCCAGACCCGCCGCTGCAGCGCCAGAGAGAATGACCGATGCGCCGGGGAGGTTCACGCCTTGCCTCCGCTGCGGCTGAGCAGGGCGTCGAGCACGCGCACGGTCTGGTGGCGGTCCAGGTCGTGGTTGTGCGGGCGGCGGGTGCAGGCCACCGACCGGCAGCAGCGCGAGCAGCTGTGTTCGCAGTCGCAGCCGCCCAGGATCTCGCGCGCTGCAGCCAGGATCGCCTGAAGATCCTTGGCGTCGTCGATGTCGTCTAGGCAGCCCAGGCCATCGGGGTGGCGGTCAAAAAACACCAGACCGGCGCGGCCCTCAAAGTCCATCTCATAGCCCACGCCAATAAACTCAGACGCGCCCAGGAAGAAGTAGTCCAGGCTGTCTCGCAAGACGTGAGAGAGGGTGTGCAGCACCACCTCTGGGTCGGTGCCCTCTACCGCCGGCGGGCAGACCAGCCACGCCCGGGTCACAAAGCCTGGGGTGGTCACGGGGCTCGGCAGCAGCTCTTCGTACAGGCGCTGCAGCGAGTCGCCGGCACCGCCCTGGCCGTCGCGACCATAGCCAAAGGTGTGCACGCCCTGGTGTTTCAGTTCCAGCTGTACCGAGCAGCGCAGCGTCTCCAGGCCGCCCTGGCCGCCATAGCGGGGAAAGCGGCTGTCGAGCGGGGTCTGGCTGTGGCGGCGGAATCGGATGGCGCGGATGGGCGTAGCCGTCACTGCCGTGGCTTCTT
Source organism: uncultured Myxococcales bacterium (assembly GCA_903919145.1). Classification (GTDB taxonomy): domain Bacteria; phylum Myxococcota_A; class UBA9042; order UBA9042; family UBA9042; genus SXRM01. The sequence goes on from CAIXGW010000189.1 coordinate 39,064, forward strand.
CGGCCAGCAGCCGGGTGCGAGGTTGACGTTTGTCTACCTGTACCCGGTAGCGCTTGCCGTCGAGCTGCAGCACTGCGCCATCGTAGTATTGAAAATCCAGAAGCGCTGCGGGCACCTGCCACGATCGGCCGACCGAAGCGGCCCGCAGATCGGCCCAGTCGTGGTCGCGGCGGTCGCGGTCGGCCTCGACGGCGCCCTGGGCGCGGACCAGCTGCACCACCTGCGGCTTCTTGGGGTCGGCCGGGTTGGGGCGCCAGCCTTCAAAACGCTCAAAAATCCGCGAAGTCTCTAGGCTGTCTAGCACTTGGCGGGCGACTTCTGGAGAGAAGACGGCTTCGAGCCGCTGCAAGTCGGCAAAGCCCTTGTCCAGCACGGCGCGCAGCTGGGCCCGCGCCTGCGCTTGCAGCCCTTGCGGCGTCGAGGCGCCCCCCGGAACGGCAGACAGGATCCGCGGAAAGCGCGAGGTGTCGTACCAGCCCGGCCACCAGCTGCGCACACTGCCCTGGCCGCGAGACCCGCCGCGAAATTGACGCAGCAGCAGCTGGCTCAAGGGGTCGTCGGCAAACATCAGGTATTCATGAGCCGGGGCAGCGGCTTGGGCATAGTAGCGCCGGTGGCCCAGCACGTGCCAGGCAGAGCGCGGGCCGATGCGCGCCAGCAGCACCTCGGCCGGCTGATCGGGGCTGGCCTGATCGGCTGGGGGCCACGGCGTCCATGGCTCCCCCAGCAGCGAGGCGCGCAAGCGCTGGCTGGGCTCGTCGACCTCGGTGACGATGCGGGCAAAGCCGTCGCGGATGCCCAGCAGGCCCACTGTGGAAGTGGCCTTGTGGTCGATGCGCGACGGCTCGACCACAAAGCGCCGCACTGGCCGCGAAGCCGCGCCGGCTGGGTCGTTTTCGCCAGCGGTCGAGACCACCCGCACCGGCCGGGTTGCGATCCGCTCGGCCACCTGCTGCAGCACCTGCGGCGCCAGGTTGCCGACCATCATCAGCTGCGGCGGCAGGGCCTGGCGCAAGGCCTCCAAGCGGTAGATCAAAAAGCGCGCCCGCGCCACCGCCGGGCCGTACAGGCGCTCCACATCGTCCACCACAATCAGCCGAAGGCGCTGCAGCAGCGGGTGGGCGGCGGGATCGGCGGTGTCATCCAGGAACCGCTCAAGGTCGTCCAGAGAGACCACCCACAAGTCGGCGGCGCGCGGCGGCAGGCCGTCGTCCACCGTTACCGCGGCGCCGGCGGAGATCCGCTCGGTCAAGGAGCGGGCGTGGCGCCACACCAGGTGCACCGCGTCGCGATCGGGGCAGATGACCGTGCAGGAGGCGCCGGTCGCCAGCGCCAGGTCGATGGCCCGCAGCAGCGCCGTCGTGGTCCGCCCGGTGCCCTCTGGCCCGGCCAAGGCCACCGCGGGATAGGCTGCCGCGTCGTCGATGAGGCGCGCCTGGTACGGGTACAGGTCCAGGCCAAAGCGGTGATCGGCGGCCTTGGCGCCCTTGCGATCGCGGGCCACCTCCGGCAAGACCTCTGCTTCTACAGGATTTCCCAGCCAGCGGTGCAGGGCGTCGACGCGCTCGCCAAACGGCTTGGGTGGCGCTACTTCGTCCGGCGCGGGGGCGTGGCGTGGCTCTGGCACTGGCCGGACCGGGTGGGTAGAGCCAAACAGCACGCCCAAAAGCGCCGCATAGCCAAAAGCCCACAGCGTATGCTGCTGCGGTCCCTCGCGCGGCACTGCAGACTGGTCCATGCCAAGGATCGACAGCGTGGCGACCACCAGGCCGACGACCGCCAAGGCGCGCAGCATCCAGCGCAGCTCCAGCAGCGGCGAACCATCCGGGGCGATCCCAAAGTAGATAAACAGCTTGGGGATGGGCGGCTGGTGCGGCAGGGGCTTGTGCAGCTGGGCAAACAGCAGCGCCAGTACCGCAAACAGCGCGATGAGCGCGATCAGGGCCAGCACCGCGGCGTTGAAGGTGCCAGGCAGCCCCAGCAGGTGGTGGGGTTTGAGCACGCCCAGGCGCTGCAGCGCAGCCGACGCTCCGCCGATCACTAGGCAAATCAAGGAAGAACCGTACCACAGCGGCCCGTGGCCGGGGCGCAGCCAGTCTGGCCCTGCGTGGACGGCCAACAGCCAAGCGGTGACCAGGATGGCCGCCAACCCCGCTACCATGGTCAGCAATTCGGCGTTGCTCATGCGGCACCTCCGCCATAGAGGTACTCGGCGGGCCGCGAGATCGCCGCAAAGGCATCGCTGACGCCAAAATGGACCCGCAGGTGGCCCACGCCATTGGCAGGCACCGCCTCCTGCAGCCGCTGCGGCACCACGGCCATCCGCTCTCCGTGCAATTCTGGCGGCAGGAATTCGCTTAGCCGCTCAAACATCGCCGCAATCGCCTGGCGGGTCGCCGGCATCGCCACTTCGCGCAACTCCTCGCGCTGGGCAAAGGGGATCTGCTCGCGAAATGCCGAGTACAAGCCGGCGCAGCGCTTGGTCAGTGCCTCGCTGTTCATGAATTCCAGCTGCTGGCGCCAGGTCGACTGGCTCAGGCGGTGCTCGTATTCGTCAAAGATTTGAGCCGGGTCTGCCCCCTGCTCGGCCTTGGCGTAAAAGTCCTCTGGCAGGCGAATGTCGGACTCAAAGGCGTTATCGGCCCCCAGGCGGGCCCGCTCGGGCTTTTTGTGCTGCTGGTGCAGGTCGAGGATGGTGTCGTGCACGGCCTGCAGCCAGGCTAGCTCGGTGGCGACCACTTCGTCGGCAAAGCGCACCATTCGCTCGTGTAGGACCTGGCCAATCGAGGCTATCTGCAGCTCGATCAGCCGGCTCCAGGCCTGGCGGTAGGTGTCTCTCGCGGCTCTTTCTGCCGCCTGCAGCCTCTCTATCTGCTGCCTGGCCAGGCGCGACCGCACGCCCGACACCGACGCCCCGATCGCGGCGCACCCCAGGGCCACGCCACCGGTCGCCAGGTCGCGCGCGTCGCCGGCCTTGACCAGCCCCGCCCAGGTCGCCATGGCCGCCGTGGCGCTGATGCCCATCGTCCAGCCGCCAAACAGCAGGTGCGAGTCGTCGTGCAGGTTGCGGGCGCGGGCCAGATCCAGCACTGCCTTGCGCACCTGGGCCGAGTCGGGCGGATCCAGCCGCAGGGCCTGCCGCGGCCCGTGATCGCTGGCGCTGTGCGGCCGCACCCCCAGCTGCTCGCGCCAGGCCTGCAGCTTGTCGATAAGGCCGATCAGGGCGGTAAAATTGGCGCGCTCCAGGCCGTCATCGACCCAGCGCCGCAGCCCTTCCTGCCACGCCAGGGCCTGCTCGCGCAGCTCGCTGCCGTGGCGGCGCAGCACGTCTTCCAAGCGCGCCGGCAGCTCGCCGGTCTCCAGCTTGGCCCGCCGCTGCAGGGTGTCTTCGTCTGGCAATTCGCCCTCAGCGACGATGCGCGCGGCGACCTTGTCTCCCAGCTCGCGCGCCCGATCGCGCAGCGCGGCCTCTACGTCGTGCTTGGGCGGCTCTGGAGGGTCGCTGAGCCGCGGCGCCGCCGAGCTGGACCGCCCCAGCTGCAGCGCTTCGACCATGTGGTCGGCCACCCTGGCCGCCAGCCGCCGCGCCAGCACCCGCTGCACCATCGGCGCCTGAAAACGCGCCGCCTGGGCCAGGGTCACCCGGATGCCGGCGTAGGTGGCGACCCAGCTCTGAAAGGCTTCTCTGGCTTGGGGCAGTCGCGCCAGATCCACCAGCAAACCCAAAAGGTTGACGGCCGAGCGCTCGCGGTCGCGCCAGGACAGCTCGCGGTAGGCCAGCGCCGCCGGCACCAAGTGGACGGACGCCAGCTTGAGCGACTCCAGCGCCGCCGCCTCTCTCTCCTCCGCCAGGGCAATCGCCACCACGCCCCAGGGGGCGCGGCCGACATCGACCTGCTTGAGCAACTCTGCCAATTGTCCAAGAGAAGCGCTATCTTGGGCCAGCAGCACCTGGGCAAAGCCGCCTTCATGGCCGCGGGTGGCCAGCATGGTGCGCAGCTGGGCCGCCGCCTTGGCCGGCAGCTGCGGATCATCGGCGCCGACCAAAACCCACAGCGCCTGGGCCCCGCCGATGGTGCCCAAGCGGCCCTGGATCTCCTCGACTGCGGGCAGCAAGCTGGCGTGGCTGACCACCACCTGGACCGGAATGCTCACAATTCTCCTTGGCTAGCGTGGGTTTGCCAGAGGGGGGCAGTGGGGGCCCCCTCCCAGGCGCTGCGGCGCTACTTCAGCTGGGCTTGCAGCAGGCCAATGGCCTTCTCGTCGGCGGTCCGACCATCGGAGCCGGCGTCGAACAGCCAATCGTCCAGGCGGTTGCGCATCTCTGCCGCCTTGCCGGGCTCGGCCTGCAGCAACTCCGCGGCAGCGCGATCGATGGGGCCGCGCACTGCGTCGGGCAGGGCCGCAAACTTGCTCATGGCTTCCGCCAGTCCGCCGCCCAGCTCAAAGGTGCGGCCGCGATAGCCCAGCGCCCAGGCGCCAAAGCTCTCTGTGACCATGCCCGCCGCCAGCGCCCGCGCCAACTGGCCGGCCGAAGCCGCCGCCGCCCGCAGCATCGCGTCTTCTTCGGCCTTCTTCTTGCGCGCTAGCTCTTCGAGCCAGGCCTTGCGGTCCGCCTCCCACTTGCGCCGCGCACCCAGCGACAGCCCGGGCAGGCCCAGGCCTTCTTGGCCGCGGAATCCCTTGCTCTCCCAGCGAGCATCGACGTGCAGCGGGTGGCCGCGCCCGGACTCGTGGGCCTCAAATTCGTAGGCTGAGCCCAGGTCTTCCTGGACGTCGCGCCAGGCATACAGCGGCACCCCCAGCGTGGCCTGATAGAACGTCAGGATGTCGTGAGAATTCCAGTCTTCCAGCATCGAAAAGCCGGTCGCCGCGCCCTTGAGGGCCTTGGCCACCATCGGCGACTTGTCGAGCAAGGTGTGGTCGACGCCGTAAAAGCGCGGGCGATAGGGGCGCTTGCCCGCGCCGGCCAGCACCGCCTCGTCAAAGCGCGCCAGCGGCACGGACATCGACGAGATAAAGCTGAGCTTGTCTTTGATGTAGGGCTCCAGCGCAATCGGGTCGACCCGCTCCAGATCCTGGGGCGTCAGGTCGGTGCGGTTGTTGAGCAGGGTGATCTTGGCCTCGGTCTCCAGGCCCGTGAACAGGTCAATGGCCTTGTCGACGTCGAGGAACCGCTGCATTTTCTCGCGCATGGCCTTGTCGATGCGGTCGATGATGTTGTTGAGCACGTCGTCAGAGCTGTTGGTCGCCGGCCCGCTGGCGTTGTTGGCCGCAGCGGCTTGATCCAGGACCTCGTTGACGCGGCCCAGCACTTCGCCGGTGTCGACCACAAAATCTTGTTCGACCATCAAGCGGTACAGGATGTGCCACTGGCGCACGTGGTTGCGGGCATCGTGGAAGACTTCATTGCCCAAGTGGAACTCGGCGGCCTCTTCGTCAGTCTTGCCGATGTCTGGGATCACACCGCCGCGCTCGCGCACATTCTCTGCCTGGGCCCGCAGGTGATCGACGGCCGACAGGCCCTTCTTGGCGATGACCCGGAACAAGTCGGCGCGCTTCTCTACGTGCTGGCGCAGGGCCCGGTTGATCTGGTGCCAGAAGTCGATGATCAGCGCGTCGCCCGCGGCCTGCTCCAGGCGCTGGAACTCGCGCACGGAGGCGATTCGCGCTTCGTCAAAGGCTTTCTCTTTGCCGACCAGCTTCTTGGCCGCGGTCTGCAGCCGCTCTTCGGCATTGGCGATGCGCTTGCGCACTTCCGGCAGGTCGACATCGTACTCAATGGGCTCAGGAGGCTTGCGCGCCAGGTAGGCCACGCTGTCGACATCGGCCGATGGCAGAAAGCACCAGTCCAGCAGCGTTGCGTCTTCTTCTTCCATGCCGGTGCGCAGGTCCTGGTTCTTGGACAGCTCGTTGACCCGCACCAAGAAGAAGCGCTGCTGCAGCGGCGAAGCCTTGAAGTCGCGAAAGAACTTGCTGAGGTACTGGCCCGAGGCGATCTCGCGCGCCAGCAGCTGGGCCTTCTTGTCGACCGTTTGCTTGCCGGCCTTGTAGTCGCGGCCCAGGTTGACGCGCGCGTGGTTCAGCGTGGGGTTTTCTGGCGTGATGGCCGGCGCGTTGATGGTGGCGATGACCACCTCGCTCTTGAGGGCCTCGATGTCGCCGTTCAGGCGGGCGCGGAACTCGTCCATCAGGTTGGTCTGACCGACGCGCAGCTCGGCGATGTCGGTAAACAGGCCCTTCTTTTCGGCCTCTTTCTCCTGGCGGGCTTCATACTCGACAAAGCGCTTGAAGGCCTCGTCAATTCGGCGGTTCTGCTCGCTCTCTGCCAAGTCAAGGAATTCGCGGCCGCTCAGCACCAGGTCGTCGGCGACCCCAGAGCCACTGGGCGGCTTGCCGACCACCAGCCGCTCGACCAGTTCCACCGTCTTGCGGCGGGCGAAGTAGCGCACCAGGCGCTCGCGCGGCAGTTCAAGCACAGAAGAGCCCATGGAGCCGTACTGCACCGCAAAGTAGCCGTCGGAAGGCTCTGACTGCAGCTGGGCAAAGTTGTCGCCCTCGCGGTCCTGAAAAGCCATGATAGGGCTGAACAACTGCAGGTAGGCGCTCTCTCCCGCGGCCTGGTAGATCTGGTCGATGGCCAGCTTTTCGGGCTTGTCGACGATGTAGATCCAGTCAAAAGCGGCTCTCTCTACGCGATCCTGCTTGCTGACCTTGGTGGCGGCGGTGCGGCGCGGGTCATAGACCATCTCCAGAAAATCGGGGCCGGTCTTGTCATAGCGCATCTCCTGGCACCACTCCATCTCCTTCAGGGCAGCGTAGCCGTTGGCATTGATCTTGCTGACCAAAGCCGACTCGACGCGGTCTCGAAAGACCGATGGCAGAAAGAACATGCCGTAGACTTCAGCGGGTACCCCGGCGTCTTCGGCCAGCTTGCGCACCAGGTAGGCCATCATCAGCGAGGCGCCCGAGCCCGTGCCGCCGGCCAGCGACCCGTAGATGAAGAAGCGCACGTTGGCGCCGCGCTGCTGGTTGGGGTTGAGCGCGTCCATCGACTCGCGCAGCTTGCGCACAATCATGTCGCGGATGTTGCCGGGCAGGGCGTCTTGGATCTGGCAGTGCAGCGAAAACCTCGACTCCAGGCGGATCTGCCCAGCGCCCTTGCCCGCCTCGTCGCGAAAGCCGTACCACTGGTGGACCCAGGAGGTCACGCGCTCATTGGCCTCGTGGTCCATCTCGCCGCGCAGCAGCTGCATGCGCCGGCGCTTGCCCGAGGCGGAGATGTTGCTCGTCTCTACCCGCCGCGCCAGCCGCGACAGGTCGTTGGCGTCGGTGTCGACACAGATGAAGTGAATGAGCTTTTGAAAGCGCGACCAGGTGGGCTCGGCCTTGAGGCGGCGGGCCAGCACGTCGACCACGCGGCCGCCAGAACCGCCCATGCCCAGAAAAAAGGTCGGGGGCACGCCCTTGAGGTCGTCAAATCCAAGGACCACGGGCTTTTGGGGCTGGGGGGGCGTTTGGGCTTCGGCCATGGGTTGCTCCGCTTGTCGATGGGGATGAGGGGCGGTGAGGAGGGCAGGGCGATGGCCGGTCCCTGTGACGCGGCGCTGGGCTCACCGATTTAGAAATCCACAGTAAAGTAGAATTGATTGTTGACCCGGTACAGTCCGCCGCTGACCAGGCTGCGCTCGTTCAGCACGTCTTTGCCGGTCGCTACGAGATCGACTTGCCGCCAGGCGTTGCGCTCAAAGCGCTCTAGCGTTGCGCCTTTCTTGTGCAATTCGATCTGCTTGCCTTCGCCGGCCTTGAGCATCAGCACGTGGCCCTGCGACTTCTTGACGGTGGTGCCAATGTCGGTAAAGCACACGGTGCCGGTGCGGTAGAACCCTCTTTTTCCTTGAGGTTCTCTGCGCAGGGGCCGACCCTGCTCGCGGCGCAACTGGCGATCGTTGTTGGCCACCCGCAGCATCGCCGAAGAAGAGAACTGCTTGGGCGTAGCGATGCCGGCCACGATGATCAGAAACAGGATCACCCCGGCCACAATCAGGATCCACCACAGGTTGCAGTCCAGCCAGCTGTTGGCGTGGACCTCGGGTACCAGCAGGGTGGTGGCCATGCGCGGCTCCTGGCAGCCCGGCGCGGTCGGCGTCTTCTTGCACTCGTCATCGCGCTCGGCAAGGCAGAAGTGCACGGGCTTGATCTCAATGGCTTCCGCCGCTGCCAGCTTGCCATCGCCAGGAGGCTGGCTGCAGCGCGGCGCGGCGTAGCAGAGCTCCAGGGGCTGGGTGGGCTGGTAGGGCAGCTCGACCGGCTTGTCGCGCTGCAGCTCGATCAGCTTGGTGCCGTCTTTGAGGTGAACCACTGCATCCGCCCAGCCGTCGGCGCTAGCCGGCTTCTTGCGGGTGAACTGCAGCGGCAGGCCCGGCCACAGACCCGTGGACTTGCCCATGTCGAGCTTGGTGCAGTGCGCGGTCTTGTCGCAGCCGCCATCGACAGCACCTACGGCGGTCTGGGCCAGCAGCTGCACCCGTGCCTCAGAATAGAAGAAGATCTCGTGGTCGGGGCCATCGACGGTCTGGGTCGGCGAGGCGATCCGCGCGTGGACCTTGACGGGGCCGGGCTGGTCCTGGGTGCGCCAA